>CADAPG010000065.1 GCA_902789675.1 uncultured Eubacteriales bacterium
CGAACTGATCCAGCCGGTGACTCCGGTCTCGTCCACGCATTACTATGTCTTTGCCGCGCTGCTGCTGCTTGTCGGCGCGTATCTCTTCTTCCTCGCGTTCGCGGGCAAGCGCACGCCGGAACGGCGATAAATACCTTCGGAATGATCGGGAAGATTCTCCTCCGGGAGGATCTTCTTTTTATGTCCGCAGGAGAATTCGCGGTATCCATATGGTTTGTTGATACCTTCCTTGCCTTCCCCTCGATATGGGGAAGGTGGCGAAGCGTGAGCGGAGCCGGATGAGTTGGACGCGCAGAAAAGCGGCAAGCTTTTCGCGGATGGATGAATGATGCTTTGCAAAAGCCGGACGCCGCAACTACACCACCACCGCAAGCGGTCCGCCTCCCCTCACAAGGGAGGTCGAAAAACGAAGTCGACATTTACCTCCCTCTGACGAGGGAGGTGCCGAGCGAAGCGAGGCGGAGGGAGAGATCATTCGGTTTATACAGAAAAAGGAGCCTCCCTGCGGAAGCTCCTTTTTGTGTTTCGTTATACGCCGTCGTAGGAAACGGCGACGTCGTCGATCTTTTGCTCGCGCATCCACTGCAGGATCATCTTCATCAGCGGTTCGTCCGCGTTCAGCCCGATGGTCATCGATTCCACGCTTGCCGTACCGAAGATCGAACCGGAATAGTGATAATCGAATATCCGTACCGTTACGCAATGCGCCGGATCGGTTGCCAGCGGCGCTTCGCTGAGCGCTTTCAGCATCTGGTATTCGGCGGGATGCGCTTCCTTCGGCGAATCAAAGTTCCGATGTAAATCGTACGTAAGGACATGCTGTCGTCCGGATGCTCCATCCAGCGGACAAAGTCACGGAGGCCCTGACGCACATCCTTCTCGTATCGCGCGTTCAGGTAGTCCAGCATGCAGCGCGTTGCGTTCGGCGTCAGCTCGTTCAGCTTGTAAGTAATATAGTAATTGTTCGTCCCGACACAGCCGTACAGCGTGATTCTGAGACCGATCACATTCGCGTCAGACGTCGTATCGATCAGGCTGTTTCGCGTGTTGATCAGCGTTTCGCGCTGCCCCGGCGTCAGCTTTTCGAAGTCCTCGCGGAACAGCCGTCCGACCTCCTTTGCTTCCGCCGCCGTCAATCCGTTGCAAGAATACCAGATCATGCCCTTCGGATAGGACAGAAGCTTATCGGCAAAAGCGGGATCGTTCATGCAGGTATTATAGATCTGCTTTCTTGTCGGACCGTTTATGGGGGAGGGAGAAGAATCCGGCAGATAGACGACCTTGCGGAACAGACCTCCGTCCCTGACGACGGCGCAATCGCTATAAAACAAGGAATCATAGGAGTGCCGGCTTTGATACTTCTTCGACTGCGTTGCAATCAGCGCCTTGCCGCGCAGATCGGAAAACGTATGATGCTCCAGAAGGTAATCCGGATAGGAGCGCGTGTTTTCGATTCCGAACGGCAGCAGCAGCGAAGATTCGCTGTTGAACCGGTAGGATTTGATCTCATCGGCGGAGACCTCGCTGGGCTTACGGAGATCCGCGATCCAGTTCGGCACAAAGATGTAGAACAGCGCGAGCACGATGCACAGCCCGTAGAACGGCATCGCCTTCACGACCGGCTTCCACTTTTTGGACGAGATCAGCTCATAGAGGCAGTAGAAGATGAAGGAGAAGATGACGGCGGACACGGTCATGGGCGCCAGCATATAGGCAGAAAAGACCTCGTCGGCTTCTGCAATCGATGCGACGCGCAGGTTCAGAAGTACGATGACCGAAATAAGCGACCACATACCGACCATCACGCGCGCCGCAGTCTGCAGGACCTTGCTTGCATACGGATTTTCCGCAAGCTCAGACTTGCGTCTGCGGAACGCGATGCAGCCGAGCGTCAGAAGCGCCGCGCCGTATACGAGCGAGTAGAGCATCGCCGGAACGTTCGCAAAATCGATGTTGTAGATCAGCGAATGGATCGGCGTCGCCGCAATGTTGAACGCCGGGTTCAGGAAGAACGGCAGCAGCGAGAACGGCGTCGCGAGCCAGCTGTCGCCCTCCACGAACATCCAGAACGCGGTCAGAAGGATCCTCGGCAGGAACAGCACCGTGACCGATTGGAAGAACGCGGCGAACCGTCTGCCGCACAGCGCGCTTCCGATCGAGAACGCCGCAACGATCTCAATCGCCGCAAGCAGCATGTTCAGGAACACGCACAGGTACAGCAGATAGTTGAACGGCATGCCGAAGACGGTGAACAGAAGCGCGTTGACGACGGCGTAGGAGCCGAGCGCAATGAGAAGCCACAGGAAGATCGCAGCCGTTGCGGAAGCGTAGATCTGCGTTCTTGAAAGCGGGAGCGCGTGGTAGAAATCGCTCATTACGCGTTTACAAAGCCAGCGGTACGCGCCGAACACCATGATCGGCGACATGACATAGAGGAACAGCAGCATCGGCAGCGCCATCAGCCGCGGATCCAGATTCGACATAACGCCGTCAAGCGGATCGCGCGTGATCAGGACCGAGAAGACGATCAGGTTCACGCCGGCAAGGATAAAGGTCCCGACCAATCCTTTTGTGCGGAGCTGACGGACCATTTCACGGAAGAAGCCGCGATGGATCAAAGGATTACGCATCTTACTGCACCTCCTGTTTCAGAACTTCGGAGAACTCATATCCGCGCTGACCCATTTCGTAGACAAAGACCTCCTCGAGCGAGAGGGGAAGGATCTCAAAGAGCACCGGTCCCATCGCCAGGATCTTCGCCTCGGTCTCGTCGCGGTCACCGCGCACGATCAGAGAAGCGACGCTGCCGCGCTTGATGCAGTTCAGGACGTCGATGCCTTCAAAGCGCGAGTCGTCGTAATCGTCGCTGAACGCCACCTGCACCTTGAACAGCGAGGTCTTGAGGTGATCAACGTCGCTTTCGAAGATGATGCCGCCCGCATGCAGCAGCGCAAGCTGATCGCACGTGTCCTCAAGCTCGCGCAGGGAGTGGCTCGTGATGACGGCGGTCGCATTGCGTTCGAGCACCTCGCGGTACAGAAGACTCTTGACGAGGTTGCGCATCACGGGGTCGAGCCCGTCGAACGTCTCGTCGAAGAGAATGAAGTCAGCGCGGCACGAAAGCGCGAGGATCGTCGCCGCCTGACGGCGCATGCCCTTTGAAAACGTGTTCAGGTTCGCTTCCGGGTCCAGCCCGAAATCCTTGAGCAGCGCTTCAAACCGCTCATGCGAGAACCGCTCGTAAACCGAAGCGTAAAGCTTTTCCATGCGCCGGAGATTCGTGTGCGGCAGGAAGAACAGCTCGTCGGGTACAAAGACGATGCGGTTCTTGACGGCGGGATTGTCAAAGACCGGCTGTCCGTCGATCGTGATCGTTCCGCTTTCGGGACGGTAGATGCCGGAGATCAGCCGTAAAAGGGTCGATTTGCCGGAGCCGTTCGAGCCGACCAGCCCGTAAACACAGCCCTCCGGAATCGTGCAGTTCAGACGGTTGAGAACGGTTTTCTCGTCAAACCGCTTGATCAAATCGGATATCTGAATCATTGTACATTCTCCTTTCCTCGTGGTGATTGATAGACGGTCTCGATCGCTTTCTTCAGGATCTGTTCGGAAATACCCTGCGATTTCAGCGCTTCCACGGTCGCGTAAAACTCGCTCAGCGAGCGGTCGAACCGCGCCTGCAGGGCGCTCACGGCGTCCTTGGCGATGTACCGTCCGCTGCCGGGCACCGAATAACAAAGCCCGCGGTTCTCAATCTCGTTGAACGCGCGCTGCAGCGTATTCGGATTGACGCACAGCTCCTGCGAAAGATCGCGCACCGACGGCAGCTTTCCGTCCGGCGCGATCTCACCGGACAGGATCCCGTATTCGAACTGCGTGATCAGCTGTTCATAGATCGGCGTACGGGACAGTTTGTCGATGGTGAACATGGCATGCTCCTTTCTGTATTAACTGTACTAATACAATTAACACACTTTGCACGAAATGTCAACCGGGCGCGGAAAGATTTTACAATTATTCCGCATCTCTGCCGCGCCGGAATAAAAAAACGCACCGGTAAGGGTGCTGTTAAGTGGTCAGATCGTTTGTAATATGAGGATTGACCGGACAGAAGGAGCAGCGATCACGGTTTTATCTTTATTGTTTGCAATCGGCAAAACAGCTTTCGGTTTTGAATCGCATATTCGACGCAGGAGGATCGCCGCTGAAAAGCAGGGCGTAAGTGTACATTTCCGGTGAAAAACAAGCTCCCCTTGTCAGGGGAGCCGGATCGTGAAGCGAGACGGAGGGGTAGTCGTCTCTCCCTCCGTCACCTTTCGGTGACACCTCCCTCGTCAGAAGGAGGTCGGGATCACTGCAATGGTGCTGTTTCCGCACACTTGAAAATCGCCCTTATGAAACGTGTGAGCAAAAATCGTTATCCCGCCAGGAACGCGTCCAGCTCCGCCCGCGCGGGGGAGCCTCTGCCGCTGGGCTTCGATACGCAGATCGCGGCGGCGGCGTTCGCCTCCTGCATCGCGTCCGCGTCGGAGAGTCCCGAAAGCTTCGCGGCGATGAACGCGCCGTCGAAGGTGTCGCCCGCGCCGACGGTATCGGCAACGGTGACGGGGAAGGCGGGGGCGTGGATGCGCGTTCCGTTCCGGAACAGATCGGCGCCCTGATCGCCGCTTCGCGAGATGACCGCGGCGCCGTGCGCGGCAAGCTTTTGCGCGGCAAGCTCCGCGTCGCGCTCGCCCGCCAGTAGTGGGATTTCGTCGAACGACGATCCGAGGATATAGTCGGCAAGCTCCTTCGCCAGCCCGAGATTCTTTGCGAACAGCTCGTTCTGCAGCGCCTCCACGCGCACGTTGATATCGAAGGAAACGGGAACGCCCGCTTCTCTGCAGCGGCGCATCAGGTCGAGCTGCGTCGAGGCGGCGGGATCCTCCCGGAGCATCATGCCGGTCACGTGCAGCCACGAAATGCGTTCGACGATATCGGCAGGGATCTGATCGGGCAGGATCGAAT
The DNA here is from genome assembly GCA_902789675.1 of uncultured Eubacteriales bacterium. Taxonomy (GTDB): domain Bacteria; phylum Bacillota; class Clostridia; order Christensenellales; family CAG-138; genus UBA3792. The sequence continues at coordinate 5,008 of CADAPG010000065.1, forward strand.
GCTGCGAGCCGAGATGCGCCGGGCACGCGAACGCCGTGCGGTCGCCCTGCTCGTTGAGCACCAGAAGCACCAGCTGCGTGGGCTTATCCGGTTCCATCCTTAAAAGCGAGGTGTCGACGCCTTCGCGCTCGAGCCCGCGTTTCAGCATCTGCCCGTACGCGTCGAGCCCGCAGGTTCCGGCAAACAGCACGGGGACGTCAAGCCTTGCGATCGCGCAGGCGGTGTTGGCAACGCTGCCGCCCTCCGCGGGACGCACGTCGGCGTTTACGCAGGACGCGGGATCGGACTTCGCCTTCAGCGCGGCGGCGTACGGAATGATCAGATCGGCGCAGATATCGCCGAGACACAGGACGGGCTTCATCGGGATTCTCCTTTCGGGAGGGATTCGGGATTCGGATCGGCGCGATCGACCGTCACAACGGCGCGGCAGCCGGGTATGGCGTCGGAAACCGCGGCGGCAATCCGCTCGGAAAGCGTGCTGTCGTCGCCTGCATAGCCGAAGGGCGCGGCGACGTCGAACAGCAGCGTGCGGCCTTCGGGGGAGGGCGACACGCGGAAATCGTGCATCGAAAGCGATCCGTCGATCGAGGCAAGCACGGACTGCGTCTTCTGAAGAAGCTTCGCAGTCTCCGGGTCGTCGGTGATGATCGGATCCATGTGGATCGTCGCGCTGCAGTTGAACCGGTCGGACAGGTACTTTTCGGCGTTGTCGATCACGTCGTGGATCTCGCGCACGTTCGCGTCGGCGGAGACCTCCGCATGCAGGGAAACGAACACGCGCCCGGGACCGTAGTCATGCACGATCACGTCATGCACGCCGCCGATGCCCTCAAAGGAAAGCGTCGCCTGTTCGATCGCAGAAACGAATTCCGGATCGGGGCGTCTGCCGAGAAGCGGTGCGGTCGTTTCGCGCACGGATTTGAAACCGGTGTAGAGGATGAACAGCGAAACGAGCAGACCGCACCACGCGTCGAGCTGCAGCCATGCGGGAAGCTTCACAAAGTGCGTCACGAGCGCGGAACCGAGAACGGCGGTCGTCGCGACGGTGTCGCTGAGGCTGTCGAACGAAACCGCCTTCAGCGCGGGCGAGTCGAACCGCTTCGCGAGCGCGCGGTTATAGGCGAACATATAGAGTTTCAAAAGGATCGCAAAGCACATGATCGCAACCGACGGCCAGAAATGTTCCGTATAAGCGGATGCGCCGCCGTGCAGAATGACATTGAGCGCGCTGCGGAACAGCGTCCAGCCCATCAGGATGATCGCGATCGAAACGAGCATCCCGGCGAGGTATTCGATCCGCCCGTGCCCGTAGGGATGATCGCGGTCCGGCTTCTTCGCGGCAAGCCGGAATCCGATGAGCGAGATCACGGACGAACCCGCGTCGCCGAGGTTGTTGAACGCGTCGGCGGTCAGCGACACGGCATGCGCAACCAGCCCGAAGATCAGCTTCAGCGTGAACAGGACCAGGTTCAGGAAGATCCCGAAGCAGCCCGAAAGAACGCCGTACGCGCTGCGCACGCGCTCCGGCGAATCGGCTTCGGTTTTCCGTATAAAAATCTTGGAAAGCAGTCGAATCATGATATAGAACCTCTTATTTTTGCATTATATCATAAATAGACGGCGATAACAAATGAAAATAATACTTTTCTTCATGCCCGTGATATGATATACTGTATTCAACAAAAAGAAAACAGGAGGAAGAACAATGGCAGCAGTATTCGGTCCGCTTTGGGTGCCGTGCCTGATCTTAAGCATCCTGGGGCTTGCGCTTCTCATTGCGGAGCTCTTTATGCCGGGCTTCGGCGTTTCCGGCATCTGCGGCGTTCTGTGCCTGATCGCCGTATGCGTGATGCAGTTCATGACCAACGAACCGGTCACCGCGATCCTCGTCACCGTTGTGCTCGGCGCGATCCTGATCACAATGGTGATCGTGTTCATGGTTTCTCTGAAAAAGGGTCTGCTGTTCCGCTCGCCGATCGTTCTGAAGGATAAGATCGAAGCGGAAGCCGTCAAGCCGTCCTCGGGCTCTCTGGAGCATCTGATCGGCAAGACCGGCAAAACGCTGACCCCGCTCCGTCCGAGCGGCATCGCGGTGTTCGACGGCGTGCGGTATTCGGTCGAAACGCAGGCGACCTTCATCGAAAAGGACTGTGAAGTAACGGTCCTGAAGGTCGACGGAACCAAGATCACCGTTCAATGAAGTACTGTAAAAAATGCGGCGTGCTCTACACGACGGACGTCTGTCCGAAGTGCGGCGTCGTCGCTCCGGAGGCTTCGGAACCCGCACCCGCTGCGGCACCGAAAACCGTCCGTCGGCAGTGGATCGCGATCCTGATTGCGATTCCCGCCGCGATTCTGCTCATCACGGGCGTTCTGTACCTTTTAAAAGCAATCCAATAAAAACAGGAGGAAACTATGGAAACAATCATTCCCTGGATCATCGGTGCGGCTATCGTCGTGTTCCTGATCATCTTCTTCTCGTTCGTCCCGCTCGGGCTGTGGATCACGGCAAGCGCCAGCGGCGTCAAGATCGGGCTCTTCCAGCTCGTCGGTATGCGCATCCGCAAGGTCAACGCGGCGGACATCGTGTATCCCATGATCAAGGCGACCAAAGCGGGATTGAAGATCCCGATGAACAAGCTCGAGGCGCATTACCTTGCGAAGGGCGGCAAATCGAGCGGCAAGGCAAGCGTGAACCGCGTCGTCGACTCTCTGATCGCGGCGCAGCGCGCGGGCATTCCGCTGGACTTTGAGCGCTCCTGCGCGATCGACCTCGCAGGCCGCGACGTTTTGAACGCGGTCCAGATGAGCGTCAACCCGAAGGTCATCGAGACCCCGATCATCGCGGCAGTCGCAATGGACGGCATCGAGCTTCGTGCAAAGGCGAAGGTCACGGTCCGCGCAAACATCGACCGTCTGGTCGGCGGCGCAGGCGAGGAAACGATCATCGCGCGTGTCGGCGAGGGCATCGTCACCACCGTCGGTTCGGCGTCCAGCCATAAGGAAGTTCTCGAGAACCCGGATTCCATCTCCCGTACCGTTCTTTCGAAGGGTCTTGACGCGGGCACCGCGTTCGAGATCCTCTCCATCGACATCGCGGACGTAGACGTCGGCAGAAACGTCGGCGCACAGCTGCAGATCGACCAGGCGGAAGCGGATAAGCGCATCGCGCAGGCAAAGGCGGAGGAACGCCGCGCTATGGCAGTTGCGCAGGAGCAGGAGAACGTCGCAGAGGTACAGCGCATGCGCGCCCGCGTCATCGAGGCGGAGGCAGAGGTCCCGCAGGCGATCTCCGCAGCTTTGAGAGACGGCAAGCTCGGCGTACTGGATTACTACAACATGAAGAACATCATGTCCGACACCGATATGCGTACCGCCATCGGCAAGTCCGCAGCGCCGGTTACGGATAAGAAAGGACATTAAACCATGCCTGTCTTTGCGCTCCTTCCGCTGATCGTCATCGGCATCGTCATTGCTGTGGCGAGAAATGCGGCGGCAACAAAACAGAGAGAAGCGCAGGCACGTGCGGCGCGGGAGCGGCAGAACGCCGCCCCGGTCCCGCCGCGGCAGCAGACCCCGACGCCGGTACGTCCCACCGTGCGGGTTCCGGCACCCGCACAGGAAGGACCGCGACCGGAGGAGCGTGTACGCATGGAACCGCGCGTGCAGCCGAAGCCTGCGCAGAAGGCGCAGCAGATGCACCCGGACCATGATTTCTGCGCGCTGCGTCCCGACGATCCGAACGCAAAGAACGGCGGGCATCCGGAGCATGACCTCTGCGCGTTGGATTCCGAAGCTAAAAAAGCGCCCGCGACGGTGCCGCAGAGCGGCAACACGCTTCTGAACTTCACGCCGGACAATATCCTGCGCGGCGTGCTGTTTTCCGAGGTCTTCGGCAGACCGAAGGCACTGCGATAACTCGTGCGTAGAAGGAACATTTTCAATCTCTGCATACAGATCAGCGTATTGACCGTGCTCGTTTTCCTGTACGGTCTTTCGCTGTATGCGGAGATGCCGCGGTACTGGGAAACGATCGCCGTTTCCGCGCTGCTGCTCACGCTGTTCGGCGCGGGCTGCGTCCGCCTTGTCCCTGCTCTGTCCTCGACGGCGATGGGGGAGGAGGAAGAGCATCTCCGGCGCGAGGGCGACCGTACCTTCCGCCGCTGCGGTACGCGCGAGCTCTTTAAGCTGTTCCTTCTCGTCCTGGTCGTCAGGCTGCTGGAATTTCCGCTGACGTACATCGTACACTTCCGTCTGTTCGGGTATTCCGGCACGTTCTTCGAGATCCAGCGTCTCTGGCTCGATTTCTACCATGCGGAGACGGCGTTCCCGCTGTACGGGTATCTGTCGGACGCGTTCTGGCTCGTTTCGTTCAACTTTAACCACGCACGGTTCATCGGCTCCTATTTCTTCACGGCGCTTGCCGTCGTTTCGCTGTACTACCTGGTGCAGCTCGATTTTGACCGCAGGATCGCGCGCCGCTCGGTCCGGTATTTTCTGCTGATGCCGTTTTCGCTCGTGCTGATGGCGACGGTGCCGGACGGGCTTTTCCTGCTGTTCTCGATCCTTTGTCTGCTGTTCATCCGCAAAAAACTGTTCCCGCTCGCGAATCTGTTCGCCATGCTGGCGGTGCTGACGCACGCGCTCGGCTTGCTGCTGTTCTTCCCGATCGTCCTTGCGTACATATCGTTCCTGATCGGCAACATCCGCTCGAACCGCGAGATGGGGAAGGGGTATATTCTGAAGCAGATCGGCAACACGATCTCGTTCCTGCTGATCCCGCTGGGCGTCGGACTGGTGCTGCTCTATGCAAAGCTGAAGTTCGGCGATCCCGCCGCGCTGTACCGCGTCGCGCTCGGCGCGCCGGGCGTCGGGCTTTCGGATCTGTTCTGCTTTACGGACGCGGCGTTTGATCAGACGCTGATCGTCGGCGGACACTCCGCGGCGATCCTCTGCGGGACCTATCTGACGGAGTTTCTGTATCTGCTCTTCGGAGCGGCGATGCTGCTGCTCGCGTGCGGAACGATCCCGACGTCCTACGCATTCCTGATGGCGGTCACGCTGCCGATGATCGTTGCTTTGGGACGCACGGCGGATTCGGCGCGCATCATCACCATGACGGCGCCGTTCGTCATCACGCTTGCCGTGCGGATCAAACACCGCTGGGTCGACGCGATCGTCACGCTGCTGCTTGCGGCGGGCTGGGTCGCATACTTCTTCGCGTTCATCGCGGGGCATACGGGAGGGATCGGATGAGTCTTCTGAAGCTGTATCTCATGTTCCTGAAGATCGGTTCGCTGATGATCGGCGGCGGATATTCCATGCTGCCGCTTTTGATCCGCGAGCTGGTCGAGCGGAATCGGATCATCACCGAGGACGAGCTGACCGACTATATGGCGGTCGCGCAGTGCACGCCGGGCGTTATCGCGGTCAACACCGCAACGTTCGTCGGCTATAAGGTGCGGAAGCTCATCGGCTCGATCGTGGCGACGCTCGGCGTCATCACCGTGCCGATGGTACTGATCACGCTGATCGCGGCGGTGCTGAAGCCGCTGATGCAGTATGAGATCGTCGGGCACATCTTTGCGGGGATCCGCCTTGCCGTGTGCGCGCTGATCACCGCATCTGTCTATAAGCTCTTCAAAAAATCCGTCACGAACGTCACGACGTTCGCGCTGTTTTTGCTTGCGTTCCTGTTCGTTGCGGTGGGCGGCGTTTCGCCGGTGTTCATCGTGCTCGGCGCGGCGATCGTCGGGCTTGCGTGGGGAGGGCTGAAACGATGCTGACGTATCTTTGGCGCCTTCTGCTGCTGTTCCTCGAATTTTTCAAAACAGGTCTGTTCGCCGTCGGCGGCGGTCTTGCCACCGTGCCGTTCATCCGCGATATGGGCGCAACGTACGGCTGGATCACCGAGGCGGAGATCGCCAACATCATCGCGATCGCGGAATCCACGCCCGGACCGATCGGCGTCAACGCCGCAACGTACGTCGGCTATCTTGTCTGCGGCATTCCCGGCGCGATCCTCGCCACGCTCGGACTCGTCACGCCGTCGGTCATCATCATCGTGCTGATCGCAAAGGCGATCAAAAAGTATTACGATTCCCATCTCGTCCAGAGCCTGTTCAGGGCGCTGCGGCCCGCGGCGATCGGACTCATCACGGCGGCGGGCTTTTCGCTGCTGCTCACCGCGCTCGGCGTGAAGGCGAACTTCCTGCAGTTTCGGTTCTCGGCGGATTGGTATTCGCTTCTGAAGCTCGGCATCTACGGGGTCTTCCTGTTCTTCGCGTTCTGGAAAAAGACGGCGAAGATCCATCCTCTGTTCTTCATTCTTGCGGGCGGTGCGATCGGCGCGATCCTCGCGCTTTAGCGGTTGACAAACGCAGAAATGCGTGTACAATAGTATCGATGCGATTGTGGTGGAACGGCATACACAACGGACTTAAAATCCGTCGGGGAAACCTTGCGGGTTCAAATCCCGCCAATCGCACCAC
>CADAPG010000066.1 GCA_902789675.1 uncultured Eubacteriales bacterium
GTTCACCGTGTAGTTCAGCGTCGCCGTGATGGTATCCGCCATCTGGATCACGCCTACATAGTAGGTGAAGCCGTAATAACCGCTGCTGTTCGTCGGCAGATCGGTGGAGAACGGAACGGTTGCCGCGCAGTCATCGCCGTCCTTGCCGGTGATCGTGAAATCGACGCCGGTGTACTCGTAACCCTCGATCTCGGGCAGACTGACGTAGAATCTGACGCCGATCTTGCCTTCCAGCAGCAGCGACTGCGTCATGAACGCCGGCTCTTCAACGGTGACGACGGGATTCGTCGTATAGTAGGTTGCATCGCCATTGGTTTCCTTCCAGAAGCGGACGTAGAGCGCGGCAGTGTTGTTGCTGCTGCCCGCCCAGAAATACGGACCGTCGATGTACATTGAAATGAGCGGATAGCTGCTGCTCTTGGCAACCTTCGCGCTGCTGGCGTTGGTCTTGACACCGGGCGTCCAGTCGCAGTTGCCGGACGTGTAGGTCTTATAGCCTGCCAGATAATCGTTGCCGTTTATTCCGAGATACATGCCCGTCGCGACATTCTGCATGGAATAATAGCTGCCATGCGGTTCCATCGTAAACACGTACGTATCCGTAACGTCCTTCAGCGTCGTGCCGTCCAGAACGGCGCCGGTCACCGCATACTGGTCGCAGTTATAGTTGCCCTCGATCGCCGTGCCGTTGGAGCTGACCGATACGCCCTTCATCACGTACATTGGGCTCGAGGTGGAGTTGACGGTGCGGTACGTGACCACGTAATTGCCGGACCAGTCGGCAGGCGCGGAGGAGACCAGGTTATAGACGGGCGCGCCGACGCCTTCCTCAACGCGGGAATAGACGGCGTACAGCGTGACATCTTCGGTGACGGTAAAGTCAGCGCCGGGTGCGTAATACACGGGCTTCGTTTCCGTTTCTTCCGGAATTTCGGTATCCGTCCAGCCGATGTACGTCCAGCCCTCGGGGTTGACAGTCACGGAGGAGGGCAGGGTGATCGTGTCGCCGTGCAGCGCGGTCGCCTGACCCTGCGCGGAGCCGGAAGCCTTGTAGGTTACCGTATAGCTGGGTTTCGCCGCAAAGATGACCTTGATCGTGCAGTCGCTCTCCGGATTCACGCGGACGATGTTGCCGCGGATCGTTGCGGTCGCCGTACCGTTCATGACCTCATAGTCAGCCACGTAGTAGCCCTCTGCGGGGACGCAGGTGATCTTGGTGTCTTCGACCGACACGGTGCCCCACGCTTCGTTGTTGGAGATCGCGGTCACGGTATAGGGGGAGGCGAGCTTGATGCCGATGTACTGCAGGTTGCTGCCTGCGTCGGACGGCGGATTGAACACGCCGTCCACCGGCTTGACGGTGATTGCGCCGCCGCCCTTGATCGCTGCAGCATTTCCGGTAAAGACGATCGGGGACAGCAGATCCCACGGATTCTGCACATTGTTGTATTGGGAAGGATCGTAGCCGTTCTGCGCCTTGAAACCGTAGATGCCGCCGTACTGATCCTGCGCGGCATTGGCGGTCACCGCGACGCGGAACGCCTTGACGAGTTCCGCACAGCTCACACCGGTCGCGGAGGTGATCGCATTGACCTCGCTGGAGGTATACTTGTTGGAGATCTGCCGGTAGATCGTATTGCCGAACCGCGTGTAAAGGTACTGCGCAAAGAACGAAACCTGCGCATAGAGCGCGAGAACGTCGGAGATGCTGTTGCTCCAGTTATACATGGAATAGCCGTTGTGAAGCTCGAAGCTGCTCTGATACTCGAACTCCGCGGGCGGATTCAGCCAGTCGTTGTTGGAGGAATAGTAATAGTTTTCCCAGGACTGGATGCGGTCGACGACCGAGCTGCCGGGATAGCAGATCTCCTCGGCGGCGGCGGAGAAGCACTCGTTGAGCCAGGTATCCATGTTGCTGGTGTTGGAGTAGTTGATCAGATGCTGATACTCGTGCACCATGGTGTTGTAGGTATCGTCCATCCGCTTATAAACGTTCCCGCTGTTCGGGTTCTTGTAATAGACGCCCGGATAGGTGTCGATGTTCAGGATGGGCAGATTGTTGTAATACAGATCGTATGCATAGAAGAAGCCCGCGACATAGCCGCCGGAGCCGTTCCAGCCCTCGTCGATGTTGTAGTACAGCATGTGGAGCTTGCCGTCGCCTTCGCCGTTTTCATGGTCGCCGAAGGAGGATTGCATGAGATCGAACTTGGAGTCGAACTCGTCCGCCGCCATCTTGGCGTAGGTGGAGTCGATCTCGTCCAGCGGATAGGTATTGTTCGCAGAGGAGACGGGCGTCCAGATATAGCAGTGCTCGCCGACGTAGAGACATTTGAATTCCATGCTGTCGCTGCCGGTCGGAGAGTATTGTCCGAGGATCTCGAACGTCTTCGTATCGCCGACGCTGAAAGAATTCGCCTTCAGGAGCGACGGGTCGCGCTTGTACGGCTCTTTCGGCTTTTCAAGCTGCGAATCGATGTCGATCTTCCAGATCGGCAGTTCGGATTCCGGCAGCTCATGCATATCCGGATTCGGAACGATATTCGGCTCGACGGTCGTCTCGATGAGACCGCTGAGGTTGCCGGTGGAGATGGAGTTGGATGCGGTCGTGGAAGGATTGTAGATCACGACGTAATCGCCCTCGTAGCCGTCGGTCGGATCATCGTCGATGATGATCGTGTGGTGTACGCCGCGAACGACCGGGCTTTCGCCGACAGCGGCAGCCGGTTCGGAGGGCGTTTCCGTTTCATCCGGATCCGTTTCCGCTCCCGCAAGTCCGGGCAGCAGCGAAAGAACCATCAGAAGGCTCAGAATCAGGCAAAACAGTTTCTTTTTCATGGAACCTCTTTCCTGTCCGTACGTCGGACAAAGACGTGATACTGACGAATTGCAGTTCACAATTCTGTCATATTATACCCTGCCGAAAGATCGGGAACAAGTATATTTCCCTTATATATTATCTTAGACGCTTTCCGCACCTGTATTCGGACAAATCGCGCCGTCCGGCAACGCGGCATTGCTTGCAGCACCGCTGCAGATGGCGCTTGTATAAAACATTCGGATGTGGTATACTGTCCGAAAGAACAGTCGGGGGAACACGAACGAATGAAATGGCTGGAGCTGACGGTCTACACGACCGACGCGGGGATCGACACGGTCTGCGCTGCGCTGAACGGCGCGGGCATCATGGGGCTTTCCATTGAGGAGAGCCATGAGAAGGCGTACGCGTTTTTGCGCGAGGCGGCGATCTTCTGGGACTTTGCGGACATGGATAAGATCGGCACGGACACGCCCTGCGTCAAGGGCTATGTTGCGGACTGCCCGGAAAATCTTCCGATCATCGAAGCCGCAAAGGCGGCGATCGCGCGGCTCAGAACGCTCGATTTTCCGTTCGATCTCGGCACGCTGCTCGTGACCGTGGTGTCGGTTGACGAGGAGGATTGGGCGAACAACTGGAAAAAGTACTATAAGCCGCTTCCGATCGGCAGCCGGCTGCTCGTTCTTCCCTCGTGGGAGGAGCGCCCCGAAACGGACCGCATCGTGCTGAAGCTCGATCCCGGCATGGCGTTCGGCACCGGCGCGCATCACACGACGCGGATGTGCCTCGAATTCCTTGAAAAGACCGTCAAGCCCGGCGATACGATGCTCGATCTCGGCTGCGGCAGCGGGATCCTTTCGATCGCGGCGCGTCTTTTGGGCGCGGTCGACGCAACCGCGGTGGACATCGATCCGATCGCGGAGTCGATCGCTTATGAAAACGCCGAAATGAACGGCATCGGCAAAGAGCATTATACGGTCCTGATCGGCAACGTGCTTTCGGACACGCGGCTTCAGAAGAAGATCGCGGGGCAGTATCCGGTCGTTGCGGCGAACATCGTTGCGGACGTCATCATCGCGCTCGCGCCGATCGCGCGTCCGCTCGTCGCACCGGACGGCGTATTCCTTGTTTCCGGCATCATCGACGAGCGCGTCGACGAGGTCGTCGCGGCATTACAGAACAGCGGTTTTACGGTTTCGGAACACAGCCGCGCGGAGGGCTGGAACGCTTTCCTATGCAAATAAGATGCATCGCTTTTTTACGACAGAGATCCAAGAGAATACTGCCGTCGTTCGCGGCGACGACGTGAAGCACATCGCAAAGGTCCTGCGCCTTCGCGCAGGCGACGTTGTGCAGCTTTGCGACGGGCGGGGGAACGAATGTGACGCCGTGATCGCGTCCGTTTCGTCCGACGCCGTGACGTTCGATACGCAGCCGTGGCATGCGGCGGTCACGGAGCCGGATACGAAGGTGACGCTGTTCCAGTGCCTTCCGAAGGCAGGCAAGATGGAAACGATCATCCAGAAATGCGTGGAGCTCGGCATCTCGGCGTTTGTGCCCGTGCAGTCGGAACGCTGCGTCGTCGTGCTGAAGCCGCCGTACGAGGGACGGATCGAGCGCTGGCAGCGTGTCAGCGAGGAGGCGGCAAAGCAGAGCCGCCGCGGCGTGATTCCGCAGGTGAACCTGCCGGTTTCGCTCGGCAAGCTTGATTTTTCCGCGTTTGATACGGTCCTTGTCGCGTTCGAAAACGAGCATGCCGTTTCGCTGAAGGCAGCGCTCAGAGAAGGCTGCGGAACGCGGATCGCGATCGTGATCGGTCCCGAGGGCGGATTTTCCGACGCGGAGATCGAAACGCTGACGGGGAAAGGCGCGCAGTCGGTCTCGCTCGGCACGCGCATTCTGCGCACGGAGACCGCGGGCATGGCGATGCTGGCGCAGATCATGTACGAGGTGGAGCCGTGAAAGTCGCATTCTATACGCTCGGCTGTAAGGTCAATCATTACGAAACGCAGGCGATGGAGGAGCTGTTCCGAAAAGCGGGACACGAGATCGTCTCGTTTGAGGACGCCGCCGATGCCTATATCGTCAATACATGCACGGTCACAAGCATCGGCGACAAGAAATCGCGGCAGATCCTTTCGCAGGCGCACCGCAGAAATCCGGATGCGCTGATCGCGGCGGTCGGCTGTTATGCTGAGGTCGCAAAGGAAACGGTCGCGGCGCTGCCCGGCGTTTCGCTGGTGCTCGGCACCGAGGGCAGAAAGGACATTGTGCGTCTTGTGGAGCAGGCGGCGGACCGGGTTTGCGTCCCGTCATATCCCGCGCCGTTCGAACGCCGCTCGTTTGAAGAGCTTTCCGCGCAGTGCGACAGCCGTACCCGCGCGACGCTCAAAGTGCAGGACGGCTGCGTCAGCTTCTGCAGCTACTGCATCATTCCATTTGCCCGCGGCGCGCTGCGTTCGCGCACGCTCGAAAGCACCGAACACGAACTCCGCTCGCTTGCCGAATGCGGCTACCGCGAAGTCGTTCTGACCGGGATCCAGCTTTCGGCGTACGGCTTCGATCTTCCGGACAAGCCGGAATTAAGCGATCTGATCGTGCTTGCCGACCGCATACCGGGTCTGGAGCGGCTGCGCCTCGGCTCTCTGGAGCCGCGCGTCATCACCGACCGGTTCCTTGCCGTCGCCAGGGAAAGCCGCACGCTGTGCCGACAGTTCCACCTGTCGCTGCAGAGCGGATGCGATACGGTTCTTGCGCGCATGAACCGCCGCTATACGACGGCGGAATACCGTGACGCGGTTGAGCGCATCCGCGCGTGCATGCCGGACGCCGCGATCACGACCGATATCATTGCGGGCTTTGTCGGCGAGACGGAGGAGGAGCACAAAGAAACGATGCGCTTTGTCGAGGAGATCGGCTTTGCGCGGATCCATGTTTTTCCGTACTCGCGGCGCAAGGGCACAAAGGCGGACGCCATGGAGGGACACCTGCCGCGGGCGCTGAAGGAAGCGCGCACAAAAGAACTGATCGCGCTCGGCGAACAGCTGGAGGAAGCGTTTGTCGATAAACAGCTCGGCAAGACCGTCGACGTCATCATGGAGGACGACGGGACCGGCTATACCGGAAACTATGTCCGCGTGCGGTGCGAAGGCGCCTGCGGCGAGACAGTTCGGGTCAGATTAACCGCGCGGGAGGGAACGACCGCGATCGGTATCATCGAATAGGAGGTATTTACTATGTGTTTGTTCTGCAGGATCGCAGCGGGGGAGATCCCGTCGAAAACGGCGTTCGAAGACGAGAGCGTCTATGCATTCCACGACATCGCGCCGCAGGCGCCGGTGCACATCCTTGTGATCCCGAAAAAGCATATCGAAAGCGCGCAGGCGTTGACGCGTGAGGACGATGCGCTTCTCGGACATATGTTCGAGGTCGCGCGTAAAATCGCGGCGGAAAACGGGCTTGACAAGACCGGATACCGGCTGATCACGAACATCGGCGCGGACGCGGGACAGAGCGTGCCGCATCTGCATCTGCACCTGATCGGCGGAAAAACCTTGAAATGGGACAACTGAAACGGTTGCAAAATCGACAGGATTCGCGTATAATGAGGCAGATTCCAAGGATTGGGGAAAGCATATGACGGCAACACTGGACGAAGCAAGGCGCATTCATTTTATCGGGATCGGCGGCTGCAGCATGAGCGGCATCGCCCGCATCCTGAAGGCGCAGGGACATGAGATCACGGGGAGCGACCGCGGACACACGCAGTTCACGGACCGGCTGGAGCAGGAAGGCATCACCGTGTATTACGGGCACAGGGCGGAGCAGGCGGCGGACACCGACCTGATCGTCTATTCCGCGGCGATCAAGCCGGACAATCCGGAGCGTGTCTACGGACGCGAACACGGCATTCCGGAGCTCGAGCGCAGCGTCGCGCTGGGGCAGCTTTCGGCGCGGTTCCACGAGGTCGTTGCCGTTGCGGGCTGCCACGGCAAGACCACGATCACGTCCATGCTGGCGTTCGTGAACGAAGAAGCAAACCTCGACGCAACGGTGCATGTCGGCGGGTTTATGGACCTTCTGGGCGGCGGCGTGCGCCTCGGCAAGAGCGATCTCTTTATCACCGAAGCCTGTGAGTACGTCGAAAGCTTCCTGACCTTAAAGCCCACGATCGCGATCGTCAACAACATCGACAACGATCATCTGGACTATTACGGCGACATCGACCACATCGTCGAAGCGTTCCGCAAGTTCCTTGCGCTGGTGCCGGAAACGGGCAGGATCCTTGCCTGTACAGACGACGTCTATGTCCGCGAACTGCTGCCCGAGCTCGGCGAAAACGTCATCACGTACGGTCTGAACAAAGGCGACGTCCATGCCGACAGGATCGCGTTTGATTCGCTCGGCTTTCCGTCGTTCGATCTCTATGATCACGGCGAACGGATCGGCCGCGTCACGCTGCATGTGCCTGGCAGACACAATGTGATCAATGCGCTTGCGGTCTATGCCGCGTCAAAGCTCTGCGGCGTTTCCTTTGAACAGTATGCGAATGCCATGGAGCGCTTCCGCAATACGAGCCGCCGCTTTGAACTGCTCGGCGAAAAGAACGGCGTCAAGGTCTTCCACGATTACGGGCATCATCCGAACGAGATCAGAGAGACGCTCGCCGCGGCAACGCACGTGCCGCACGGCAGGATCTTTTGCGTGTTCCAGTGCAACAGCTACACCCGCGCAAGAACGCTGTTCTGCGAAAACGTCACCTGCTTCGGGGACGCGGACGAGGTGCTTGTGCCGGATATCTATCCCGGACGCGAGGTCGACACGGGCATCGTTCACGCGCGAGACATGGTGGCGGGCATCAATCGCGAAACGCACAATGCGCAGTATCTCGGCACGTTCGAGAACATCGCCGCGTATCTCGACGAGCACGCGGTTCCGGGCGATATCGTGATCACGGTCGGCAGCGGCGACGTCTACCGGCAGTCGCAAAAGCTTCTGTAATTCCGAAAAGAAGGAGGCGGTCGTTTTGATCGCCTCTTTTGCTGTAAATATATGAAAATTGGGGCTTGACATTTTCAGGGAGAACGGCTAAAATAACAAAGTACGCAAAAGCGTGCATGCGCTTGTAGCTCAGTGGATAGAGTGCCCGGCTACGAACCGGTAGGTCGCAGGTTCGAATCCTGCCAGGCGCGCCACGTCGTCGCGGGCTTCGCTAAGCTCGCGACGATTTTTTTATTTCATAAACAAATCATCGCATCGCCTTGCTTCGCCGCTCCTCCTCTCCGCAAAAGGTCTCGCTCGGATTTTCTGCTCACTTGTAAACGCGTTCGCGACGAAAATCTGTCGCTACCAACCTTTTGCGGGTAAATCCGTTATCAACACTCGTACCAAAGAAAAACCCACCCATGAGGTGGGTTTTTCTTTTGAACTTTTATGGGAGATTCGAACCGAGGTTCGTATACGCGGCGAAAGCCGCGTGCTCGGCATTTCTTCCTTGTTTATCTTCATAAAAATGCCGTATCCTGCCAGGCGCGCCACGTCGTCGCGGGCTTCGCTAAGCTCGCGACGATTTTTTTATTTCATAAGAAAACCATCGCATCGCCTTGCTTCGCCGCTCCTCCTCTCCGCAATCCACTCCGCTTCGCTTTGTTACAGCGGAAGATCACGCGCTTCCCGCGCGTACCATGGTCACGCTCGGTTCGCCTGTTCGCTTGCAAGCGCGCTCACAACGGCTCACTGTCGCTACCAACCTTTTGCGGGCAAGTCCGTTATCACCACTCTATTTGTATCAGCCCCCGCCATAGTGGCGGTGGTTTCAGGATCCAAAAACCTCGTCGGTCGACGAGGTTTTTCATTGTGTTTGACTTATGCGCACATGCCGTGGCAGCTCATGTAATCGTAAAGCTGCTTGCCGTGCTGCTGTTCTTCCTTCTGGATGTGGTTCAGCGCGTCTCGCGCGCCGGCGTCGTTGAATTCAAAGATGCAGGTGTCGTACACGGACGAGACGTGCTTTTCGGTGTCCAGCGCGTCGCGCACCAGGTACTCGTCGTTCTTGCTCATCTTGCGGTCGCACTCGCCGCAGCAGGGGGAACCGCTCTGCTGATTCTGCTGCTGATTCCCGCCGCCCATCATCGGGACCGTACCCTGCATCAGCGACTCGATGGTCTGAAGATGCTTGAGCTCGTGACCGCGGATCGTTTCGAAGAGCTGTTTAAGCTCGGGATCCTCGGCGCGTTCGGCGTACGTTCCGTACTTTTCGATGCAGATCTCCTCGGAGTTTTTGAGATCCTTCAGAAGCATCGTTTCTTTTTGGGTCAGTTTCATATTCATCACCTCGCCCATAGCATGAACGAAAAACCGCCGCCTATGCGCAGGCGGCGGGATTCGACGCGTATTGCCTTTTTACGGGCGGTCGTCGTTTCAGGGCAGCTTCACCATGGAATCATAATCCGGCGAGGAATCGACGGCGGCTTTCCAAAGCAGGTTTCCCTGCTTGTCGTAAGCTGCATAGACCGTTTCGGTCAGATACCAGATGCTGCTGATATACAGCGGCTGGTTCTCGTATACGCCGGTCATGTTTTCCGAAATGATCAGGTCGAAGGTGTCGTAACTGAGGATCGCGCGGACATACCCGTCCGGATAAGAACGGAAGCGCGGATCGTCGGTATAGATGCGCTTGCCGTCGACCGTGCCGACATAGCTTGTATTACGCGTGTTTTCGATTTGTTCTTTCTTCACGATCGCAAAGTCGGAATCGACGGTGATGCGCCAATCAGAGAACGCCGGAAAATCGCCGTCCGTGGACTGGATCCGCGCGTCGATCACAAAGCAGTCTCCGTCGGTATCGACCATCCGGATCATATCGTAATCGCTGCCGCCGTAGGTCTGTTCCTTCAGGATGCTGCCGTCCGTGCCGATCTTCAAAAGGTAGAGATCGGTAGGGGAGGCAACCCCGAGGCGCTTCGCTTCGGGCGTCTCCAGATCGCCGAAGAAATAATAGGCGCCGCTGCGTTCAATGCAGAGATGCAGCGCGTATCCGTTGATGTTCGGCAATTCCGTTTTCCATTGCAGCTTGCCGCTTGCGTCATACTTCAAGATGCAGGAGATCACATCTTCCTTTTCGCTTGCCCAGCACTGATCCTCGCTGCGATAATGATCTTCGAAAACGATCGTTGCAACGAATCCGCCGTCCGAGACGATCATAGCCGGTCCGGGGTAGAGGGAATCGGAATCGATCGGTATGCTGACCTCTGCAAGTAAATCTCCGTATCGGTCAAGAAGCGTGTACTGATAGGTATAGAGATGCGCTGAAGTCGCAAGAGCCCGTCCGGTCAGCAAACGGTCCTTTCCGGCAATTGCTTCATAAAACAGATTCTGTGCAACGACCTCTTTGAATTCTTCCGGCACCTCGCCGACGGGAATGGTTTTGTGATACTGACTCTGATCGAACGGGGAGACTGCGTCGGGAATGGGTTCCGGCGTCGGTTCCGCAGAGGGGCTCACGCGGGAAAACACAAGCGTGCCCGCGGATTGGAGCGGAAGGCGCAATCGGATCGTGTCGGTGTTCGGATCATAGGAAGCGAAGGTTTGATCAGCAAACCAGATCATGTTGCCATCCAGTGAAACCGTATACTCGATTGCTTCGCCCGAACGCAGGAAGTCCTTCAGCCAAAGAACAGCGCTGCCGTCCTTGTTAAATGTAAGCGTACCGGGAAGAAAAGGCGGGTCGTATGCCGTGTTTCCTTCCGTTTCCCAATTACCGACAAGCATGTCGATGGTCAGCTCTGACGTAGGCGCATCAATCACGCTGCCGGATCGAATGTACACGGTGTACATGGTCGGATCGTCCGGATAATAGAGAGATATGGTATCGTTTTCGGAATCATAGCGCGCGGTCATAACATTTCCATATGCGTATGATTCGGAAAAGACCACGTTAAGAACCGTTTCGTCTTGTTCCGGGGTGAAAGTCAAGGCGATCTC
>CADAPG010000067.1 GCA_902789675.1 uncultured Eubacteriales bacterium
GTGCTCGGCACGGTCAACGGCACGCCGTATGAATTCGGCGGTTACGCACACGGTGTGATCCCGGTCTTCGACAAAAGGGAGGCAAACGGGTTCACCATGCAGACGGACATCGACCTCAACACGCCGCTGCCCGACGGAAAAGTCGAAATGACGCTGTATTATTACATCTATAATTGCGACAATCCGGAGATCGAATATAACATCGCGCGGGTGAAGCATCAATTCTCGTTCGACACGACCGCGGGCAACAAGCATGAGACGAAGACCTTTGCTCTGACGCTTTCCGGTTCCGCGCCGATGACGGTGACGGAACGGGATCCGGAAACGAAAGAATTCACGAAGATCGGAAATCGCACGGTATCGTTCGACGGTGTGACGCTGAATCTGGAAACGACGATCCTGCCCGGCGGCATGACGATTGCGATCAACACGTATACCGCGCCGGATTCGTTCAATGAAGATCTGATGCGTTCGCTTCTGACGTATCACGAAGGGCTGCAGTTCGACGTCTATGTGAACGGCGAGCGCATCGAATCCCGCGTGCCGAACAGTCTCGGCGGCGACCGCTGGAAGATCGAGCTGCCGATCCACGCGGAGGATCTTCCGGAGATCCGGTCGATCCGGCTCGTGCCGAAGATCGTGCGGATCACGGGGATCGTGCCGATCCTCGATCCGATGGACGGATCCAAAAAGGGCGATCCGATCGTTCTGACGGTCGACGCAGCGCCGACGGAAATGCCGGATTACGGATACAACCTGCTCGGATGGGAGGAAACCGTTCTTTCGGATTGCGCGATCGAATTGCCTCTCAAGTGACTGCACGGTGCAAACGGGTGTTCCCAATAAGGGGATACCTCCCGCAAAATACGGAAAACAAATGCCGGCCGGAACGCGTTTCGGCCGGTGTTTTTGCTGAAAAACGCTTTCCTTTCCGAAAAAAATCTGTTATGATAACAGAGGTAGAACAGCGTTATGAAGAAGCCGAACGGTTTCTTCCGCGGAAGATTGGGGAAGTTTATGGAAGAACTCAGCAAAATCTGGTATGAAGCGCGGGAAAGCATTCGTCCGCAGATCTCATCGGTGACGTTTCACCGCTGGATCGACGCGCTCGATCCGGTGACCGTACAGAACGGGATCCTTGTTTTGGAAGCGGCGGACGACGTCGTGAAAAATACGGTGACGGAATACTATTTCGATCATGTGCGCACCGCCGTGCAGAAGGCGGATCCGGATATTCTGGACATTCTTCTGATCCTGCCCGCGCAAAGAAAAGATTTCATCCGTTCGAATCCGGAAGAGGTCCCTTTGAATTCGCTGACGCTGAATCCGAAATACACGTTCGATACGTTTGTGGTCGGCAAGTCCAACAATTTTGCGCACGCGGCGTCGCTTGCGGTCGTCGAGGCGCCGGGTATGGCGTATAATCCGCTGTTCCTGTACGGCGGCGTGGGCTTGGGCAAGACGCATCTGATGCATGCGATCGGTCATGCCGTGAAGGAAGCGAATCCAGCCGCGCGTATCGTGTACGTAACCAGCGAAATGTTCACGAACGACATGATCGAAGCGGTCCGCGCCGGTAAAAACGTGGAGTTTCGGCAGCGGTACCGCAACGTAGATCTTCTGATGATCGACGATATTCAGTTTATCGCAGGAAAACAGGCGGTACAGGAGGAATTTTTCAACACCTTCAACACGCTGCACAACGCCGGAAAACAGATTGTGATCAGCTCGGACCGTCCGCCGAAAGAGATCAAGGCGCTGGAGGAACGTCTCTCCTCCCGCTTTGAATGGGGACTTGTCGCGGACATTCAGGCGCCGGATCTGGAAACGAGAACCGCGATCTTAAGAAATCGCGCGCAGAACGAGCATGTGGAGGTCGGCGACGACATCATCAATTTCATTGCGGAAAACTTCGTCGACAACATCCGAAAGCTCGAAGGCAGCCTGAACCGCGTCATCATGTACGCACGGCTGAAGCGCATGCCGATCACGCTGAGCTTTGCAAAGGAAGCGATGAAGGACATGCTCCCGCAGAAGAAGGATATCATCGTGACGCCGGAACGCATCCGCGACACGGTTGCGGAATACTATTCGATCCCGGTCGAAAGCATCATGTCGCAGCGGCGCGACAAGGAGGTCGTGATGCCGCGGCAGATCGCCATGTATTTCTGCCATACGCTTTTGAGCCTTCCTTATAAAAGGATCGCGATCCTGTTCGACCGGAACGATCACACGACGGCAATTTCCGCCTGCAACAAGATCACGCAGATGATCGCGGAGGATCCCTCGTTTGCCGATACGATCGAAAGCATCAAGGTCCGGATCCGGGAGGGATAAGTTTTCCACAGAATACGGATCTGTAAAGTGGAAAAAATGAGGATAAAGCGGAAAATATGGAAAACGTGGAAAAGCTTCCGCCTTATCCACACGGAAATCGTACGGTTTCCCACACCGAAAAGAAAGGTTCTTCCGAATCAAAACCGGGTTTTCCGTTTTTTCCACACCGCCTACTGTTACGACTGCTGAAAAAAAGATAAATGATCATCATAAACAGAAGATGAAATGGTGGATAACCGCCGGAAAGGAATCAATATGAAATTCAACATGCAAACAGAAGACCTGTGCTCGGGTGTTCTCTCTGTCATCAAAGCGCTGCCGGTACGTTCGGCAATGCCCGTTTTGGACGGCGTCCTGATCGAAGCGACCAAGGAAGGGCTGCATCTGACCTGCTCCGATCTGATGTTTCAGAAGGAATGTTTTCTTCCGGCGAACGTTGAGGAAGAGGGCAAATGCATTCTGAAAGGAAAGTTTTTGGCGGAAATTCTTCGGAAGCTGCCGAACGAGCCGCTGTATGCCGAGCTGGAGGGTCTGATTCTGAAAATCAGAAGCGGACGCGTGCGTCAGAGACTGCAGTGCATCGAATTCGACGAATATCCGATCATGCGCGCAAAGGGCGACGTCGTGGATATCAAGGTCAATGCGGAACAGCTTCGCAACATGATCGAGCATACGGTCTTTGCGGTTTCGCAGGACGACTCGAGACCGGTCCTGACCGGCGCGCTGATCGAAGCGAACGCCGATCTTCTGACGTTCGTTGCAACGGACTCCTTCCAGTTTGCCATGACTTCGCTGCACACCCAGAACAGCGACGTCGAAAAGCGCACGATCGTGCAGGGCAAGGTCCTGAACGAGCTTGCGAAGATGGCGGAAGAGACCGAAAAAGACGTCACCGTTTCTTTAACACAGACACATCTTACCGTGCAGGTCAACGATACGCGGCTGACCGCGCGTCTTTTGGACGGCAATTATATCGATTATAAGCGCATCATTCCGAAGGAATGCAAAACGCGCGTTCTTGTCGATACCGCAGAGCTTCTGACGATCACCGACCGCGCGCAGCTCATTGCGCGTGAGGGCAACAACAGCATCCTGATGCACTTTGAAGGCAGCACATTGACCGTCAGCGCCGAAAGCTTTGTCGGCCGCAGCGAAGATACGATGGAGGTCAGCATCGTCGGCGATCCGATCGACATCGCCTTCAATCCGAAATACGTGATCAACATTTTAAGAAGCGTGACGGACGAAACGGTCTATCTCGAGTTCAACAGTCCGATCAGCCCGTGCGTCATCCGTCCGGTGCAGGGCGACGCCTATCTCTATCTGATCGTTCCGATGCGCGTCTATTGATCCGAATCAAAAAAAATCTCCCGAATCCTGTTCGGGAGATTTTTTTAATTTTTAAAACTGGATCGTGATCACCGGTCTGACGCCGATCCCCTTCATATCAAACGGATATCCTTCACCGATCTCATTGAAATGGACAAAGAGTGCATAATTCGATAACGGTTCTCCGCCGTGTTTTTCATGATCCTCATTTTTGACGGGATCCGAAAGCCACCATGCGTTGATTTCCGGATCGAAGCCGTTCAGGATCGCATAATCGGTCGCTTTGCATCGTAAAACAGATTCATCCAGAGATTCTGCTTTATCTTTACTCAACAGACCGATATTCGGCAGGATCATCGCCCGTTCTTCTTCCGTAAACGCAATTTCTGCAAACACGCTGTCCAGCCACCGTCTGATGTCGCTTCTGTAAAACTCATCGACCGAATCGTTGAAGCGATGATAAGGACGGGAATCGAGCACACAGACCGACAAAAGCGTTACTTTATTATTGTCCTTATAAAGAACATACCATTCGATCGGTTTGAATTCGCTGTATACCGTTTGCGGATAACTGCCGAAGGTTACGACGTCATTTTTCGAAAGATCGGATGCGGAAAAAACGGATATTCCATCCTTTTTGATCGGAGAAACCGGTTCCGGTGTCGGGGACGGAGACGGCGTCGGAATCGGCGTCGGCGAGGGCGTCGGCGTTGCGAGCAGTTCCAGGCCGTCAAAATGGTATCTCTCGCAGCTCCAGCCCAAATCCTTTATGTTTTTCATAAAGATATTGCTGCTTTTCATTCTGAAAAGACCTTTCTCCTTTTCGATCGAAAGATCCAGATCGAGATAATCGACTATGTATGTCGTTCCCTTATCGACCGTTTTTGAAACAGAATGTTTTGCCTGATATTCGTAATCGAGATAGTCGCCCGCATATTGACGAAGATGGCTTTCCAAAAAGGAACGGATCTCCGCATCCGGAACGCCCTTTTCCTCGCCGAGAGGCGTGCTTATCGGATTTCCGCATCCGGCTGCAAACAGCAGAGCCGAAATGAAAAGAAAAACGACGGTTTTCCGAATGATACTCTTCTTATTTATCTCTTTATTTAATCTCATATTTCAAAGAAGACCCTTCCATTTTTAATGTTTCTCCGGCAGCGATGCCGTCGTAGTCGTCCTTTGCAACGATAAAGGTTTTCAGCTTTTTGCAGTTCGGCAGATCGTAATAATAATCGGAGTAGCTGAGATTTTTGCATCCCGCGAGATCGACCTTGCTGAGTCTGCTGAAATCCTTGAAGTAGGAAAGATCGTCGATCGCCGTGCCGAACAGCTGCAGAACGCTCAGTCTTTTAAGCTTGGTCAGGTTTTTGACCGATTTGATCTTTTTATTGTTTCCGAGATTCAGCGTTTCCAGATTGGAAAGATTCTTCAGTACGGAAACATCCTTCAGATTGTTCGAATACAGATAGAGAGACTTCAAAGCGCTCATACCCTTCAGATACGAAAGATCGGAGTCGGAAAGATTGTTGTCCGCAAGGCTCAGCCATTCCAGATCGGTCAATCCTTCCAGCGGAGAGATATCGTCGATCCGGTTGTGGCAAAGATTCAGATGCTTCAGGTTGGTGAGATCCTCGATCCAGCCAATGTCCGTCAGAGGAACGCCGCCTTTGCTGTTTCCGCAGGTCTTCAGTTCCAGATATTCCAGATTCTTGAGCTTGGAAAGCGGTTCATAGGTATCGAACCAGCAGAAATCCACATCCAGAACCTCAAGATCCGGACACAGCAGCACCATCATTTCAACTTCTTCTTTTGTGATGCGGGTGAAATTTCCATTGCTGTCGCCGTTGAAATTGAGCGCATTCGGTCTGCCGTTGATTTCCCTGACGCCTGCCTGGATCCGAACGCCGCCGAACATAAAGCTGTCCGGAAGGGGCGTCGGCGAAGGGGTAGGCGTCGGCGTCGGTTCGGGGGACGGAGTGGGTGGAGGCGTGATCACGGGCTGCTGCGTCACAACGGGTGCGGGAACGAGCGTAACTAGCGGGGAAGACGTGTCCGCAACGACCGGAACGTAGTCGTACGTTGTTTCCTGCGGCTCGATCTCCGGAGAAACGGTCGGTCTTTCGGACGTTTCCGAGACCGGTTTTTCTTCGTCTTTTTCACAACTGTCGCTCTTCAGCAGAAAAATCGTAATAAACGCCGCGCCCGCAAGAAGCAGAAACGACAAAACACAGATCAGAATAATCGGTAAGGTATTGTTTTTTTTGACCGGCAGCGGTTCCGGAGCCCGATCATTGTTCCGGTAGGGATCCTGACGATAGGAATTCAGCTCGTCTTCAATATCCCATTCTTCCTCCTCATACGGCTGTACGTTTCCGTTTTGCGCATAGGAATTCGGATCGTATTGCGATCTGCGACGGTCCTGCGCATAAGGATCCTGTCCGTAGCCCTGATTGCCGTATTGCGGGTCACGGCGATCCCGTTCAAACTCCTGCGGCGCGTTATAAAAACGCGGTTTCGGATTTTCTTCCGGATGGGACGGATGATTCGACCGGCTGTTTTCCCCGTTGTTGAATCCGGACGGTTTATTGAAAAAAGACTGACCCATGGGAATCCCCCTTTTTATCCCTTTTCCGACATTATATCACAAGTTGCGTGCGGATACAATATCGTCCGTATTTCGGAAGAGGATCCGCAAACAGAAAAACGGCAGATCGTCCGAAGACGTCCGCCGTTTGTCGTTCTATTGTTTCGTGCGGTTTTCTTCATACGCAAGCGCCATCGAAAGCACGGTAAACGCCCACGGCGCAAACTGTTCCGGCTTTTCGACCAGCAATCCGTTCAGTTCTTCCGCATGGATCCAGCGCGTTTCGGAAACCTCCGAAGGATCCGGATGCAGGCTTCCCGCAAATCTGCCGAGCAGCACATGATCCGATTCGTATTCGATCAGCCCGTTCGGAAACGCCGCGCGGTACACAAACCGCCCGATTTCAGTAAGACCTTTTGCCGTGCAGCCGAGCTCTTCCGATATGCGTTTCCCGGCGGCGGACAAAACGGTCTCGCCTTCGCGCGGGTGTGAGCAGCAGGAATTTGCCCAAAGTCCCGCGGAATGGTATTTTTCCGCCGCGCGCCGGGAAAGCAGATATTCCCGCCCGGATTCGGTCTCGCGAAAGAGCAGCACGGAAAACGCGCGGTGCAGAAGTCCCTGCCTGTGCGCCTGTTCCTTCGTCGCCGTGCCGATGCTCCGATCGCTTGCGTCCGTCAATATGAGGCGATCGTTCCTTGCGGGATCGTTTGCCATAGCGTCCTTTTCCATCATCGTTCGAACCATTTCAGAAGCTTCATCTTTTGCTCGCCTGCTTTGCCGGAATAGGGATGCTCCCGAAGCGGCAGATTCATATGCGTCTTGCCGGTAAGCACCGTCTGCGGATGCGTAAATTCGCGGAATCCCCACTCGCCGTGGTATGCGCCCATGCCGGAATGACCGGTGCCGTTGAACGGCACGCCCTTCACCATCATATGGATGCAGACCTCGTTGATGCAGCCGCCGCCGAACTGCAGCGTACGCATCACGCGCTTTGCCCATTTTTTGTCCTTTGTGAACACATACATTGAAAGCGGATGCTCGCGCGAGGCGATCACGTTCAGGATCTCGTCGATCTGCTCGTCGCGGAACGGCACGACCGGCAGCAGCGGGCAGAACAGCTCGTGTTTGACGATCTCCTCGTCGGCGTCGATCGGGTAAAACACCGTCGGCGCAAACTTGCATGCTTCGCGTTTTCCCGTGCCGCCGAAGACCACGCGATCCCTGTACTGCGCGGTCAACGCTTCGCATTTATCGTAGACCTTTTCCGTGATCAGCTTCGGGTAATCCGGGTTCTCCTCCGCTTTTTCGCCGATCTGACGGACGAATTCCTTCTTCAATTCTGTAAGGAACGGTTCGGCGACCTCCTCCGCAACGGCGATTTGATTGATGTTGATGCAGATCTGTCCCGCGTTGCAGAGCTTGAAAAACGCGATCTTGCGCGCGGCGTCCTTAAGATCCGCGTCCTTTCGGACGATACACCAGTTGCCGGTCTCACCGCCGAGTTCCAGCGCGACCGAGGTCAGGTTCTTTGCCGCCATCTCGAGGACGTGCTTGGCGACCGCCGGCGATCCGGTATAGAAGATCTTGTCGAAGCGTTCCGCAAGACACATATCAGCAACGTCGTGCCCGCCGTCGATGACCGTCACATACTCCTCCGGGAACGTGTCGGCGATCATTTTTTTCAGCGCCTCGGTGCTTGCCGCGGACTTCGAGCTTGTCTTCAGTATCGCCGTATTGCCGCCGGAGATGCTCGCCGCAAGCACGCCGAGCGTCAGAAGGATCGGAAAATTGAACGGCGAAATGATCAGCGACACGCCGTACGGCATGGAATAGACCGTTGTCGTCGTGCTCGGAAAGCACATCAACCCGGAAAAATGCCGCTTGGGTCTTGCCCATCTGCGGATCCCTTTCAGGATCTCGTCGACCTCGACGATCACCGGTCCGAGGTCGCACAGGTACGCTTCGACCGGACTCTTGCGAAGATCCTCCCAAAGCGCATGTTCAAGCAGTTCCTTATGATCGAGCACCGCCTTTTTGAGCTTTTTCAGCTGTTCGATGCGGAAATCGACGTCGAGCGTCGCGCCCGTGCGAAAATACGCCCGCTGTTTTTCGACGATCGCATGGACCGTTTCCTGCGTATGCGCCATGATCATGCCTCCTTTCCGTCGCTTTGCTTGCGCGCAAGGAAGCGCTGCAGCATCCGATACTGGCTCTTCAGATAGAGGCTTCTCACCGGCGGCAGCACGTTCATCAGAACCCGGCTCGGCAGATATACCGGACAGGGATAGACCTGCTTGCGTCCCTTTTCCACGCCGCGGATCGCGGCTTTTGCGACTGCCTCCGCCGTCTGCACCGGGAACGGCTGTTCCACCTTGTGTCCCGCGCCGCCGACCTCGAAGAAGTTCGTTTTGGTGGCGACGGGATAGACGCAGGTGATTTTCAGATTCTTCGGTGTTTCAAGGCGAATCGCCTGCTGAAAGCCCTTCATCGCAAATTTGGTCGCGGCATAGAGCGCATACCCCGGCAGCGCCATTTCGCCCATGGCGGAGACGGTGAACATCAGACGACCTTCCCGCCCGTTCAGGTGGTTCAGGTATTTCGAATAGCTGTACATGCAGGAGAATGTGTTCAGCGAGAAGATCCGTTCGATCCTCCCCCAATCCTCATAGTCATAGCGCTCGTAGTACGGCGCGCCGGCGTTGCAGATGAGAATGTCGATCTTGGTAAAGACCTCCTCCGCTTTTTCAAAGAGCGCGTCGACGCCTGCCTGCGTGCTGAGATCGCACGGAAAGAGGGTCACGTTGTCGCCGAAGCCTTCAAGCTTTCCGATGCTGCGGCTTGCTGCAACGATACGGTTGTTGTTCTCCTTTGCGGCGAGCATTTCAAGCATGGTCTTGCCGATTCCGCTCGATGCGCCGGTGATGACGATGGTTTGATTTTGAATCATGGTGTTCCTCCTTACCGATAGGAAACGGTCTGAATGAGTTCGTATGCCTGTTTGACGACGGTCTTTAAGCTGCCTACCTTGTCGCAGTCGCCGACGAAGTATACGGGCTTACCGTCCTTTTGCTCCTTCAGCGCCGCAAAACGCGTGTCCGGCGTATAGCCGACCGACAGGATGACGGAATCCGCAGGCACGACCTTTTTGCCCTCGGGCGTGTTCAGCACGACGCCGTTTTCGGCGATCGTTTCAACCGTCGCGGAAAGATACGCCGGGACCTTGTGAAAGCGCAGAAGCTCACGGAGCATTGACGAATTCGCCATACAGATGCCGCGCGCGCCGACGAGGTACGGCGTCATTTCGACGACCGACGGATGCTTTCCCTGCAGCGCAAGCTCATACGCGATCTCGCAGCCGGTCAGTCCGCCGCCGATGATGACGACGCGGTCGCCGACCGCCGCCTTGCCGTCGAGAAAATCGACTGCCGTCACGGCTTTTTCCGCGCCGGGGATCGGGAGCGTCCTTGCGTGTGCGCCGGTCGCGATCACGATCACGTCCGCGTCGAGCGCGTCAAGGTCCGTGATCTCCGTGTTCATGTGCACCGCGGCGCCGCTCTCTGCAAGCTGCTTCTGATACCAGATGAGCAGTTCCTTGTCCTTTTCCTTGAACGACATCGCCGCCGCGGCGTTGAACACGCCGCCGAGCCGGTCGGTCTTTTCATAGAGGTCGATCCGATGTCCGCGCAAAGCCGCCTGGATCGCGGTCTCCATGCCGCCGATGCCGCCGCCGATCACCGCGATATGCTTCGGGTGCTTCGCGGGCGCCTTGCTGTACTTCGTTTCGTTGTTCGTCCACGGGTTCAGCACGCACCGTCCCATTTCGACGTGCATCGGGTCGATGTCCGTGCCCTTGCCGTTCAGCCCGAAGAACGTCAGGCATGCGCCGTGACAGGCGATGCAGGGACGCACGTCGTCGAGCCGTCCCTCCCTGATCTTCGTGACGTATTCGGGATCGCACAGAAGCTGCCGCCCGACGCCCATCGCGTCGATGCGTCCCGCGGCGATCGATTCCGCCGCCGCGTCCGGCTGCATGCGCCCCGCGCAGACGACCGGCTTCGAGGTAAATTTCTTGATGTGCTCGACGTCCTTTAGATTCATGTTCAGCGGCGCGTACACCGGCGGATGCGCCCAGAACCACGCGTCATACGTGCCGTTGTCACAGTTGAACATGTCGTAACCGGCGTCCTCTAAAATCCTGATCGCTTTTTCGGATTCCTCCAGTGAGCGCCCGACCTCGGTGAATGCCTCGCCCGGGACCGCGCCCTCGTTGAACCCGCGGGTCATGGAGCGTACGGAATAGCGGACCGAGACCGGGAAATCCTGCTCGCAGACCTTTTTGATCTCCCTGACGATGTCGCAGGCAAAGCGCAGGCGGTTTTCCAACGAGCCGCCGTATTGATCGGTCCGGTGGTTCGTGTACGGCATGGCAAACTGGTCCAGAAGATACCCTTCGTGCACCGCGTGGATCTCCACGCCGTCGCAGCCGAT
>CADAPG010000068.1 GCA_902789675.1 uncultured Eubacteriales bacterium
CAACGCGGGCATCCCGCACGTCTCGATCGAATGGCTCAAGGAAAAGGCGTACAGCCTCGTCGGACGGCCCGACGACCTCCGGTGGGAGGACAAGGTCGTCGCGATCCTCGAAGCGCGCGACGGCACGATCCTGGACGTCGTGAGAAAGATCAAACCCTACACGCTCGACTGAGCCTGTTTCTGATCCCGGGAGGAGCTTCTTCTCCCCGGGATCGTTTATTACCTCATCGACATCAAACAGAGGAGGGTATTCAATGAGCAACACAAAGGAGCAAAAGCACAGAAAGACAGACAGCACTTCGAAGCAGCCGAAGACTCTGCTGCTTGGCATTCTGAGCCTTGTCCTCCCCGTTCTGTTCGGCATCGTATTCGGTGCAATCGGCAGAAGAGAGGGCAAGAAATTCACAAAAGATGGCGGCACGCTCACCGGCAGCTCCAAAACGGGCTATATTCTCTGCCTGATCGGTCTGATTTGGAGCATTGTCATGACCGTTGCCTTCGTGGCTCTCATCTTCATCATGAGCCGCGTCTTCACGACAAGTACCGACCTCCCGATCGGCAACAGCCTCATGCCCATGTGGCAGTTCATGCAGAGCGACGTCTTCGTCGGCATTCTGGGGCTGCTGACCATTGCCGCGATCGTCCTCGTGCTGTTCAAGAGCAAGATGCAGCCTGCGTTCGCGTTTATCGTCTTCCCCGCGATCCTTGTGATCATTCTGGTCCTTCTCGGTCGTTATTCCTTCGACAACGTTGAGACTATGATCAAATCCGGCTTCTCGAGCACCGGACCGACCGCCGCGCTGTTCGTCTTCTCCGTCCTGTATTTCGGCATCATGACCGACGCGGGCATGTTTGACGTCATCATCGGCAAGCTGATGAAGCTCGTCGGCGACAACGTCATCGGCGTGTGCATCGTGACCGCGGTCATCGCGCTCGTCGGTCACCTCGACGGCGGCGGCGCGTCGACGTTCTGCATCGTCATCCCCGCCATGCTGCCGGTGTACAAGCGCATGCACATGCGCCCGACCACACTCCTTCGCATCGCAGTCCTTGCGATGGGCGTTCTGAACCTGATGCCGTGGGCAGGTCCGACCATGCGCGCGGCGTCCGTTATGGGCATGGAAGCCGGCGCGCTTTGGAAGACGATCCTGCCGATCCAGATCTTCGGCATCGTGCTGGCGCTCGCGCACGCAGTCCTCTCCGGTTTCCTTGAGAAGCGCCGCGGCGCAGGTCTCCACGGCAAGCTTGCCGAGGCCGAGGGAGAGGTCGATCTCAAGGAAGCGCTGCATGAGCAGGCGGACAACGAGCTTGCACGTCCGAAGCTGTTCATCGTAAACATCCTCCTGACGCTTGCGATCATCGCCATGTTGATCTGGGACGCGTTCCCCAGCTACGTTCCGTTCATGATCGGCTGCGCGCTGGCGCTGTTCATCAACTACGGCTTCAACGCCAAGATGCACAAGAAGATCATCAACCTGCACGCCGGTCCGGCGCTGATGATGTGCTCCACGCTGATGGGCGCGGCGATCCTGATGGGCGTTCTGACCACCAGCATCGGCGCGGACGGCAATGCGATCTCCGCAAAGACGATGGAACTCCCGCCCGACGCGATCCCGTCCGTCGTCCGTTGCCTGGCGAACATCATCTCGTCGATCCTGCCGAAGGCGCTCGGTCAGCATCTGCCGCTGATCATCGGCATCCTGTCCGTGCCGCTGGCGCTCGCGTTCGATACCGACAGCTACTTCTACGGCATGCTGCCGGTCATGATCGCCATCGGTCAGTCGTTCGGCGTCAACGCACTGCCGATCGCGGTCGCAATGGTCGTCTGCCGCAACTGCGCAACGTTCATCAGCCCGATGGTTCCGGCAACGCTCCTCGGAACCGGTCTTGCCGAAGTCGAGATCAAGGATCACATCAAGGCAAGCTTCCTCTACGTATGGGTCTTCTCGATCCTGTGCATGCTCTTTGCCGCACTCTTCGGCATTATGCCGCTGTAATCCGTAAAAAAAAGCTGCGAAAGCAGCTTTTTTTGTTCGAAGCAAAAAGTCGCCGCAAGCCAAGTGAAGCTTGCGGCGACGTGGTACAAGTGTTGATAATGGACTTGGTCATATTACGAAAGACAGCCGTATGCACATTTTGTTTATCTGTGTGATTCCTCAATCGCCTTGATCATTTCTGTACAACCGGTATATCTGTTATCAATGCTTATTGATAATGATTTCATAATCACTGATATTTGCATTTCACTCAATTCTTTATTTGTTTCACGAAGATATTTCTCCGGATCTTCTCCTGTTGGTGCTCTGCCGCAAAGAAGATAGTAATAAGCAGGGGCAAGCAAAATCTGTCAGTTTGCATTTTCTTCACATTCTTGTGACGCTTCTTTCACAAGGATAACGCATTTTTGACGCATTTGCGGTTTATACTAAGGTCCAAGGATAACGCATTTTTGACGCATTTGCGGTTTATACTAAGGTCATCAAAAGGAAAGCGGGTTACCCCTCCCGCAGACCGATTGATCAATAAGGACTCCTCCTTATCATTACCCCCCTCTATCCTTGTCAAAACCGCCCTTACCCCGGGGCGGTTTTGATTTTTGTGCCGAACGGACGCTCTGCGCAGGGATTCTGATGCGATCGGCTGCGCCGAACCTTGATTTTTATGTGAAAAAGCGGTTGAATCGCCGATCCATATCGGTTATAATGAAACCGTAAAATGATATATGATATTCGGACAAGGGGGGACAGCTATGAAACGGAGATTGCTGAAGACGATAGGGATCCTGATTCTTATGGCAATCATGATCCTTCCGCCGCTGCGCACCGCAGATGCGGCAGGCTTCAATTATTACACGTCCATCTTTGTAAAAAAGAATCCGGAGAGGATGGAGTACAGCGTCGGCGAAAGCTTCGATAAGACCGGTATGCAGATCTACGGTAACCGGACGAAAGCGGACGGAAAGACGGACACCTGCGATCTGGGGCTCGACGATCTCAAGTTCTCTCCGTCCAAGTTTACGAAGGGCGGAACGATCAAGGTGACGCTGACGCTGAACTGCATGGCGGCAAGCGGCAAGAAGGAGCCGTTTTCGACCTATCTGTACGTAACCGTATACGAAGGCGATCCGCCGATGTACTGGACCAAGAGCATCTCGGCGCAGGCGAAAAAGACCGTCTATAAGGTCGGCGACTCGTTCGACAAGAAGGGTCTGACGGTATGGGCGTACAGCGAAGGCGACGTTCCGCCGGGTGAAGAAAAGTGGAACTGCACAAGCTATGTGAAAAAGATCTCGCCGGAAACGTTCACAAAGGCAGGCGAACAGTACGTCACCGTCACCGCGCATCTGACGACGAAATACTCCTCCGCCGATTTCACGGCGAAGATCAAGGTCAAGGTCTACGACGCGATCGAGATCACCAAGCATCCGGGCGACGAGACCGTCGACGAAGGCGGCTCGTGCGCGTTTACCGTCAAGAGCAACCATGCGGAAAAGTACGCCTGGTATTTCGTGAAAGGCAAAACCTCCGTTTCGGTCAAGGATGCGGACGACTTCTTCCCGGGGCTGAAGGTTTCGGGCGGAAGCGAGAAGAAGCTGAAGCTGTCCGACATTCCGATCGAGCTGGACGGCTGGAAGGTGCTGTGCGAGTTTTCCAACAAGGTCGAGACGGTGAAATCGAACACCGCTTCGATCCATGTGAACGCAAAGAAAGCAACGCCTGCGCCGACGGATGTGCCGACGGAGCCGCCGACTGCCGAACCGACGACGAATGCGATCGCGGAGGCGACCGCCATATCGAAGACGGATCCGACCGCAGAGGCGATCATCGTTCCCAAAGATACGCCCGCTCCGGCAAATCCCGAACCGTCCGGGTCGACGCATACGCACTCGTTTGACGGCGTTTATCATCACAACAGCATCGAGCACTGGCTGGAATGCTCCTGCGGCGAGCGCACTGCAGTTGCAAACCATGTTGTAACCGAATGGAAGACGGTCACCAAGCCGACAAAGAACACGGTGGGCGTTCGCAAAGGAACCTGCGCGGTTTGCGGCGCGGAGATCCTGGATACCGTCACCTACGACGATTACGACGGCGACGAGACCGCACGCGATCCCATGTCGTGGATGCTGATCGTCGGACTCGCGCTTGCAGGGCTTGCCGGCGTCGGCTGCATCATTTCGTTTGTGATCGTGATCGCAAAGAGCAGAAAGCGGAGACGGCGCGATTAACGGTCCGGACAAGTAAAACAAAGAGATCGCCGTGATTTACGTGATTTACGGCGGTCTCTGTTTGTTTTGGATCGTATTGTTCCTGCGGGCGTCCGCAGGATCCGTACGGGCAACCCTTCGATCGGCTGCGTGCCGGGATCAGCGGATGAATGCCGCAAGAGCGGACGTGTCGAGCTTGTCGAACTGCGCAAGGAACGGATACAGCTCCCGCGCGATGACCTTCACGCCGCCGACGCTGTCGGATTCGATGTTCAGCGGCATCAGCGGATCGTGCAGACTCATGCGCAGCAGGAACCAGCCGTTGCCGTGATCCGCGTCGAGATTGACGCGCACGCCCTCGTAATTGTCCGGCGCAAGCGTCCAACCGGGCTGCGCCGCGGCAAAGGACTGAAGCGCTTCAATGACGCTGCCGCCATAGGACGGAAAGTCCGGCAGCAGCAGATTCATACGGAACTCGATGCTCTCCGCGGGTTCTTTAAGGTCGGCGATCAGGGACTGGAGCGTATATCCCTCTCGGCGTCCCTTCGAAAGCTCGATCAGCAGCCGCGTGACGAGGTATGCGCCGTCGTCCAGGAAATAGTTTTCCTTCAGGGCGCCGTGCCCGGAGGTCTCCATGGCAAGCTGGCTGTCGTGTCCCTCCGCGTTGAGCCGGATGGATTCGTTGATGACGTTCCGATAGCCGCGCTTGAACCGGTGATGCACGCCGCCGTGCGCCGCGATGAACGCCGCAAGACCCGTGGAGGTAATGGAATCGGTGACGATCGTCGTGCCGGGATGCTCGCGAAGAAGGATCGCCGCCGTGATGGCGATGAGCCGGTTGCGGTTCAGCTCGCTGCCGTCCGACAGCACCGCACCGGCACGATCCACATCCGTATCGAAGATGATGCCCAGATCCGCCTTGTTCTGCAGCACGGCTTCCGTGATCGCCGCCATCGCCGTTTCGTTCTCGGGGTTGGGGATGTGGTTCGGAAATCTGCCGTCGGGATCGAGATAGCGGGACCCGGTCGTGTCTGCGCCGAGCGGCTCCAGCACCTGCGCGGCATAGAACCCGCCTGCGCCGTTGCCAGCGTCCACGACGATCCTGAGACCCTCCAGCGGACGCATAAGGCCGGTCGCCTCGCGCACCTTGCCGCACAGGATCTCGCAGTATTTCTGCATGAAACTGCCGGTCGATACGGCTGCGGCGGGCAGACCCGTATGGCAGTCGGACGCCGCCAGCGTGAGGATCTCCCTGATATCCTGCTTCTCCAGACCGCCCTTCCGTGTAAAGAACTTGAACCCGTTGCGGTTGAAGGGCAGATGGCTCGCCGTGATCATCACGGATGCGTCGTAACGGTACCCGTCCGTGACCGTCGCCATAAACATGGCGGGCGTCGACGCCATCCCGAAGTCCGTCACCGCGATCCCTTCCGCGGCAAGCGCTTCGCCGAGCCGGCCGGACAGCGTCGGTCCGGACAGACGCGAGTCGCGTCCGATCGCCACGCGCAGCGCGCCTTTTCCCAGATGCCTGATGAGCCACACGGCAAAGCCGCGTCCGATATCCCGGCATGCCTGCTCCCCGAGGTTCACGCTCTGCCCGGCGATCCCCTCCATTGCGACGCCGCGGATATCGCTGCCGTTCTGTAAACTCGAATAGTCCATGTTTTTCCTCCGATATCTTTCGGTGTTTGTGTTTTCCGTAGTGCATTATAACCGCTTTACCCGCCGTTTACAATACGGTCCGACACAAAAAACACGATTCCGCCGCAAAGGGAGGGGACCGAAAGCCGTGCTTTTTTGCGGCGGGCAGAGCCCGGCACACCCGATCAACACGCGCTTTTTTGCCGCGGCGGGTCCGGCGAAAAGAAGGAATTCTTTACAAATGTAAAGAAAATGTTGAAACTTGTCGAAAGAGATGTTAAAATTACTCTGTAATTTTTGCAAAACGAAGAGGGCGTTTTGCATCTTCACAGGGGGAAACATGATACCGGAATCCTTTCAGGTCTGCTACGACAAGCTCTGGAAGCTTTTGCAAAGCCGAAAGATGAAGAAGAAGGATCTGCAGTCGAAAACGAATCTGAGCTCGGCGGTGATCGCAAAGCTCGGCAAGGGAATGCCCGTGCATCTCAATACGCTTCTGAAGATCTGCAGCGCGCTGCACTGCACGCTGGACGACATCGTGGACGTTTCCCGAACGATCCCCGAACACATCTGAGGAGGCTTTTATGCAGACGACAACATTGAACGGCGCGCTCTACGCCGGTATGATTTCGAGCGGCGCGGACCATCTGGGCTGCTACCGCAAAACGGTCAACGATCTCAACGTATTTCCCATTCCAGACGGCGACACCGGCGACAACATGCTCGCAACGGTGTATTCCGGCGCGGACGCGGTCGACCGCGCCGAGGACGAGGACCTTGCAACCGTGGCAAGCCGCAGCGCGCACGGCATGCTTTTGGGCGCGCGCGGAAACTCCGGCGTCATCCTGTCCCGCATCTTCTCCGGCATCAACAAGGGCTTCGAGGGCGTTTCCGAAGCCACGGTGTCCGACATTGCCCGCGCCATGGAATGCGGCGTTCAGGAGGCGTACCGTGCGGTTCCCATTCCCGTCGAGGGCACGATCCTGACCGTCTTCCGGGACGGCGTGCATTTTGCGAACGAACGCGTCACGGAGGAATCGACGCTCAAAAGCTATTTCAACGATCTGCTCGGCGAGATGCAGCGCTCGCTTGAACGCACGCCGGAGCTTCTGCCGGTTCTGCGCGAGGCGGGCGTGGTCGATTCCGGCGGCGCGGGACTGATTTACATCTTTGAGGGCATGCGGCGCACGCTTTCCGGCGAAACGGTCGAGCGCGCGGAAGCCCATACCGAGACCAAAAAGGCGGACCTCGATGCGTTCGGCGCGGACAGCGTGCTGGAGTACGGCTACTGCACCGAGTTTTTGCTGCGCCTGCAGAACGCGAAGGGCGATCCGGAATCGTTCGATCTTCCGGCGTTCATCGAATACCTGAACAGCGTCGGCAATTCGGTCGTGGCGTTCCGCGAGGGCTCGATCCTCAAGGTGCACGTGCACACGATGCGCCCCGGCGACATCCTGAACCGCTGTCAGCGCTACGGCGAGTTTCTGACGCTGAAGGTCGAAAACATGTCGCTGCAGCACAACGAGACCGGGCTGCCCGAGGTGATCGTCACCGTGCCGAAGCCGCGCAAGAAAGCGGGCATCGTTGCGGTTGCGGCGGGCGACGGGCTCAGGGAGACGTTTTCGGAGCTCGGCACGGACGTCGTGATCGACGGCGGGCAGAGCATGAACCCGAGCGCCGCCGATTTCCTCGACGCCTTCGACAAAACGAACGCCGACACGATCTATGTGTTCCCGAACAACGGCAACGTGATCATGACCGCCAACCAGGCGAAGGACCTGTATCCCTCCTCCGACATCCGCGTGCTCAGAACGCACTCGGTCGGCGAAGGCTACGCCGCGATCTCCATGATGGACACGAACGCGGGCGAGCCGGACGAGATCGTTTCCGAACTGAACGAGATCATTGCGTCCGTCACGACCGGCTTCGTTTCGCGCGCAAGCCGCAACGCCGAAAAGGACGGCGTACACGTGCGCGAGGGCGATTTCATCGGCTTCATCGGCGACACGATCTATGTGAACGACGGCGACGCGGTCGACACCGCCCTGCAGCTTTCGAAGGAAATGCATGCGGAGAACTGCGGCGTTCTGCTGCTGCTGGTCGGCTGTGACGCGCCCGCGGACGAAGCGGACCGGCTCTGCGCCGCGCTGACCAAAATGTATCCCAGAACGGAGGTCATCCGCATCGACGGCGGACAGCCCGTTCACCAATATATTTTAGTAGGAGAGTAAAACCATGCTGACACTGTTTACCGACACCGATACCGACTTTACCCCGGAGATTGCGAAGGAATACGGCTATCGCCTGATCTCCATGCCGTACAGCATCGACGCAAAGACGTACTGGCCCTATGAGGACACCGAAACGATCGATCTGCACGCGTTCTACGACGGTCTCCGCAACGGCGTGCTGCCCACCACCGGCGGCATTTCGAAGGAACGGTATCTCAATTATTTCCGTCCGGAATTCGAGCAGGGCAACGATATCCTGTACGTACACTTTTCCGCCGCGATGACGGTCACCTTCCGCGCGATGGACGAGGCGGTCGAGGAGCTTAAAAAGGAGTTCCCGGAGCGGAAGTTTTATCACATCGACACCAAGGGCATCACGATCGTGAGCTACAATATCGTGCGCGAGATCGGCGACCTGTACAAGGCGGGCAAGACCGTCGACGAGATCCTTGCGTGGGCGGACAAAGAGGTCGATCACTTCGCGCAGTATTTCTTTGCGGACGATCTGAAATTCTTCAAGCGCAGCGGCCGCGTCAAGGGCATCGCCGCAACGATGGGCACGCTTTTGGGCATCCGTCCGATCATCTGCATGGACGACGCCGGACAGATGGTCAGCATCGGCAAGGAGCGCGGCAGAGCGAACGCGATGGACCGGCTCGTCAAGACCGTTGAAGAGCTCGGCGACGACATCAAGGCGCATCACTTCATCATCGGACACACCGACGCGCCGGAGCTTGCGGCGGAGCTGAAGGATATGCTGCATGCGCGCTTCGGCGAGGATCTTGTCATCGAGACCGTCGTCACGAACCCGACCGCGGGCAGCCACTGCGGACCGAACGGCGTCGGCGTCAGCTTCCACGCAAAGCGCCGCGTCTGACGGAGAATCCCCATGGTTACGGTCAAAGAGGTCAGAACCAAAGCGGAGCAGAGGGCGTTTCTGCATTTTCCGCTTGAGATGTACCGGGACAATCCGTATTTCGTCCCGCCGCTGTACGGCGACGAGAAGAAGCTCTTTTCGAAGGACTTCATCTACAACGACACCTGCGAGACCGATTACTGGCTCGCGTACCGCGACGGCAAGGTCGTCGGGCGCATCATGGCAATCATTCAGAAGGCATCCAACGAGAAGAACAACGAAAAGCGCGTGCGGTTCGACCGCTTCGACGCGATCGACGATCCCGCGGTTGCAAAGGCGCTGTTCAGCGCCGTCGAGCGGTTTGCCCGCGATCACGGCATGAACGCCGTCTGCGGACCGCTGGGCTTTTCCGATCTCGAGCGCGAAGGTTTGCTCGTTGAGGGCTTCGATCAGCTCTCCACCTTTGAGGAGCAGTATAACGCGGAGTATTACGGAAAGCTCATCGAAGGCTGCGGCTATGCAAAGGAGGTCGACTGGGTCGAATCGAAGCTTTACGCGCCCGCGCCGGAGACCGCGGCGAAGCTCAAAAAGCTTTCGGACCAGGTCCTCAAAAAATACAACCTGCGCATCGGCGAGGCGAAGAACGTCAACGACTTCATCAACCGCTATCAGCAGGGACTCTTTGACCTTTTAGACGTCGCGTATGAGGGACTGTACGGCACCGTGCCGTTCACGCCCGGCATGAAGAAGATGATGATCGACAACTTCCGCCTGATCATCGACCTCGAGCACGTCGTGTGCATCCTGAACGAGCACGACAAGGTCGTCTGCTTCGGCGTGAGCTTTCCGTCGATTGCAAAGGCGGTGCAGAAGAGCCGCGGGCATCTGACCCCCGCCGCGCTCCTGCGTCTTCTGAAGGCGATCAAAAAGCCGAAGGTCATCGACCTCGGGCTTATCGCGGTCGCGCCGGAGTACGTGAACACCGGCATCCCGGCGGTCATCGCCGCCGCGCTGTGCGACATGCTTTCCGACGGCGTCACCGAGTACGCGGAGACGAACCTGAACTTAGAGGACAACATGCAGATCCGCAACCTCTGGAAGCGCTTCAACGCGGTCCGGCACAAGCGCCGCAGGGCGTACCTGAAGGAGCTCGACTGATTCCATAGACTATGAAAAAAGCCCCGTTTTCCGGGGCCTTTTTCAATGCAGTTTCCTTATGCGGCTTCCGAGAGCCCGTATTGTTTGAGCAGCTCGTCGTAGCGGTCGATCGCGCTCTTCAGACGCTCTTCCATCTTCTCCGCGGGGCAGAGCCCGTCCGCGTCATAGAGAAGTCCCATAAAGGCGAGATGATACACCACCGGCGGGTGCGCAAGGTCCAGAAGCGGCATGCCGCGCAGCTGACCGACCGATTGATAGACGAGGTCGGCGGTGATATAGCTCTTGCCCGCCGCGTCGCTCCAGCGGCAGAACACCAGCTTGCAGCCGATCGGCGTCTTGTTCTCGATCGCATCCGGCAGATCGTACTCCGCAACGCCCAGCGCCGCGAGCACGCTGCCGACGTTGGAATCGTGCCCGCACAGGAAGGTGAACTTTCTGCCCGGCGTCATCAGCTCTTGATAGATCTCCTGCAAAAGCGGATGCGCGACGTTTGCCGCGATATCCGGCGCGGTAAACAGCACGTCGCCGTACAGATCCTTCACCGCGGAGATGTCCTTCCACTGCTCCTGCGTCAGCGTCTTGCCGAACGCGGCGTGTTCGTCGTCCGCTTCATAATACTGCAGCACGAGCGCGTCGCTGACGGAGCAGGCGGTTTTCAGGGAACCCTTCACGCCCGGCTCCGCATTCTCGTTCAGCACAAATTCGGAATCGTCCGTCAAGAAGCCCGTCGTTTTGCCGTTCTTCCAGTCCTCGGAATCCCGGATGTCGATGACGTCCTCGATGAGCCGGTAATTGTCGGCAAGCGCCGCAATATCGTCCGCAAAGCGCTCGTTGATCTCTTTGATCATATCCTCGCGGTACTGATCGGTCACGAACGTCAGCTGCGGCGTGAAGACGGGATCCATCTTGTCAAATTCGCCGTGATGCTCGATCTCCGTATCGGCGGCGGGAAACAGCCCCGCGCAGAAGAACTTCGCGGTCGCAAGCGTGCGCTGCTTTGAGTTCGCGTAGACGCGGATCGCGCCGTCCTCGGGCAGCCAGTTTTCGGGGATCAGCCCTTCGGATTCCATCCATTTGCGGAAATACTGTCCCATTTCCGTTTCCAGAACGCCGCCGCGGATCGAAAGCTGACTCGGGTTCGACGACCAGGAGAACCACTCGTGCGGCGTCAGCGTGTCCAGCGCGGAGCCCTTGCCGCTCATCGGCGAACGAATGTTGTGACGGCTCAGGATCACCACCTGTTCGAGCGTATATCCCTCGCGGTGCAGCGGCACGCCGGACAGATCGTCCAAAGAAGCGGGCTCTGCTGCTTCCGCAGGCTGCGCCTTGGCTTTGAACACACCGGACGCATACAGCACCTGCACAAGCAGTACGCAGACCAGCAGAACCGAAACGACCGCAAGCAGAATCTTCAGAGTTTTTTGTTTCATCGTTGTCTCCCTTTTCCCATTCATTTCGTGCAAACGAACCTCGCGTTTTACGCGATTTAATTCATTATACTATTGCGTCCGGTCAACGTCAATCGGAACATGCCGCCTCACGGGCGAATGCGGCGCATTCCTGCAGTCCTTTTTTGGCTCTTCCGGCAAGAATATAATATCCCGAAACGCCCGCTGCATCTTGAAAAAACGCAGCGGGCGTGATACTATTTCGATGTATGCGGTGCACGCACAATTCATTCAATATTCCCGGAGGCATGCTCATGAAAATCTCGCAGAAAGCGCTGGAATGCAACCTTTCCCCGATGCGTAAGTTCCATCCCTACGCGGTGGAAGCCGTGAACAAGGGCAAGAAGATCTATCATCTCAACATCGGTCAGCCCGACATCGAGACTCCGCCCGCCTACTATGAGGCGATCCGAAACTTCCAGAACCCGGTTCTCGAGTATGCGGCGTCCCCCGGCATGCCCGTGCTCATCAAGGCGGTGCAGAAATATTACGAAAAGCTCGGCATCCACTACGAGGAGAGCGACATCCTGATCACCACCGGCGGCAGCGAAGCGCTGCAGATGCTGATGCTTTCCATCCTCGATCCCGGCAGCGAGGTCATCATCCCCGAGCCGTTCTATCCGAACTACAACACGTTCGTGAAGTCGGCAGGCGGCAGGATCCGTCCGATCACCACCTCGCCCGAGGGCGGCTATCGCTACGCGTTCCGCGACAAGCTTGAAGCCGCGTACAACGAGAACACCCGCGCGATCATGTTCACCAACCCCGGCAACCCGACCGGCGTGGTGCTGACGCCCGAAGAGCTTCGCACCATTGCGGACTTTGCGAAGGCGCACGATCTGTTCGTCATCGGCGACGAGGTCTACCGCGAGTTCGTCTACGGCGGCGAAAAGCTTGCCACGATCGGTCAGTTCCCGGAGCTTGCAGAAAACGCGGTCGTCATCGATTCCGTTTCCAAGCGCTTCTCCGCGTGCGGCGCGCGCATCGGCGCGATCATCACCCGCAACAAGGAGCTGCAGCAGAACCTCTTAAAGTTCTGTCAGGCGCGTCTGTCCGTCGCGACGCTCGATCAGATCGCGTCCGCCGCGCTCTATGACGTCGGTCCCGAATACTTCGAGGCGGTCCGCAAGGAGTACAAGCTCCGCCGCGACACCTGCTTCAAGAAGCTTTTGGAGATCCCCGGCGTCGTGGTCAAGGATCCCGAAGGCGCATTCTACATGATGGCGGCGCTGCCCGTGGACAATGCCGACACGTTCCAGAAGTGGCTTCTGACCGACTTCGACGACAACGGCGACACGGTCATGTTCGCGCCCGGCGAGGGCTTCTACGCCACCCCCGGCAAGGGCAGGAACGAGATCCGCATCGCGTACGTTCTGAAGCAGGATAAGCTCGAACGCGCGATGGATCTTCTGGCGCTCGGCATCAAGGCATACAACGAAACGCACAAATAAGAAAGCACCGAAACGGCGGTCGTTTGACCGCCGTTTTTGTATGTGTTGCAGGGGGCGACCTCCCGG
>CADAPG010000069.1 GCA_902789675.1 uncultured Eubacteriales bacterium
CTCAAAATGGCGCGGGAGGAATTCCCGTACGATTGCTACCACGTCTATGCCGAAAACGGGACGCTCGATTCCGCACAGCTTGCGAACGCCAACGCTTCGATGGAGCGTTTCGTCGACGAGAACGGCGTCGCGCTCTATTACCTCTGCTTCCCGTCGAATACCGATATCGACGCATTCGTCGAACGGTTCCTTGCGCAGCGCGTGCCGGAATCGAACGCGTTCGTGCTCGGCGTCGGCAAGGACGGCGTGAAGCTGACCTCCAAGGGCTCGCTCGCCGCGTCGCGCTTCTCCGGAAGGCGGCTTACAAAGGTGCAGCGCGAGGTCGAACCGCTTCTTGAAAGCGGCAATTACTACGGCGCGTTCGAAGCGTTCACGAACCGGTGCAACAAGATCATGCATCCGCTGAACCTCTTCGCCGTTGCGATCGCGATCGGGATCGGTCTGCTGTTCGGCTTTATTCCGCTTTCGGGAATGAAGCGTCAGCTGGTCAGCGTACAGCGCCGTACCGACGCGGACGAGTATCTGGTTCCGTCCACCTTCACGCTGACGCAGAACAGCGACGTGCTGCTCGGATCGAACGTGTCGCGTTCGATCCACGTACAGCCGACGAGCTCCGGCGGAGGCGGCAGCCGCCCGAGCGGCGGAGGCGGTTTCCACGGCGGAAGCTCGACGCACACCTCGTCCTCCGGCGGCACGCACGGCGGACATTCCGGCAAGTTCTGAGCCGAAAAACCCGCATAAACACTGCAATTCCACGCACGGTAGAGTCCGAAAAACGGATTCTACCGTGTTTTTTTCATCGGTAGAGCCGGAAGCCGATGCAATAGATTGCCTTTCGGGAAGCGTTCCCATATACTGCAGATTGAAATATTGTC
Organism: uncultured Eubacteriales bacterium; assembly: GCA_902789675.1. Lineage (GTDB taxonomy): Bacteria > Bacillota > Clostridia > Christensenellales > CAG-138 > UBA3792. The sequence goes on from CADAPG010000069.1 coordinate 876, forward strand.
TTGAATGAGGAGAATCATGATGCACGATTACATTTTAAGCTGCTGCTCCGCCGCCGACGTCACGCAGGAAAAGCTGGACGCAATGGACGTCCGCCTGCTCTGCAACGATTTTTCAATGGACGGCGTTCCCTATAAGGACGATCTCGGCAAAACGATGACCTACAGGGAATTCTATGACCGCATCCGCGCGGGACAGGTCAGCGCAACGACGCAGATCAATCCCGAAACCTATATCGAGTATTTCACGAAGCTGTTTGAAAAGGAGGGCAAGGACATCCTGCACGTCACGCTTTCGAGCGGGCTTTCCGGCACGTTCCAGTCCGCGCTCACCGCGGCGGAGATCGTCAGGGAGCGCTTCCCGGAGCGCAAGCTTCTGATCGTGGATTCGCGCGGCGCGTCGTCCGGCTACGGGCTGCAGATGGAAGCGCTCGCAAAGCTGCGCGACGAGGGCAAAACGATCGACGAGCTCTATGACTGGGCACTCAAAAATCGCCTTCGCATCCAGCATCTCTTCTGCTCCACGACGCTGACCTACTACGTGCGCGGCGGACGCATCTCCCCCGCCGCCGGCAAGATCGGAAATCTTTTGGGCATCTGCCCCGTCATGCGCATGGACCATCCGGGACATCTGGCGATCCATTCGCGCGTACGCACCAAGAAGCGCGCGCTCCGCGCGCTCGTCGAGCAGATGGCGGAGCTTGCGGACGGCGGCGAAAACTACGCCGGCCGCTGCTGGATCAGCCACTCCGACTGCGAGGAGGACGCGCTGACCGTGAAGAAGATGGTCGAGGAACGCTTCCCGCACATCGACGGAGCGATCGAGGTCTATATGATCGGCATGACCATCGGGTGCCACTCCGGTCCCGGCACCGTCGCGGTCTATTTCTTCGGTAAGGAACGGTAAGCATCGGACTTCATCTGATACGCCAAGGGAGGACGTCGAAGATTGCTTCGCGTCCTCCCTTTTTTCTCTTCGAAAAAACCGTTGCTTTCCCGCCTGCTTTCAGGGTATAATGAGACATCAAAAACACAGGAGGTCACTATGGATCGGAACATCGAAAAGCGCAACGAACTGCTGGCGCAGAAGGTCATCAAGGGGCTTCAGTCCCGCAACATGACGGGATATTACGCAAAGGACCGCGAGGAGGCAAAGCGCATTGCGCTTTCGCTGATCCCCGAAGGCAGTTCGGTCACAATGGGCGGCGCGCTGAGCGCGCACGAGGTCGGACTTGTCGAGGCGGTGAAGACCGGCAGCTTCCGCTTTATCGACCGCGCCGCGTTTGAAAACCCGCGCGAGGCAATGCTCGCGGCGTACGACGCGGACTGGTTCCTTTCGAGCGCGAACGCGATGACCGAGGACGGCGTGCTCGTCAACATCGACGGCAACGCAAACCGCGTCTCCTGCATTGCAAACGGTCCGAAGCACGTGCTGTTCATCGTCGGCATGAACAAGGTCTGCTCCGATATCGACGGCGCCATGAAGCGCGCACGGAACGTCGCCGCGCCGATCAACGCGCAGCGCTTCGGGCTCAATACGCCCTGCGCAAAGACCGGCGCTTGCATGAACTGCAAATCGCCCGACACGATCTGCTGTCAGTTTCTGATCACGCGGTTCTCGCGCCACAAGGACCGCATCCACGTGATCCTCGTCAACGACACGCTCGGCTTCTGAGCGCGCGGAAAACGGGATCCTTTCCCTCAAACAATCCACAAAAGGAGGTCTGTTCATATGTATTGTATGAAATGCGGAACCCTGTTGAATGACAGCGACAGATTCTGTCCGAACTGCGGCGCAACGGTCGTCGCGCCGGAATCGACCGCTTCCCTCGTGCCCGTACCGCCCGTCGAAAAGAGCGGTGAAGAACCCGTCGTTGAAAACGCGGAGTCCGCCTTTGACAACGGCTTTTCCAAAGCGCTGACGCTGATGATCTTTGCGATCGTCGGCGCAACGTTCGGCAGCTATCCGTACACCGCCCTGATCGGCGTCGTCTTCTCCGCGATCGCGCGGGGCATGGTGGGCAGCTTCCGCAGCGCGGGCTATCAGATCGGTCCGCAGGGGCTTCACCGAAAAGCAAGGGTCAGCGGCATCTTTGCAAAGGTCGGCAACATCGTTTCGATCATCGGTCTCATTGTGAGCATCGTGATGTTCATCGTTTCGCTGTGCCTCTTTATAGCGTTTCTCGTCGCCGCCCTTCAATAGCCGCCGATGAAGCGTATTCAAACAACAACGGGATGTTAAAACCGCCTTTTAACATCCCGTTTCTGCACATCAGTAGATCGTTTTGATCGGTCCCTCGATGCCGTACTGCGCACGGAAATCGTCGAGATCCGCCTGCGTGCGGATCAGCATGACCTCGAGAAATCTGCCGGAGGCAAGCTCCCGGAACCCCGCCGTCTTTTCCCCGGTGCAGATGCTTTGACGGATCACCGGCTCCTGCCGGTCCGTGTCGTACTGCGGTCCTCTGTTTCTGCGCAAACGCATGTCCGTTCCCTCCCGTTCTTTCTTGAATCCAGTATACCATATCTTTGCGCGTTTGAAAAGCGTTTGCGTTTTCCGCGCGCGTGTGTTATAATAATAATATATTAAAATAAGGAGGCAACACCATGGCAACCGTAGAAGAACTCGTTCAGCAGTATCAGACCGACAAGGCGCTTCAGGACGAAGTCGCCGCGATCACCGCAGACGGCAAAGTCACGATCTCCGAATTCATCGCTTTCGCAAAGAAGCACGACGTGAAGATCTCGCTTTCCGACATTCCGAAGTACATGGAACAGGCAAAGCAGCTCGGCTTCATCAAGTAAGCACGGCACGGCAGATCGCAGACGCCCTTTCCCGAAAAACGGGAGGGGCGTTTTTTATCCCACCCCCCGCTTTTCGCCGTAATAATATACGGAAAATCCGCCCCGTTTTGCATAAATCCCGATTGACTTTTTTTCGCGGTTTTGATACAATATCATTGATGTCGGACACCCTTGAACGGTTGTCTGACAACTAAAGAGAGGTATGACCGCGTATGAAAGAGTATTGGGTTCTGCTCGGCGCGTTCGGCAGCGGAAAAAGCGAGCTTGCGCTGAACATGGCGATTGCCGCCGCAAAGAACGGACCCTGCACGCTGGTCGACCTCGACGTCATCAACCCGTATTTCCGCACCAGTGAACGCGGCGACGTGCTGACGCCCGCCGGCGTTGAGCTGATTATGCCCCCCTATGCCCTTGAAAAAATCGAAATCATGTCGCTTTCCGCCCGCGTATACGCTGCGTTTACGCCGGGAGAGGGAAGCGTTTTTTTCGATATCGGCGGCGATCACGTGGGCTCGATCGCGCTCGGACAGTACAAACCGAATTTTGACAGGATCCCGAAGGAAAACCTGCACGTTCTGTTCATCGTGAACCCGATGCGTCCGACGGCGGCGGACCTTGAAAGCGCGTACGCGACGCTCGAAAAGATCAGGTTCGTGTCGCGGCTCGACGTGACCGGGATCGTGAACAACGCGAACCTTGCGGGCGAAACGGATCACACGCATCTTCTGGAGGGCTACGAGCTTGTGAAGGCGCTTTCCCTTCGCACCGGCGTCCCCGTGTGGGGCACGGCGGGCATGCCGAAGGTGCTTGACGACTTCAATGCCTATGCAAAGGAGCACGGGCTCGACGAACGGTACATCGGCGTCCGGCAGCCGGTGACGGTGTACATGCACAGAAGCTGGGATAAGTTCCTAAAGGAAGGACTTTAATCATACCCTACAAACCAAATACGGAAAGAAAGGAAATGCCATGATCAAAGTAACCATTCACCAAGACGCATGCAAGAGCTGCGGACTCTGCGTGCGTGCATGTCCCAAAGACGTGCTGGCAATCTCCAAGCATCTCAACGTCAAAGGCTATTTTGCCGTTGAGGTCGCGCATCCGGAGGCCTGCATCGCCTGTGCGTCCTGCGCAAAGACTTGCCCGGACGTTGCCATTGAGATCGAGAAATAAGGAGGAACAGTATGGCTAAGAAACTGATGAAGGGCTGCGAAGCGATCGCCGAAGCGGCCATCCAGGCGGGCTGCCGGTACTTCTTCGGCTACCCGATCACGCCGCAGAACGACATTCCCGAATACATGTCGCTGCGTTTGCCGCAGGTGGGCGGATGCTTCCTGCAGGCGGAGAGCGAAGTCGCCGCAATCAACATGGTCTACGGCGCAGGCGGCGCGGGCGCGCGTGTTATGACGTCCTCCTCCTCCCCGGGCATCTCGCTGAAGCAGGAAGGCATCTCCACGATCGCGGGCGCGGAGGTTCCGTGCGTGATCGTCAACATGATGCGCGGCGGTCCGGGTCTCGGCAACATTCAGGCGAGCCAGGGCGACTACTTCCAGGCGGTCAAGGGCGGCGGTCACGGCGACTACCGCAGCATCGTCATCGCGCCTTCCTCCATCCAGGAGACGGTTGATATGATGCCCCACGCATTTGATCTGGCGGACAACTACCGCATCCCGGTCATCATCCTTGCCGACGGTCTGATCGGTCAGATGATGGAGCCGGTCGAGCTGCACATGAATCCGAATCCCACGATGCCCGAAAAACCCTGGGCGGCGCAGGGCTGGGATCCCAAGGGCACCCGTCCCCGTGCGGTCATCAACTCGCTGTACATCGAGACCGAGGATCTGGACGGCCTGATGACGCGCCTCAACGCGCGCTACGACGTGATCCGTGAAAAGGAAGTCATGGTCGAGAAGTACCACACCGAGGGCGCGGAATTCATCCTCTGCGCATACGGCACGGTCGCGCGCGTCTGCAAAGCGGCGGTCCGCATCCTCGAGGAGAACGGCATCAAGGCCGGTCTCGTCCGTCCGATCACCCTGTGGCCGTTCCCGACGAAGGAGGTCCACGAGGTCTTCGCGCAGGAGAGCGTCAAAGCCGGTCTCACCGTCGAGATCAGCAACGGCCAGATGGTCGAAGACATCCGTCTTGCGGTCAACGGCATTAAGCCCGTGGAGTACATGGGCAAGGGCGGCAGCATCATTCCGGCGGCGGAAGATATTGCCGAGCGCATTATGCAGATGAGGAGGGCGTAAACCATGGCAACCGTTTTCAAGAAAACTCCCGTTTTAACGGACGTTCCGTTCCATTACTGCCCGGGCTGCGGTCACGGCATCGTGCACCGTCTCGTCGCGGAAGTCATTGACGAGCTGGGTATCCAGGAAAAGTGCGCGGGCGTCGCTCCCGTCGGCTGCGCGGTCTTCCTTTACAACTACATGAACCTTGACATGTACGAAGCGGCGCACGGCAGAGCGCCGGCAGTCGCGACGGGCTTCAAGCGCGTCCACCCGGATAAGTACATCTTCACGTATCAGGGCGACGGCGACCTCGCTTCCATCGGTACGGCGGAGATCGTCCACGCGGCGCACCGCGGCGAAAAGATCACGACGATCTTCATCAACAACGCGATCTACGGCATGACCGGCGGTCAGATGGCGCCGACGACGCTCGTCGGTCAGAAGACCACCACGAGCCCGCTGGGCCGCGATCCCGAGCACTGCGGCAAGCCGATCCGCATCGCGGAGATGCTCTCCACAATCGAAGGCTCCGCGTTCATCGCGCGCTGCTCGCTCGACAGCACGCCGCACATCAACCAGACCAAGGCGGCGATCAAGAAGGCGTTCCAGGCGCAGATCGACCGCAAGGGCTTCTCGATGGTCGAGATCCTCTCCCCCTGCCCGACGAACTGGGGCAAGGCGCCGGTCGAGGCGATGGAGTGGCTGAAGGACAACATGATCCCGTACTATCCGCTCGGCACGTTTAAGGAGGTATAACCATGGTTGAGAGAAATATTTTCGCAGGCTTCGGCGGACAGGGCGTCCTGCTGATGGGTCAGCTTCTGGCGGCAGCCGGCATGATGGAGGGCAAGAACACCTCCTGGATCCCGTCGTACGGTCCGGAAATGCGCGGCGGCACGGCGAACTGCAGCGTCATGCTCAGCGATCAGGAGATCGATTCTCCGCTCGTCACGCGTCCGACGTCCCTGATCGTCATGAACCGTCCGTCCCTCGAGAAGTTTGAGGACAAGGTCGTGCCCGGCGGCTCGATCTTCGTCAACAGCTCGATGATCGACATCAAGGTCAAGCGCACCGACGTGAACGCGTACTATGTACCCTGCACGGAGATCGCGGCAGAGCTCGGAAACAGCAAGGTTTCGAACATGATCATGCTCGGCGCATACCTCGGCAAGTCCAAGTGCGTTGAGGTCGAGACCGTTCTTGCGGCGCTTCTCGAGAAGCTCGGCGAGAAGAAGGCGAAGCTCATCCCGTTGAACCGTGAAGCGCTTCTGCGCGGCGCGTCCTGCATCGAAGAATAACAAAAGAAAAAGGGGTTGCCGATACCCTCGGCAGCCCCTGCGGTTTTTCTGTGCGGGAGACACCTCATCACCGCCTGCGGCGGAGCTTCTCCTCAAGGAGAAGCCTCGGCATTGAGCAATCCGAATCATCAAAAAGCTTTTCGATTACCTTGATTCGGTAATCGGAGGCATCGCACCAAAGGCCTTCTCCTTGAGGAGAAGGTGTCACGACGAAGGAGTGACGGATGAGGTGTGATGAACAGCACCTGACGGTGCATGAATTGCGCTTCGCGCATGAATTGACGGCTGAGCCGTCATGAATGGCGGCAAAAGCCGCATGAAAAAGGAGAATTTTATGGCACAGTTTATTTCTGCCGCGGAGGCAGTCCGGCTGATCCGGGACGGAGACTGCCTGATCTACAATAACTTTCTGGGCATGAACAATGCCGAACAGCTTTCGATCGCGCTGAACGAGCGCTTTGAAGCCGAGGGACATCCCAAGGACCTGACGCTGTACTGCACCGCGGGTCTCGGCGGGTGGCTTTCCGGTCAGCCCTGCGAGAAGATCGTTCCGCTCGGCGGCGTCAGGACCGTCATCATGTCGCACTACGGCTCCATGCCCGACACGGCAAAGATGATCCTCGAAAACAAGATCGAGGCGTACAACCTGCCGTTCGGCGTCATGTCGCACGCGGTGCGCGCAGGCGCGGCGGGGCATCCGTACTACATCTCCGACGCGGGTCTCAATCTGTTCGTCGATCCGAAGTACAAGGGCTATCAGCTGAACGAGCAGTCGAAGCAGGAGCTGGTCGAGGAGATCGTGATCGACGGCAAGCGGCGCCTGAAATACGCGACCCCGCGTCCCGACGTGGCGCTTCTGAAGGGCTCCAGCGCGGACGCGTACGGCAACATTTCGTGGGAGGACGAGCCTGTCATCGGCGACGCGCTCTCCATCGCACAGCTTGTGAAGCGGCTCGGCGGCAAGGTCATCGTGCAGGTTGCGCGTAAATTGGACCATCCGCGCCGTCCGACCGAGGTCGTGATCCCGTCGGTGCTCGTGGACTACATCTGCGTCTGCCCCGAACAGGACCAGATTCAAGGCATCAAGGGCACCGATCCGCGCTATGCGGGCGACGTCCCGATGACGGACGAGGAGCTCGAAGCCTACGTCAGAGAGAGCGCCAAGGAGGATCTGAAGGACCTCGCAAAGCGTCTCATCGCAAAGCGCGCGGCAAAGGAATTGAAGCCCGGTCACGTCGTGAACATCGGCGTCGGCGCGCCGGAGTTCGTTGCGGTCGAGGCGGCAAAGAGCGGTATGCTCTCTAAGGTCGCGCTGACCGTCGAGGCGGGCTCCATGAAGGGGCTACCCGCGGGCGGGTTCGCCTTCGGCGCCGCGATGGGCGCGCAGGCGTGCTGCACCACCGCCGAACAGTTCGACCTGTACGACGGCGGCGGGCTGGATATCTGCTTCATCGGCGCGCTGGAGATCGACGGCGAGGGCAACGTCAACGGGCATTACCATCCGAAGAAACTTTCCGGCATCGGCGGATTCATCAACATCACACAGTTCACGCACAAGGTCGTATTCTGCACGACGTTCTCGGCGGGCGGACTGGAGATCGAGGACGGCGAAGACGGATTGAAGATCGTCAAGGAAGGCAAGTTCCTGAAGTTTGCGGAGCATGTCACGGCGCTCAGTTTCTCCGCGCAGAACGCGCACGAGAACAAACAGGAGGTCACTTACGTGACCGAGCGCTGCGTCTTCAAGCTCGGCGAAAAGGGATTGATCCTTTCGGAAGTCCGCAAGGGCGTAGACGTAAAGAAGCAGATCCTGGATCTGCTTCCGTTCAAGGTCGAAGTCGCTGAAAATCTGCTCGTTTACTAATCGAGCGGGATGTGGAACGCGCGCATCGTGTTGATGATATGCAGCTGCATGGCGGTCTTTGCGCCTTCGGGATTGCGCTCTTTAAGGTACTGCGTCAGCACCCGATGATCGTGCAGCGTCATCTCCGCCACCTCCGGCGCCTCGTTCGCGAGCAGGATGCCGTGGTGGATGGCGCGGTTGAAGATCGGCAGCAGCGCCGTGATGAACGGGTTGTGCGTGGCGGACGCGATCGAGTTGTGGAATTTCTGCTCCGTTTCGTCCCACTGCGGATCGGCGGAGCGGATCATCTGCTCGTTCAGCTCGCAGGCGCGAAAGATCTCATTGAGCTCGTCGCTGCTTGCGCGAAGGCACGCGTAGTACGCCGCCTGCGGCTCGAACATCAGACGCATCTCGTATAGGTCCTTCGTGCTCACGTTCGTGTTCTGGATCTTCAGAACGTCGTAATCGGCGTGAACGCTGCGGCTTTCGGTCACGAACGTGCCGACCCCGCGGCGCACCTCGACAAGACCGCGTGTCGAAAGGATGCGAAGCGCTTCGCGAAGCGTTGTGCGGCTGACGTTCAGTTCGTCGGCAAGCGCGGGCTCGTTGGGCAGCTTGTCGCCCGGCGCGAACCTGCCGTGCACGATCATTTCACTGAGCCGGTCCGCGATGCGCACCGACAGCGCGTTGTTTCCATAGGGCATATTACGTTACCTCCGGTAATCGGATTATACCGCAGATCGCTGCGGAACACAATAAAAATTCTGAAAGAGGGAGAATCAAAAATGGAAGGCTTAACCATCATCAAAACAGAGCATCCGAAAGAGAAACCCGCAAAGGGCGCGAAGCTCGGCTTCGGCGTCGTCTTCACCGACCACATGCTGATTATGCAGTGGGATAAGGGTCAGGGCTGGCACGACGCAAAGATCGTTCCGTACGGACCGATCACCATCAGCCCAGCGAGCACCGTTCTGCATTACGCGCAGGAGACGTTCGAGGGCATGAAGGCGTACCGCGCCGAGGACGGCAGAGTTCTGTTGTTCCGTCCGGAGGAGAACTTCAAGCGCATGAATCTTTCGAACGAGCGTATGTGCATTCCGACGCTGGACGTCGATTTCTGCGTGGAGAGCCTTAAAGAGCTCGTCATGCTCGACAAGGACTGGATCCCCTCGGATCCCGGCGCGTCGCTGTACATCCGCCCGATGTGCATCGGCAACGAGTCCCGTCTCGGCGTCAAGGAAGCGGACAGCTACCTCTACATGGTGCTTTTAAGCCCGTCCGGCGCGTACTATGAGAGCGGTCTGAAGCCCGTTCCGATCTACGTTGAGGAGGAATACGTCCGCGCGGTCCGCGGCGGCACCGGCTTTGCAAAGACCGGCGGCAACTACGCATCCTCGATGCGCGCGCAGGAGATCGCGCATGCGAAGGGCTATTCGCAGGTCCTGTGGCTCGACGGCGTCGAAAAGAAGTACGTCGGCGAGGTCGGCGCGATGAACATCTTCTTCGTGATCGACGGCGAGGTAGGGCTACAAGGTCACCGAGCGCAGGATCGCGATCCAGGAGGTTGCCGACGCATACGACGCGGGCAAGCTCAACGAGGTCTTCGGCACCGGCACCGCGGCGGTCATCAGCCCGGTCGGCAAGCTCGAATGGGGCGACAAGGTCATGGTCATCAACAACGGCGAGATCGGACCGATCAGCTCCTATGCCTACAAGACTCTGACCGATATCCAGTGGGGCCGCACGAAGGATCCCTTCGGCTGGTCGATCGAGATCGGTCGGATGTAAGGGAATCGAGGAGGTAACACTATGATACCGAAAATGATGGATGCGATTGTCAAACCCGTTGCGGACGTCGGTCTCGAACTGCGCCGGGTTCCCGTTCCGGAACCCGGTCCCGGTGAAGTGCTGATCAAGGTTCACAAGACGGCGATCTGCGGTACGGACGTGCATATCTATGACTGGACGCCATGGTCCGCAGAGCACGTGAAACCGCCGATGGTGATCGGTCACGAATATGTCGGCGAGATTGCCGCGCTCGGCGCGGGCGTTACCGGTCTTACCGTCGGCATGCGCGTATCCGGTGAGGGACACATCACCTGCGGCCATTGCCGCAACTGCCACACGGGAAATATCCAATGGTGCAAGAACACGAAGAGCGTCGGCGTGGATCGCGACGGCGCGTTCGCGGAATACGTCTGCATTCCGGAAAAGAACGTCATCATCATTGACCCGCAGCTGGACGAGGACGTCGTCGCCTTCTTCGACGCGTTCGGCAACGCCACGCATACCGCGCTGATGTTCAACCTCGTCGGCGAGGACGTGCTGATCACCGGCGCAGGTCCGATCGGCGTGATCGCCTGCGGCATCTGCAAGTATGCCGGCGCGCGCCGCGTGGTCATTACCGATATGAACGAGTACCGTCTTGATCTCGCCCGCAAGATGGGCGCAGACGCCGCGGTCAACGTTGCCAAGGAAGATCTGCAGGAAGTCATGAAGCAGCAGGGTCTCGTCGAGGGGTTCGACGTCGGTCTCGAAATGTCCGGCTCGGGCGCTGCTTTCAAGCAACTGCTTTCTGTCATGCGCAACGGCGGCAAGGTCTCGCTTCTGGGTCTCGGCAACGGTCCGATCTCGCTCGATATGAACCTCATCATCGGCAAGGGGCTGACGCTGCAGGGCATTTACGGGCGTAAGATGGATAACTGGCATCAGATGTCCTACATGGTGCAGGGCGGTCTTGATCTGCATCCGGTCATCACGCACCGCTTCCACTACACCGAGTTTGAAAAAGGCTTCGAAGCCATGCATTCCGGCAATTCCGGCAAGGTCATCTTTGACTGGACGAAGAAATAACGGAGGAAAAACCAATGAAGAAAGCATACTCGATCTACCGCGAACAGCTTGACGCGATCCGCGAAGCGGGCACGTACAAGGAGGAGCGCATCATCACCACGCCGCAGGGAAGCCGTATCGACACCACGAAGGCAAAGTGCGTCGTCAACATGTGCGCGAACAACTATCTCGGACTTTCCAACAACCCGGACCTGATCGCCGCGGCAAAGGCGAGCTACGACGAGTGGGGCTTCGGCCTCTCCTCCGTCCGCTTCATCTGCGGCACGCAGAGCATCCACAAGGAGCTCGAAGGACGTATCGCAAAGTTCACGGGTCAGGAGGACGCGATCCTGTATTCGTCCTGCTTCGACGCGAACGGCGGTCTGTTTGAGACCCTGCTCGGACCGGAAGACGCGGTCATCAGTGACGAGCTGAACCACGCCTCCATCATCGACGGCGTGCGTCTGTGCAAGGCAAAGCGCCTGCGCTACCACAACAACGACATGGAAGACCTCAAGGCGAAGCTTGAGGAAGCCAAGGATTGCCGCATCAAGCTGATCGCGACCGACGGCGTCTTCTCCATGGACGGCTACATCGCAAACCTCAAGGGCATCTGCGACCTCGCAGAGCAGTACGACGCGCTCGTCATGGTCGACGATTCGCACGCGGTCGGCTTCATGGGCGAGCACGGCAGAGGCACCGCGGAATACTGCGGCGTGATGGGTCGTGTCGACATCATCACCGGCACGTTCGGCAAGGCGCTCGGCGGCGCGTCCGGCGGCTACACCGCAGCGCGCAAGGAGATCATCGACCTCCTCCGTCAGCGCTCCCGTCCGTATCTGTTCTCCAACACGCTTGCGCCCGCGATCTGCGCCGCGACGATCAAGACGATCGACCTTCTCGAATCGTCCACGGAGCTTCGTGACCGCGTCCACGCGAACGCGAACTATTTCCGCAAGGAAATGGAAAAGCTCGGCTTCGACCTCTTACCCGGCGAGCATCCGATCGTTCCGATCATGCTCTACGACGCAAAGGTTGCGCAGGAGTTTGCAAACCGCATGCTCGACAAGGGCGTGTATGTGACCGGCTTCTCCTACCCCGTCGTCCCGATGGGCAAGGCGCGCGTCCGCACGCAGATCTCCGCGGGTCACACCAAGGAGGACCTCGACTTTGCCGTCAAGTGCTTCGGCGAGGTCAAGAAAGAGATGGGCATCTGAACCCGGAAACGCCAAAGCCCTCGCAGCTCTGCGGGGGCTTTTTCGTGCCGATCCGCGTATTTTTACAATCCGTTCATGCCGGTGTTGCAGCGATGTTGCATCGGTGTGTTAGGATAGGATCGGAAAATCAAAGACGGATCCGCATCGATCCGAGGGAGGAACCGTATGAAAAATTGTCTTCTTGCGCTGCTGACGGCAATCCTTTGCACCGCGGCTCTTATAGGCTGCGGAAGAAACCCAGCTGCGACGGCCGAGATCGACCTCGGCACGTCCTCCGTCTATTCGGAAGACGACCGGAACGCCGCCGTCCGGCTGATCCTGCATCAATTCAGCACGTGGAACGGCTGCGAGCTGCACCGCGTTTCCTACGGCGGAGACGCGGAATGCAATGCGGAAAACCTTGCGTGGTTGAACGAGCTGGAAGCCGCGAACGACGCGAAGGAAACCTTTACGCAGTGCATCCTGTTTTTGAGCGATTTTCATTCGCCGAAGCACGACAGCGGCGGATTCAACGAGGACTTTGAATATACCGACTGGCAGTGGTGGCTGGCGCGTTCGGACGGCGGAAACTGGAAGCTGATGAGCTGGGGATACTGACGAGCGCATCCGTTCGGAACGCTGCGGAATCGGCGCAAAAACGGGTCAACTTTTTCGCCGGACGCTTTACGAACGGCACGGTTCTGTGGTATACTGAATCAAAGCAGCAATGCGAACATCATTTTGGGAGGCGGCTATGAACGGAGATTTTACCCTGTATACCCCAACGAAGGTCGTGTTCGGTCACGGCGTGGAAAAGAGCGCGGGCGCCATGGTCAAGGCGTTCGGCGGCAAAAAGGTGCTGATCCATTACGGCGGGCAGAGCGCCCAAAAGTCCGGTCTTTTAAAGCGCGTGCAGGATTCGCTGACGGCGGAAGAGATCGACTATGTGTCGCTCGGCGGCGTGGTGCCGAACCCGCGGCTGGAAAAAGTCTATGAAGGCGTTAAGATGTGCAAAGCGTACGGCGTCGACTTCATCCTTGCGGTCGGCGGCGGCAGCGTCATCGACTCGGCAAAGGCGATCGCGTACGCGCTTGCGGAGCCGGAACGCGACGTCCGGGAGCTCTATGAGCACACCCGCACGCCGAAAGCATGCTTCCCGCTCGGCGTGGTGCTGACGCTCGCGGCGTCCGGCAGCGAGATGAGCGACAGCAGCGTCATCTCGTACGAGGGCAAGAAGCGCGGCGTGAACAGCGACCTGTGCCGTCCGAAGTTCGCGCTGATGGACCCTGCGCTCACCAAGACCCTGCCTGCGTATCAGACCGCGGCGGGCTGCTCGGACATCCTGATGCACACGATGGAGCGGTACTTCGTCAACGGGCACCGTATGGAGATCACCGACGCGATCGCCGAGGGACTTCTGAAAACCGTCATGCGCTACGCGGTCGTACTGCGCGACGATCCCGAAAACTACGAAGCCCGCGCGGAGATCATGTGGGCAGGCTCGCTCTCGCACAACGGTCTGACCGGCTGCGGCAACGACGCGGGCGACTGGGCATGCCACCGGCTGGAGCACGAGCTCGGCGCGATGTACGACGTGACCCACGGCGCGGGGCTGACCGCGGTGTGGGGCAGCTGGGCGCGGTACGTCATGAACAGCTGTCTGACGCGCTTCGTCCGCTTCGCAATGTACGTCCACGGGATCAAGCCCTGCGCGACCGACGAGGAAACGGCATTGAAGGGCATCGAAGCGATGGAAGACTTCTTCCGCAGTATCGGCATGCCGACCAACCTCAAAGAGCTCGGCGTGGAACCCTCGGAGGACGACATCAAACTGCTTGCCAAAAACTGCGCGATCGCCACGGGCGGCAAGATCGGCAGCGCAAAGGTGCTCCGTGAGGAGGACATGGCGAACATCTTCCGCATGGCGGCATTATAAGCACCGAACGAACAAAGCTCCTTCCCGGATTCCGGGAAGGAGCTTTTCGTTTCGATCACGATAGGGGATCCCGGCGTCCCGCCGGGACAGCGGACCGGGAAGATACGATCTTCCCCTACGGTTGCAAATACCTGTGGCAGGGGCGGATATCATCCGCCCGCGTCAAGTCAGCCGATCTCTCCGGTCAGTGCGTCGTAAATGACATGTTTGCTTTCCTGTGTTATGTCATAGGAAGCTCTGTCGATTCCGAAGATGCGGCAGTCGTCAAGCAGCCAGAAACTGTAGTAGCCGAACGGGCGGCTGCCGGTATGCGCAGCCAGCATGTCAAAAGATGAACCGTTTTCCGGATCGTATGTATCGGCGATCGTGTGGTCGATCGGTTTCATTCCGCCCCAGGACAGCAGCGTTTTCCCCGCGTAGTGCGCATATGCGCTCACATACCACCATTCGCGGTCCAGATTGCGGGTCATCCGACAGACAAACAGCAGGATCGTTTGATCGTCCTTCTGCAATCGGTATGCACACGGGTAATCTGCGTCGAGCAGACGGATCTCTTCGCTTTCAAAGCCATCCGATTCCAGACGGTACAGCAGCTCATAGACGTTCATGCCGACCCAGTTGGATTCGGCGGCGTCCTCCGAGGTGCTCTTATATAGGCGCATCTTATCGCCGGAAAGCAAGGTGAGCGGATCGGCCTGTTTACGCATTTCGAACATACTTGTGAATTCCCGTTCCGATGTATTGCCGACCTGTCCGAGCAGAAGAACGTCGTCCATGCCCTTTGCTCCGACCTTGACAAGCGCACAAACCGAATTGAATCCGTGATGACCGATCAGCAGCTCGCAGGCGATCGGAGTATCGTCGATCCGGACCGAACCTGACACAGCGCCGTTCGCATCGGAGCGCAGCAGAAGTTCCGAAGGAAAGCCGTAGGAAGTCCATTCCGTGTTTGGCTGCAGATGCGGCAGATAATCGTCCTGCAGAAAATCCATAAAGTAGAGTGATTTTTGTTCTGCAGAAAGCGTTTGAGACTCGGTATAGTAGATTTCTTCTGCAGAATCGGAGAGAAGGTTCAGCGGATCGGAAACCGGACGGAACCGGCAAACCTCACCGTCAAGCAGCAGCTCCGCTTCTCCGACCGGAATCGTCAGCGCGGGGTTTTCATCGAACGGCGTGCGATACAGGCGGATTTCCATCAAAAACCGGTCGCCGTCCGGGCGAAGCCAGTAATCGTTTGAACCGATCATCACGCGCGTGTCGCCGTCCTCCGAAATGGTGAGCCATTGTGCGAGCGCTTCGGTCGAACCGAACCATACGGTGTATCTGTGCGCGGACGGATCGAACTGCGTTGCGTTGCGTTCGGTAAATGTGATTGTTTTCGGTTCATCATCACGCAGCCGCTGAACGGTAACGGTTCCCGCGCAGCCGCCGAGCAGACAGAGCAGAAGAAAAACGGTAATAATTCTGTGAAAAGCACGCATGGGTACGCTCCTCCTCATTTTCCTGTTTTTACCGTAACACTGCCATGCAACAGACTTGCAACATGCGGATGAACGAAGTGTAAATTCGGGGGAAGCGCTGTGCTTTCAACGGGACGCCGGGGTCGGCGTCCCCTACTGTTTGCCGCGAATCCACCCGCCCTTGTGAAGGAAGGCGGCGAGTGAAGGCTTTTGGGGTGCACAAACAGAGGCTTCGCCCCCTTCAGGGTGGAGAAACTCCGCGAAGCGGTGATGAGGGGGCGTCATGTATTGCAAGGCACAATTCACAGATCCGCAAAAAGCGTTCCGCTTTTCTGCGTATCCACCTCATCCGGCTCCGCTCACGCTTCGCCACCTTCCCCTCGGAGGGGAAGGCTTTTGGTTGCGCAAAATCCTTGCCTCCCCTTACACAGGGGAGCCAAGATGCGGAACAGGAAGATGCGATCTTCCCCTGCGGCTGCGCGATATGAATCCCTGCGGGATTCACGATATACCTTGCGGCACGATATGCGCCTTCGACGCGCAAAGATACCGCAGGGGCGGATCGCATCCGCCCGCCGCATAGCAAGGCTTAGTCCTTCCCCTGCTGCCGGCACCAGGTGTTCATGACGAGCTTCACGGGCAAAAGCTTCACAAGCCGCACCTGCATGCGCACCGGGAAGCCGAGGATCGACACGGTCTTTTTCTTTTCGGAAGCGGTGTACCAGCGGTCGAAATAGCGGATCGTGTCGTCGTGCTTCGCGCGGTCGAAGAACTCGGTTTTGATCCAGCCGGGGCAGACGCACAGCACATGGATCCCGCGTGGTTTCAATTCGCGGCCGAGCGCGCGGGAAAAGCTCAGCACGTACGCCTTCGACGCGGCGTAGACCGTCATGTACGGCACGGGCTGCCAGCTTGAGTTGGAACCGAGGTTCACGATCGCGTCGCCGCGCTTCATGTACGGGAGCGAATAAAGACAGATCGCGGAAAGCGCCGTGTCGTTCAGCGCGACGATGCCGAGCTGGTTTTCGACGTCAAGATCTTCGGCGGCGCCGAACAGTCCGTAGCCCGCCGCGTTCACGAGGAGTCCGATTTCGGGCTGTTCTTCCTCCAAAAGCGCCTTATACGCATGCTGGTTTTCCGGCGCGGAAAGATCCCAACTGAGCGCGCGGACCGGCGTGCGGCATTCCTGTTTGAGCGATTCAAGCCGCTCGGCACGCCTTGCGATCACCCAGAGCTCGTCAAGGTCGAACGCCTTGTCGATCGCCTTTGCAAATTCCCTGCCCATGCCGCTGGACGCGCCGGTGATGACTGCAATCTTCATAGATACCTCCGAAACGATGATACAGACAGTATACCCCGTTTTGCGGCGGTTTTCCAGTCCCGGCCCGACAAATATGACAGAATGTGCCAAACAGGCTCCGCCGTGCGATCTGTCTTCGGTATTTTTTCGCGCTTTTCCGCGCCGCAGGCGCCGCAAGCCCGTTGACATGCGCCGCTTTCACGGATATACTGGTCATGTTGGACACAACGATTCTGAAAGAAAATGAGGTGTTTCCTATGTTTTGCAGCAATTGCGGCACCGCCCTGAACAACGGCGAGCAGTTCTGCCCCGAATGCGGCACGCCGGTCGCGCAGCCGCAGCAGGGATTCGCTCCCGAACCGGAACCGACGGGATCCGAACAGCCCGCTTTCACCCCGGGACCCGCGTATGTCCCGGCATATTCGCCCGAACCCGCGCCGAAGAAATCCCGCAAAGCGCTTTGGATCTCTCTCTGCTGCATTGCGCTCGCGGTCATTGCCGCCGTCGTGCTGCTGCTCGTTCTGCAGCCGTGGAACAAATGCGCGCCGAAGACGCCGGAGCAGATCGTGCGGACGTCGTTCCAGCAGACGATGCAGGCGGAGTCCATGCACGAAGACATGACGATGCTGATCTCGCTCGAAATGCAGGTTTCCGGTATCAGCATGAATATGGACGTGACGACCGAAGCGCATGCCGATATACAGACGGATCCGCTCGTCCTCAGGATGGATGCGTCTACAAGTATGCTGGGCATCAGCCAACAGTACCTCGCCTACATGGAAACGGTCGGCGATGAGGTGCGTCTGTACATTTCGTCCGACAACGGAAAAACATGGCAGCGTTCCTCCGAACTTCCGGTCTCGATTCCCGGTCTGAACGAAAAAGGATTCCGGTTGCCCGAACAGTGGAATTTGAAGGATCTGTCGGAAATCGGTACGGAGGACGTGAACGGCTCCCCCGCAACGGTGTATACCGGCTACTTCCCGAAAGAGATGTTCATGGAGAACAATGCGCTGACCGAAGATCTCCCGATGTCGCTGCCCATGGATATGCAGAACGTTCTGGACAAGCTCGAGGACATTCCCGCTACGCTGTGGATCGACAAGGAGACCGGTCGGCTCGTACGGTACCGCATGGATCTGGCGGCAGCGCTGCAGATCATACTGGATTATGTGATGGAGACGCAGGGAGACGAATTAAGCGGTCTCACGTATTCGGTCCGGAATGCGACCGTCGATTGCACATTCTCGCAGTTCAACGAGATCCCGCCGATCGATATCCCGGACGCGGCAAAGAGAAACTGATCCGAAGGATTCAAAAAAGGAGCGGTCCCCCCGCTCCTTTTTGCATGCCTGCTGCGGCGCGCGGATCCCGGGATTTCCGCTGCTGCAGGCTTGACAACGGAACGCGAGATGCGCTATTCTTATGCTGTAAGATTATGATCTGATATGGGGTGAAATTTGCGCTGCACCCCGATATGGAGGTTTATCATATGTTCAAACGATTTGCGGCTTTGCTTCTCAGTCTGATCCTGCTGCTGACGCTGCTGCCTGCCGCGGCGGCGGACGGCAGCGCGGAACAGGATGCGCCGGAGGGCAAGAAACCGATCGAGGAAACGACGGACGGTGCGAAGAGCATTTTTTCCGACGACGGGCTTTCGATCGGAGCGAATCAGTTCTCGATCGTCACGGCGGGCGAGACCTATTACCGTCCCTTCAAGCCGGACAAGACCGACACGTACGTCTTCTGCTCCGTCGGCAGCAGCGATACCTACGGGTATCTTCTGGACAGCGATCAGAATCAGCTTAAATCCGACGACGACAGCGGAGACAACCTGAATTTCCGCATCACCTGCAAGCTGACTGCCGGGCAGACCTATTACCTCGGCGTGCGCTACTACAATACCTCGGCGACCGGATCGATCGAAGTGATCGTCGAGCAGCAGAATCCGGATCCCTTTGACGGCACGGTCGAATGGAATGCGAACGATTTGCAGTTCAAGGGCGCGACCCCGTACGTGATCGCAAACGGCGCCGCCCAGACGCCGCGGTTCACCGTGAAGGACGCGGCGGGCAACCCGATAGACGCCGACAACTATACGTACTATTACCGCGAAAACGTCGAAGCGGGCACGGCATACGTGATCGTTATCATGCGCGGCGCCTATTCCGGTACGCTCCGCGGCTGGTTCAAGATCTATCTGCCCGCGGCAAATCTGACGGCGGTCGAGAACATCATCGACGGCATCCGTCTCACCTGGGAACCGGTGGACGGCGCGGCGGGCTATGTCGTTTACCGGCGCGCGTGGAGCTCGAAAACGAACGGATGGACCGCGTTCGCGCGATGGGACAACACGACCGACACGATGTGGATCGACGGCGTCGACGCCACGTACAAAGTCTATGCCGGATCCCGCTATCAGTACGGCGTCAAAGCGTACTTCGCAAGGCGCACCGATCCGGTCTCCGGCGCGACGATCGGCGGCAACACCGGCGACAACTATAACCTCGGCGTCGTCAGTAACCTGCGGACGACCGTCCGCATCACCACGCGCGATCTCACGAAGCTCGTCGCCGGCAGCCGGAAGATCACGGCAAGCTGGTCCGGCTCCAAGAATTTCACGGGGTACGAGGTCCAGTCCGCGACCGACATTGATTTCCGGAGCAACGTCAAGACCGTCCGGATCACCGATCCGAAGACGTATTCGACGACGATCGGCTCGCTTTCGAATTCATATATGTACTACGTCCGTCTTCGTTCGTATCACGAGTTCGAGGGCATGACCTATTACGGCGGATGGTCGAACGTGCTGTGCGTGAAGCCCGGCAGCGGGAAGACCGTCACCCCCGCGGTCACCAAGTACCGCGCCGTGGTCGTCGGCGAAAATGAGTATTCCTCGAGCCCGCTGTACGGCTGCGTCAACGATATGAACGCCATGGCGGGGATGCTGCAGGGACTCAAGTCGCCGTTTACCGTCACGACGCTGCCGAACAGCACGAAATCGCAGATCCTCAATGCGATCCGCACGCAATTCAAGAATGCGACCGAAAACGACGTTTCGCTGTTCCACTACTCGGGACACGGCGTCGGCGTTACGCCGTCCTCCTCCTACTATGAGGAGTATCAGGGCGCGCTGGTGGCGATCGACGATCAGTACATCACGTTTACCGAGCTCGCTGCGGAGCTCTCCAAGATCAAGGGCCGCGTCGTCGTCATCCTCGACAGCTGTCACAGCGGCGCCGGGATCGGCAAGGGCGCTGCCTTCGACGCCGACGCGTTCAACCGCTCCGCGATCGAAGCCTTTTCGGGATACGCCATGGACGGCACGCGCGGCGCGAAGACCGGCGAACTGCTGCAGGAGAAATTCATCGTCATCACCGCAGCACGGTCCTCCCAGTATTCGTATGACGGTCAGTACGACGGCTCCGGATACAATCAGGGCGCGTTCACCGCGGCGCTTATCCGGGGCATCGGCTGCAGCTATCCGGACGGCGCGTATTCCGGCTCCATGCCGGCGGACGTGAACGGCAACGGCGTCGTCACCGTCACGGAGCTGTTCCTCTACGCATCCAAGACCGCGTACGCATGGACGAGCTCGCAGCAGGCGCAGTTCAATTCCGCCGTGCAGTTTGCGCGGTAACAAATATAAAAGAAGCCGGAAAACCCGGCTTCTTTTTTTGTGCAGATTCGTTTAGCCCAGCATCTTCAGAAGCTGCTCCCGCGGGGCATGCGGCAAAAGCGCGGAAAGCTGCGCAAGGATGCGTTCGCGCGATTCCTCCGGCGTGCGCGGACAGAAAAGCGCCGCTTCGCCGAACTGCGCTTCGGGCGTGGTATAAAGCAACGCCCCAGCCGTATTCCTTTCCGAACCGATCGGTCCGATAGACGAAATCCGAAATGCACAGCCAGCCCTGCATCATCAGCCGCGTCACGGCTGCGTCGAAGCCCGTATCGCCGCCCTTTCGGTAGTTGCACTGCAGTTTCAGATGCGGCGTCAGGATCGCGCCGTAGGTCCGCACGGCGTCATACAGCGCCCTGTCCTTATAAAAGAGCAGCCCCTCGTCGTACCATTCGTCGAAGGTCATGCCGTTTCGGCGCACGTTCAGAAAGTCCGGGATCCATGCGCGGTCGATAAACCCCGCCTTCTTCCGGAAAAACTTGCCGTACATGCACGTGCCCGCGCTTGCCACGGGACCCTTCCAGTCCCAAACCGGCCAGTCGTCCCGCCCGTCCTTCGACCCGTTGTACCAAAGCTCCGCGGGCGTATGTTCCTCGAGCGAAAACCCCGGGATCCCGTTTTCGAAAAACGGCAGAAATCCGAACGACCCGATCAGCCGCTCCATATCCTCCCTGGAACGGATCATACGGCGTCAGCCGTTGCTGCCCGACGAGAACGAGACCGACGACGAGGCGTTCTCGCGGTCGCGGATCATGTGCTGCAGCGTGACGAGGATCGCAACGACCTTCTGCTCGTGTTCGGGACGGTAGATGTCGATGCAGTATTTGTCGTGCAGCGAGATCATCTTCTGCCCGATGACCGCGATGACGCCGCCGTTCTCGTCATACAGCTGGAAATTCAGCCCGATAATGTTGCCGCGCAGCTGCCAGCCGAGCCCCTCGATGTTGGTGACGTCCTTGATGAGATGCCACAGCTCGTTGGAAAGCTGAAACTCCGTGCCGTCCGCCATCGCAATAAAATGCCGTTCATGCAGGGTCAGAACCTTTTTCCAGATCTTTGCAACGCTGTTGCCCTGCGCGTCGAACAGCTCCGTGCGATCGTGCAGGGAGATCGCCTTCGACTGCGCCCGGTACACGACCTCGCCGCGATCGTCGGTGATCTCGATGCGGTG
>CADAPG010000070.1 GCA_902789675.1 uncultured Eubacteriales bacterium
TGACGTCCGCACCGACGCTGGAACTGCGACAAAACGACGCGAGATTTGTACGGGAGAGCGGCGACGAGCGTCTGAACGGCGGATCGGTCCGGATCGCGCTGTTCGGTATTCTGCCGATCAAAACCGTGTCCGTTACCTCCGATACGAGATCGGTCGTTCTCGGCGGAGAAGCGGTCGGGGTGGTTCTGAAAACCCGGGGCGTTCAGATCGTCGGGTTCGAAAAGGTCGATACGTCGCACGGATCGGTGTGCCCCGCGGCATCTGCCGGATTGCGTGAAGGGGATATGATCTGCGCGGTCAACGGAAAGGCTGTGATCGATACGGATTCTTTTGTGCTGCTGTGTGCCGATGCATCGGGTCCCTGCGAACTTTCGTGTATACGGAACGGAGAAACATTCAATACAACTCTGAAGCCCGAGACAGATCGAAACGGAGAAAAGAAGATCGGCGCATGGGTGCGTGACAGCACGTCCGGCATCGGGACGCTTTCGTTTTATGATCGGGAGAGCCGTGCGTTTGCTGCTTTGGGACACGGCGTTACGGACGTGGATACCGGAAAACTGATTGCGCCCGCCGAAGGCTTTTTGACGACAGCGAAGATTCGTGAGATCCGAAGAGGAACCGGCGATTCTGCAGGCGAGCTCATCGGTTCGTTTTCCGTACATGCAGAGGATGCGATCGCTTCGGTGGATCGGAACACGGCATTCGGCATCAGCGGAACGCTCGGCTCATTTCACAGTACAAACCCAAAGAGTGTCGAGATCGCGCCGAACGCTGCAGTACACAGAGGGAACGCATACATTCTGTCGACGGTTGACGGAACGGTTTCGGCCTATTCCGTTGAGGTCATTCGCATCGACGTGCAATCGTCACGTGAAACGCAGGGCGTGATGATCGAAATTACGGATCCCGTCCTGCTCAGCAAAACGGGCGGCATCGTACAGGGAATGAGCGGCAGTCCGCTGATTCAGGACGGTCGGCTGATCGGCGTTGTCACGCATGTATTTATCAGCCAGCCGACACGCGGCTATTGCCTCTATGCGGACCGGATGGCGCATGAATTGCTGCCCACAGCATAAATGTTTACAGAATTACCGCGTTTGGACACATTTTATCTATAGATTTCCGCACGTTTCTTCGTCACAATAAAAAGCGGAGGGAGGGGAAATCCATGAAAGCGATGCTGTTGACAAGGGAACCCGATGCCGCAAGGATGTATCGGGAAGCCGCGAAGAATACGGAGCGTATTCGCCTGTGCACGGTGCGAACGATCCCGCAGATGCTCGAACAGCTGTATCGGGAGCCGTTCGACGCTCTGATCTCGGACGATCCGTATGCGGCGCATCCGCGGATCCGCAAGTGCCCCGTGCTTTGGCCGAATCAATTCTATCTGCTGCTGCACGATACGTCAGCGCTGTTTCCGCTTTCGGATGAAATCACGTATTGCTTTCCCTTCACGGAGGATCCCAAACGTATCCTCACGCTTGTCGAATCGCTGCCGGGCGGGCAAACACGCAGAAACGATGCGGAATGTCGGATTTCCCGCTTTTTGCAGCAGACGGGCTTTCCGGTCTCCCTGAGCGGATTCGATTGTCTGAAGGAAGCGATCCGCTTGATCCTTCAGCAGGAGCATATGACGGATATCCGATCGGTAAATGATTTATACGACGTCGTCGCTGAGATGATGTGCGTCAGCGCATCCGTGGCGGAGCATGCAATGCGTCATGCAATCGACACGGCATGGATGCTTGCGGACCCGGACGCGCTGGAAATGCTTTTCGGAGATACGATCCATTCGGAACGCGCCGCACCGTCAAACGCCGCTTTTCTGTTTCGTGCGGCCGATCACATCAGAATCAATCAAAAGGGGGATCCGATTCAATGACGATGGAGGAAATGGAACAAATGGAATATGAGCTGCGTTCGGTTTACAGCGATCCGGACGTTCTGCTGAACGCGACGATCAACGCTGTCATGCGCGCGCTTTGCGTTCCGGCAAAGCTGCTCGGTTATCGGTACATCTTTCTTGCCGTACGGTTCATCCGCACCAGACCGCCGAAGCTGCGGTCGACGACGAAAAAGGAATTGTATCCGTATATCGAAAACTGCATGAAAACGACGAAACCGATGATTATGCGTACGATGCATTATGCGATCGAACGCGCATGGGAACGCGCCGATCCCGATGTGCTGTATTCGTATCTCGGATTGCGCGGTAAAAACCGCAAGGATCCGCCGTCCAATCTGGAGTTCATCTATTTGATCGCGGAACGGGTGCGGCTGATCATCGGAGATCCTTTGTGGGAGGAGCATTATCAGCGGGTAATGTCGGAGATCGGAAAACGGTATCCTTGGCTAAACTGATTGACGAAACGTCCTCTGATATGGTAAAATCATATAAAATCAGAACATAGGGGTATTGATATGAAAAAAAGAGCAATTCTGATCGTTCTTGACAGTGCCGGGATCGGCGCGCTGCCCGACGCGGCGGATTTCGGCGACGTCGGCGCGAATACCATCTGTAACATCTTTGAAAAACGGGGACGCCTCGACGTTCCGAATATGCGAAGACTCGGGCTTGCGCATATCGATGGCTGCAAGCTTCCGAAGGAAGAGGAAGAACTGATCGGAAGCTACTGCAAATGCGCGGAACAGACGCACGCAAAGGACACGACCTGCGGACACTGGGAGATGGCGGGGCTTGCGCTGGATGAGGCGTTCAAGACATATCCGAACGGATTCCCGCAGGAATTCATGGATGCATTCGAAAAGCGCATTGGGCGCGGAACACTCGGCAATGTAGTGGCAAGCGGCACGCAGATCATTCAGGAGCTCGGCGACGAGCATGTCCGCACGGGCAAGCCGATCGTCTATACGAGCGCTGACAGCGTATTCCAGATCGCGGCGCACGAAGAAATCATTCCGCTGCCGGAGCTCTATCGTATCTGCGAGATCGCACGTGAAATGCTGACCGGGGAATACCTGGTCGGCCGCGTGATCGCACGCCCGTTCCTCGGCGGCGACGGCGTATACAAACGCACCGAAAACCGCAAGGACTATGCCGTCGCACCTTTTAAAGATACGATTCTCGACGCGCTTGCGGAAAAAGGCAGGGACGTCGTCGGCATCGGCAAGATCGAGGACATTTTCTGTCACAGGGGCATCACGACCGTCGACCACACCAAAAACAATCCGGACGGAATCCGTGCCACGCAGCGCTTCCTGGATGCAGGGACGGGGGATTTCATCTTTACCAACCTGGTCGACACGGATATGCTTTACGGTCACAGAAACGATTGGGAGGGTTATGCGAAAGCACTGGAATACTTTGATTCACATCTGCCGGAGATGTATCTTGCCATGCGGGAAGGCGATATCCTGATGGTCACGGCGGACCACGGCTGCGATCCGACGTTTCCCGGCACGGATCACACCCGCGAGTATATTCCGCTGCTGATCTGCGGACAGCATGTGAAGCACGGCGTCAACCTCGGCGTACGCAGACAGTTCTCCGACATCGGCGCAACGATCTATGAATACCTGACCGGCGAACAGTGGCGGGAAGGCGAATCATTCTTAAAAAATATCTGGGAGGATTGAAACATGGAAGACATTATGAACATCATCGACAAT
Organism: uncultured Eubacteriales bacterium; assembly: GCA_902789675.1. Taxonomy (GTDB): domain Bacteria; phylum Bacillota; class Clostridia; order Christensenellales; family CAG-138; genus UBA3792. The sequence goes on from CADAPG010000070.1 coordinate 3,634, forward strand.
GCGGTTGCGCTTCTGAAGGAAAAAGGCGCGGACAAGGCAACGATCGGTCTGATTCTCGGCAGCGGTCTCGGCGACTATGCGGAGACGCTGGAAAACAAGCGCTTCGTAAACTATGCCGATATCAAGGGATATCCGGTATCCGCTGTCATCGGACACAAGAATCGTTTCGTCATCGGCGAAAAGTACGGCAAAACGGTGATCGCAATGCAGGGGCGGTTCCATTATTACGAAGGGTATCCGCAGGTGCTGCTGTCACTCGGCGTTCGGACGATGAAAAAGCTCGGCGTGGATAAGCTTCTGGTTACCAATGCGGCGGGCGGCGTCAATATGAACTTCCACGCAGGCGATCTGATGCTGATCTCCGATCACATCAATCTGTCCGGCAGCAATCCGCTGATCGGTAAAAACCTCGATGAATTCGGACCGAGGTTTCCGGATCAGAGCAATGTCTACGACAAGGACCTTCGCGCAAAGATGATCGAGCTTTCCAAACGGCATGAGATCCCGATGCAGGAGGGCGTTTATCTGATGATGTCCGGTCCTTGCTACGAAACGCCTGCGGAAATCCGTATGGCTCGCATTATCGGCGCAGACGCGGTCGGTATGTCCACGATTCCGGAGACCATGTGCGCCGCGCACTGCGGCATGAAGGTCGTCGGCATCAGCCTGATTACCAACATGGCGGCGGGCGTGCTGGATCAACCGCTTTCGCATGCAGAGGTTACCGAAACGGCGGCAAAAGCAGCGGTGAAGTTTGCGGCGCTCGTTGATCTGATCCTTGACGAGATCTTCTGAGATCGTCTTGTTTCAAAGATTTCACAATCGAGTATTGACGAAAACGGCGTTTTTTCGTATAATATCGAAAGATACAGGAAAGGAATAAGAACTATGCTTTTGAATTTCATCCAGTCCGTGTATTACGGAGCCGATACTTCCTGCCTCAGCGGAGCGACAGATGCTTCTGCCGGCGGCTGCGGCGGCAGCAGCCTGACCATGATGATCCTTCCGCTTGCGATGATCGTCGTACTGCTTGTCGTTATGGTCATTCCGCAGCGCCGTCGCGACAAACAGGTCAAGGACATGCTCGGTTCGCTGAAACAAGGCGATCGCGTCCGTACCATCGGCGGCATCTACGGTACGATCTCTTCGATCAAGGACGACGTCATCATTTTGTCCGTCGGTCCCGATAAGGTCAAGCTTGTATTTGCAAGAGGCGCGATTTCGCAGGTCGAAGACGCGGGCGTTGAGAACACCATGACCGAAGAAGTAAAAGGCTGATCAGAGTTTCATCAAAGCCCGGAACGGTTCCGGGCTTTTTTCTGTAGCGGAAGATTGGAGAACCGGATCAAATGGAGACAAAACCGAAAAAACAGCCCAATCGAAAGCGCATCGCACTCCTTACCGTGTGCGGTGTTCTTGTCGCTGCCGTTTTTGCGATTCTGATCCATTATCGCGGCGTTCGGATGATCGTTACCTCCGAACTGGGAGCAAAGATCGCTGCGAATACGTTTACCGCACGGGAAGCGACTTTTGATGCGTATAATGAAAAGCTGACACGCGGATGGCATGTCAGAATGCTGCGAATCGGCGAAGTATCCACGCCTGTTTTGATCCATGTCGTCGATACGGCTGCGCCGACAGCCGATCCGGTCCCGCAGACGGTTCCGCTCGGACAGAAACCGGGTCCGGATGCGTTTGTTGCACATATCAAGGACGCCGATGTGGTCCGCGTCTCGTTTGAAACCGTTCCGGATTTTGATTCGGAATGGAGCGAGACGATAAAGATTCTTCTTGAGGACAGCGCAGGCAATCGCAGCACGGTCTCCGTTCCGGTGTCGGTCCGCGCAACGGTTGAGTCGCTTACGCTGGAAGCCGGTTCGGATTTGCCGACGGCAGATCGGTTTTTGCTTCAGAATGTGGAGGCTGAGCTGGTCGATCCGCTTGATCCGTCCGTAATGCATCATGTTGGGTCCTATCCGATCGGTTTCAGGACTGCCGCAGGCGTTGTTGTTCAGTCTCAGCTGATCGTTCGGGACACGGTCGCTCCGCACGGAGATCCTGTGCTGCTGCATCTGCTGCCGGAAGAGACGGCGAAGCCGGAAGACTTCGTGGAAAATGCGCTTGACGAAACAAGCGTTGCCTATTCCTATGTAACGGAACCGGATTATCGATCGAGAGAGGTTCAGACCGTCGTTGTCCGCATGACGGATGAAGGCGGCAATACTATTGATGTGGAAAGCAGACTTTTGATCTCCGGGATCCGACCGAAGATCATTGAAGCCAGAAATACCGCGCTGACGCCGGATGATTTTGACAATACGGACGGTCAGCGCATAGAAACGGAACTGTTTATTCCGGATACACCCGGGACCTATGCCGTAAACGTTACGATCAACGGCGTTCCGGAAACCATGGCGATCACGGTCGTTGATACGACGCCGCCGGTGCTTCATGAAACATCGTTGGCAGGGAAAACGCTGTATACCTATCACGACTATTATCCGGAAGATTTCTTTGAAGCGGAGGATTGTTCGCCGGTTTCGTTTATGTTTTTAAAGGAACCGGATCAAAAGAAAGCCGGTCGGCAGCAGATCACCGTCGTTGCAAGGGATGCTGCGGGAAATGAGACGACGGCATCCCGTTCCGTCTATTTGAGAAAGGATAACAATGCACCGAACATCTACGGCGCAATCGATCGGATCTGCTATGTCGGCGAACCGATCGCATACCTGACCGACGTTTTTGCGGTGGATGACGAGGACGGTCCGGTGGAGGTTACGGTGGAATCAAACGTAAATACGCAAAAAACGGGATCGTATCGCGTCATTTTTCGAGCAAAAGATCTGAGCGGAAATACAACCAAATCGGTATGCACCTACAAGCTGATCCGGCGTACGGTAACGGAGGAGGAGCTGCATGCCGTCATGCAGCAGGTCATGGAAGAGATCACGACGCCGGATATGGTCAATGCCGAAAAGCTGAGGGCGATTTTTGACTATGTGCAGCAGCGGATTGTCTACACCAACGGCTCGAACAAAAACTATACGGACTGGCGAAAAGCGGCATATGACGGATATATGCAGGGCGTCGGCGATTGTTACAACATCTATGCGCTGACACGCGCGCTTCTGGATGAAACGGATATTCAGTATCTTTCCGTTGAGCGCCTTAAGACGAGCTCATGGCATACCCGTCATTATTGGGTGATCGTGAATCTCGGAAGCGGATGGTATTGCCTTGATCCGACAAGAACCCCGAGGCATCGCGTCGAATGCTTCATGTGGACGAGGGAGAAATGCAGCTACTATAACGGATATTGGAACTTCAAGCAGAATAAATACCCGCCGATGGCAAGAACACCGTTCGATTATGACGCTGTCGTACAGATGGAACGGGACGGACTTCTTCCGTAAATGCTTATTTCGGAATGATGTCCTTTGACGGAGCATAGGATGCAGCAAAGGGGGGTGCTGACCTTGACTTCGTCCAAACATAAAAAGCGGAACAGATCGGCATGGCGTACGTTGATGCGCGGCGCGTTGTCGGGAACGGCGGTGTTGATTCTTTCAACGCTGATTCTGACGTTTCTTGTTTATCTCGAATGGCTGCCCGAGTCGTCGATCCCGATCGGGAATACCGTGATCAAGATCCTGACAGCGCTTGCTGCGGGCATCGCCGTCGGCTGCGGTAAAGAACGTGCGCCGTGGCTGTTCGGCGGGATCGCAGCCGATCTCGCCTTGCTGCTTTCGGTCGCGATCATGAGCGTTTATCTCGGCGCTTTCCGGCTGTCATGGAGCTTGCTCGCAGATCTGCTGCTGTGCTTTGCGATCGGCTGCGCCGCAAGCGCTGTCTTTCTCAAACGAAAAACGGAATAAGCAAAAACCGGATCTCCGAAGAGACCCGGTTTTGTTTGTATGAAGTTCAGATTCGTGCGGACATGCGTGCGTAATAGAGAATGCGTGCGGCAAGCTCCGGCGTGAAATCCTTCTTTTCCGAACGCCAGGTCCAGCAGCCGGTCGAACTCGGATTGTTCATACGGCAATCGTCGCCCAAACCGAGATAGTCCTGCATCTGCAGAATTGCGAGCTCCGCAACGGAATTCAGAACGCCGCGTGCAAAGCCGAACGGCATGCCTTCGCGCTCGTTGAGACCGAGATAATCGACGGCGAACGCCACACACTCGGCGGGCGCCGTTTCGACCCAACCCATGATCGGCGTATTGTCATGCGTGCCGGTGTAGGCGATGCAGTGCACGGGGTAGTTGTGCGGAAGTTCTCTGGAATTGCCGCAGGGATCAAAGCCGAACTGCATGACGCGCATGCCCGGGAATCCGGAATCGGACAGCAGTTTTTTGACTTCCGGCGTGAGATATCCGAGATCCTCCGCAATGATGGGCAGATTCGGGCAGGCTTCCTTGATAGCACGGACCAGCTTCATGCCGGGACCGGGATACCATGCGCCGGGACGTGCGTCGGCTGCGCCGAAAGGAACGCCCCAGTAGCTTTCCAGACCGCGAAAATGGTCGATGCGGATCACGTCGAACCGCTCGGCGACTGCCGTCACGCGGCGGCGCCACCATTGGAAGCCATCGGCTTCATGTTTCGCCCAATCGTAGATCGGGTTGCCCCAAAGCTGACCGAGCTCGGAGAAATAATCCGGCGGAACACCGGCAACCAGCGAAGGATTGTGCCGTTCATCCATCAGGAACAGATCCGGATCCGCCCACACGTCTGCGCTGTCATGCGGGACATAGATCGGGATGTCGCCGATCAGCTTGACCCCGTTCTTGCCGGCATAGGCATGCAGCGGCTTCCATTGCTTGTCAAATTCATATTGAATGAAGCACTGAAAGTCCACTTCGTCTTTCAGCAGCTCGGTATACTTTGCAACGGCTTCCGGGGTGCGATCACGGATATCGGGATCGGGCCAGGCATACCATGCAGCGTTGTTGAAATGCGACTTCACGGCACAGAATAATGCGTATGTATCGAGCCACCAGGCGTTCTGACGAACAAAGTCCGCCATTTCCGACCGGTCAAAACGGGAGAATGCTTTGCGCAGAACAGTGAATCGATTCTCCCAAAGCTTGCCGTAGTCCACACGCGTCGGATCGCTGCCCCAATCCAGATCGCATTCTTCTTCGGTCAGGAGACCTTCTTCGATCAGCTTGTCCAGATCGACCAGATACGGATTGCCCGCATAGGTGGAGCTGCTTTGATAAGGAGAATCCGCATACCCTGTCGGATTGACGGGCAGCATCTGCCAATAGGTTTGTCCGGAAGCTTTCAGAAAATCAACGAAAGCATACGCTTCTTTTCCAAGCGTACCGACGCCGAACCGGCTCGGCAGCGAGGTGATGTGCATCAGAATTCCTGCAGCACGTTTCATGTCTGTTTCCCTTCTTTCTGATCCGATAAATTTGTGTATCTATTTTATCACATCTGTGTTATAATACAAGACAGAAAATGTGAAGATACCCGAAAAAATATATAAAATGATGAAAAAAGGAGCCCTATGAAAAAGAATCAACTTGTGGTTTTATCTCCGGAAGTGGAAGAAGCAATCCAAAAAGGCCTTCCGATCGTTGCAATGGAGAGCACGATCATTTCTCACGGCATGCCCTATCCGCAGAATGTGGAAACTGCGCTGAACTGTCAGCGCATCTGCCGGGAAAACGGCGCCGTCCCCGCAACCTGCGCGGTCATCGGCGGAAAGCTTTGCGCCGGGCTGACGGACGAGCAGATCGATTATCTCGGCAGGGAAGGGCACAACGTAACCAAAGCGAGCCGCAGGGATCTCCCAATGCTGATTGCCAAGGGAATGGACGGCGCAACGACCGTTGCTGCAACCATGATCGTAGCGGCGGCGGCAGGTATCCACGTATTTGCAACCGGCGGAATCGGCGGTGTGCATCGCGGTGCGGAAACGACGATGGACATCTCCGCAGACCTTGAAGAGCTTGCGGAGACGCCGGTTTGTGTGGTATGCGCCGGTGCCAAGAGCATCCTTGACCTGAACCTCACCATGGAATATCTGGAGACCAAGGGCGTTCCCGTGATCGGATTCGGCACGGACGAGCTGCCCGCGTTCTATACGCGCAGAAGCGGTATCGGCGTGCCGTGGCGCAGCGACGATCCGAAGGAGATCGCCGGTGCGATCAATGCATCGAAGGAGCTCGGATATCCCGGCGGTATGCTCATTGTGAATCCGATTCCCGAGGCGTATTCGATGGACGCCGACGTCATCAATAAGGCGATCGACGATGCAATCGAAGAGGCGAAGGCGCAGGGAATCAAAGGAAAGGAAACGACGCCGTTCCTGCTTGCAAAGATCAAGGATATCACAGGCGGATCCAGTCTTGCTGCAAACATCCAGCTTGTATACAACAATGTACGGCTTGCGGCAAAAATCGCTGCGAATCTGTAATTGATACAACAAATACAGCTTTTCGACCGATTCGGCACTTGCAGTTTGTACATAAATCGGATATAATGTAACATCATATGGAATCAGGAAAGACGGAGGCATTATGAAGAAACGGGTTTTTGCATTGCTGCTGTGTATCTGCATGGCTGCGGCATGTTTCGTCTATTCTGCTGCCGACGGAGAACAGCTCGGCGACGCGAACGGGGACGGAAGGATTTCCGCCGCCGACGCTTCCCTTGCGCTTCGGTATGTTGTGGGATTGGATCATCATATGAGCACGCGGAACAAGATCTGCGCCGACATTGATATCAACGGCGCGGTCGAAGCGGACGATGC
>CADAPG010000071.1 GCA_902789675.1 uncultured Eubacteriales bacterium
ACGATATGTGGAAATGCAGATCCTGTGAAACGGAAAACGCCGACGACGTCATGGTTTGTCCGTTTTGCGGAACAAAAAGAGAAGAACCGAGGAAAAGGACTGTCGCGGGCAAGGTCGGACCGATCCCCGCGTCGAATGCCGGAAAAACCGGCGAGGCGGCGAATCCGCACGTGATCCACAGCAATCCGGATCTCTCTGAACGGCAGCGCAAGCTGATCGAAAAGCAGGAGCAGATGATCGAAAAGCAGGAGCGGATGATTCACGATCAGCATCGAATGATCATGATCCTCGTTGTATCGGCAATCATCGTTGCGCTGATCCTGTGCGTTGCCGTCGCAGTGATCGTGAGCCGTTCCTGTTCCGGAAATGGGCAGGCGGTTCCCACGCCCGCGCCGACGGAGACCGCGGCGCTGACCGCGGAGCCCACGCCGTACGAAACCGCGGCGCCGGTCGAAACGCCCGCGCCGGAGGAAACGAATACGGTCACCGACGAACCGCGACCGCGACGCCGACCGCATCGCCGACGCCTACGCCGACGCCCACGCCGACGCCTACGCCTACGCCGCCGAGGATTATTCCGACGCCGACGCCGACGCCGACCGCATCGCCGACGCCCACGCCGACGCCGACGCCCAGACCGCATAAGCCGACAAAGGAACCGGACCCGACGAAGGTACCGGATCCTGACCCGACGAAGGTGCCTGATCCTGACCCGACGAAGGTGCCGGATCCGGATCCGACAAAGGTGCCTGATCCGGACCCGACGAAAGTGCCCGAGCCCGGTGACAGTACGGGCGATCAGCCGTAAAGACCGTCAGCTGGCATATCCGCTTGGAACGAATATAAATCAAGTATATAAGAATAAGGAGCAAGAGTATGGGAAGCAATTACAAAATGACGTACAACGTGGACCTGGTGTTCTGTATCGACGCGACCGCAAGCATGGACGGTCTTCTGGACATGGTCAAGCAGCATGCGCTGACCTTCCATCAGGATCTGGTAAGCGCCATGTCGGCGAAGCGCAAGGAGATCAACCAGCTTCGTATCCGCATCGTTGCGTTCCGCGACTATAAGTATGACGGCGACCAGGCGATGCTGACCACCGACTTCTTCCTGATGCCGCAGGAGCAGGATCTCTTCGAGCAGTGCATCCGCGAGATCGAAGCCGTCGGCGGCGGAGACGATCCCGAGGACGGCCTCGAGGCGATGGCTTACGCGATCCGTTCGCAGTGGTGCGAAGGCGGCGTGGGCATCAAGCGCAGACAGGTCATCGTCGTCTGGACCGACGCGGCGACCCACGAGCTCGGCTTCGGCTGGGACGAGGAGACCTACCCGCGTGAGTACATGGTCCGCGATTTCAATCAGCTGACCTCCTGGTGGGGCGACCTTAACCATGAGGGCTTTATGGATCAGAACGCGAAGCGTCTGCTCCTGTACGCGCCGGACGAGCCGTACTGGAACACGATCACCGCGAACTGGGACAACGTGCTCCATTTCCCGTCCGAGGCAGGCAACGGTCTGGACGGCGTGAGCTATTCCGAGATCATCGACACGATCAGCAACTCGATCTGACGACGCCGATCGCTGCCGACGGAGAAACAATACCGTGAAGGACGCACAGAATAACGAACTGAAGGTAGAGCCGATCCTTGCCTTTGAGATAGAGCAGAAGGACGGACGGGGCGAAGACGCTTCCGTCTGTCTTGCCATGCCCGACAGCCGCGCGGCGCTGATTGCGTGTCTGGACGGCTGCGGCGGATCCGGCGCAAAGAAGTATGCGGAGGCGGAAAACTGGACAGGCGCAAGGATCGCTTCCTTTTTGAGCGGCCGCACGCTGTCCGAGTGGTTTTTCCGCAACAGGATCGACCGGCTGGGCGTGCAGGATTATCCGGCGGATGTGATCGCAGGAAGTCTCTGCCAGGCGCTCCAGGAGGGGATCTCCGACATACAGGACAAGCTGAATCAGGGACAGGGACAGCAGGGCGGCAGGCTTATGGTCAGCAGCATGATCCGACCGTTCCCGACGACGCTGTCCGCGGCGCTGATCTCCTCACAGGCGGACGGCAGCCTTCGCTGTCTGTTCCTTTGGGCGGGCGATTCCCGCGGGTTCATCCTGACGCGCGGCGGACTGATCCAGATCACGGAGGACGATCTCAAAGAACGGCTCGATCCGTTTGACAACATCGAGCGGGACGGCGTTCTTGCAAACGTGATCTCGGCGAAGCCGTTTCACATCAACGTCCGCGACGTCATCCTCAGAGAGCCCTGCGTGATCATTACGGCGACAGACGGATGCTTCTCCTATTACCCGTCGCCGATGGAGTTCGAGAACACGATCCTGGAAACGCTGGAGCATGCCGGCAGCCTTCGGGAATGGCAGGAGATGCTTGTCGGCGCGATCGGATCGGTCGCGTCCGACGACTACACGCTCGAGGCGCTCGCCTGCGGCTTTGAAACGTTCGACCAGCTCCGGGGGTTCTTCCGCCCGGCTTTGGAGCGGTTCCGCGAACAGTTCGGAAGACGCATGGGGGCATGCCGCAGCCGCGAGGATCTGCGGACCGTATGGGATGATTATAAGCAGTATTATCTGAGGACGGAGAGATGAAGGGGACACACAGCACGCTGCGGATCAAGACGCCGCCGAAAAAGAAGGCGGAGCTTCCGAAGATCGAAGGCTACTCGCTTTTGGAGCCGTGGCGAAACACCAACAGCGGCAACGCAAGATGGTCCTTTGCAGCAAAAGACGGCGAATCGTACTTTATCAAGGAGTTTCTGTCTCCGGTTTTTCCGGAAAAAGGCGTGCTTTCCAACGAGGCTGCGGAAGCGAAGCGAAAGATCTGCTTCAATTATTATCGGAAAAAGTGCGAGCTGTATCAAAAGATCGCGGACAGCGCGACCGGCAATCTCGTTCTGATCAAGGACTTCTTCCTGTCCGGGACCAAGTATTACATCACGACCGAAAAGATCCGACAGTGCAATATCACCGCCGACAAGATCGCGAACGTTCCGGAGGAAAAGAAGCTGCTTCTTCTCAAGATCCTTGCGTTCAGTCTGTCCAAGCTGCATGAGAACGGCGTCGTGCACGCCGACCTGAAGCCGACGAACGTCCTGATCAAGCTGTCCGAGACCGGTCAGGTCGTTGCGAAGATCATTGATTTCGACGGCAGCTATCTGGTGGGACAGCAGCCGGGACCGGAGGAGGTACAGGGCGATCAGATCTACTATGCGCCGGAGACCTGCCGGTATGTATTCGGCGAGGACGTGAAGCTCACGACGAAGGTCGACGTCTTTGCCTGCGGTCTGATGTTCCATCTGTATCTGACGGGCGAACTGCCGAAGCTCGGTCCGGATTACGCGTACGCTTACGAAGCGCTGCTCGACGGCAGCACGGTTACGCTTTCCGATCGGCTCTCCGGGGAATATGCGGCGCTGATCGGCAGCATGCTTGCGCTCGAGCCGGAGGACAGACCGGACATGGCGCAGGTGCTCGAGACGCTGAAGACGATCGGAAACAGCCTCCCTTCGCCGACGCCGACCCCGCCACCGCCGCCACCGCCGCCTGCGGATCCGGAGCCGAAAAAGGATCCGCCCGTTAAAAGCCTTTGGCACAGACCGAATTCGCACGGCTTTTGAATCAGCCTGACGATCTGAATTGCTTTTTCAACCAAAAACCGGAGATATCCGCATCTCCGGTTTTGCTTACGAATGATTGCAAACGGAGGGAACGATGGAACGAAATGACCGCAGCGGCGGATGGTACGGAGCGAACGGATATGAACCGCCGCGGAGAGGGAAGAACGAGGCGCAGATCCCTGTGTGGCTGTTCGTTTTGATCGGGTTCGCGGTTGCCGCGTTTTTGACTGCCGTAATCACGTTCGTGATCGTTCGGCCGTTTGACCGGGAGAAGCGGACAGAGGAGCCGAAAGGGCAGACAGCGGAGCATTCCGCTCCCGCGAAAACGGATCCGCCGCAGACCGGCGGTGAAGGATTCGTGACGAACCCGACGCCTGTGCCGGTTCCGACGCCGCCCCCCACGCCGACGCCGACCCCGACGCCTACACCTACACCTACGCCGACGCCTACACCTACGCCGACGCCGACGCCGACGCGGAAAAAGAGAACGCCGACGCCGACGCCCGCTGTGCCGGACTGGATGAAAGCGTATTATCAATTCATCCTGGAGGAACAGTATCTTGCAATGTCGCCGGGCGAGTTCTACTTCAACGAGGAGCCGATCCGCTACGGTCTGCATGATATGGATCGCAGCGGCGTTCCGGAGCTGATCATTTACTGCGGATCGTGGACGCATTCGCAATCGCACTGCTTCGTGTATACCTATCTGCGCGGCGAGGTCCGGCTGATCGGGACGATCGGCTGCAACTGGTACGAGGGGGACTGCGGGCTGGAGGATTACGGCAGCAAAAAGTACCCCGGGCTGATCTGGTCCGACGCGGGAACGGGGATCGAGTTTTCGATATACTACACCGTGAAAAACAATCGGATCGTTTCCGAGCTGGTGGAGGAGTACGATGTGGACGCCGACGAATATCTGAATGTAACGAAGGACAAAGCGCTTTATAAGCTCTTTAAGACAGGCAAGCATAAGACGTTCCGGATGTTTACCTTCGACGAGATCCGTGACGTCAACTGGGCAGGGTAATCATTAAAAACCAAAGACCCCGATCCGGGTGGATCGGGGTCTTTCATATGAGGATCAATCGCGTTTCATGCGAACGATGCGGACGATCACCAGCACGGCGGAAAGAATCAGCAGCAAAAGCGCGATGCCGCCGAGCAGCAGCCATTCGGAAGGAACGGAGAACGCGTTCGGTTCCGGCTGCGGGGCGGGCGCGGGCGTCGCTGCCGGCGCTTCGGTCGGCTGTTCGGTCGGTGTTTCCGCAGGCTCCGCGGTGGGCTCCGGCGTCGGCTCTTCGGTCGGTTCGGGCGTCGGTTCTTCGGTGGGCTCCGCCGTCGGTTCTTCGGTGGGCTCGGGCGTCGGTTCCGGCGTCGGCTCCTCGGTGGGCGCGGGCGTCGGCGCAGTGTAGTTGCTCAGAAGCTCCGGCGGGATGTTTTCCAGGAAATCATTCTTTTCGACGTCCGGTCCCACGGTGGAGGAGTAGAGACCGTACTTGCGGCAGTCGTACTGGTTGGATTTCAGAACGTCCAGCCAGTCCTTGCGCTGCGACTTGTGGAAGGCGTACGCCTCCTGCGCCATCTCGAACGCCGTCTTGCCGTCGAATGCGGAGAGCGGCGTGTCGAAATCCAGAACAATCTGGTTTTCCTTGTAGAGGTGCAGATAGTATTTCTTAACCTCCCACGTGCCGTATTCCTCCGCGGAGGCGGGGAACTTGGTCGGATCGGCGGCGGCTGCGACCGCTTCGGTGCATTTCTTGCTGACCAGCTTGTGTCCCTCGTTGCCGTATTCGCCTTTGGGATCGTGCGTGATCACGACCTCCGGCTTGAAGCGGCGGATCTCCCGCGTGATTTTCTCGTCGAAGCGGTAGCGGTTCTCCTGCTCGATAAAGAAGAAGACGGGCAGCGTCCGCATACCGGAGAACCAGAGCCCTTCGAGCGCTTCGGCGTGACGCTCCTCCTCCGAGCGGCTGCCGCTCTTGTTCCGATCCAGAACAACGGGCACGTAGCAGTAAACGACCTGCACGCGCAAGCCGCGTTCTCCGGCATAGGTCGGCACGATGCCGCCCATCATGACGAGCTCGTCGTCCGAGTGCGCGGAGACCAGCATGATGTCGCACTTGTCCGGCGCCTGTTCCCAGAGATGGATCGAATCGGGCAGGCGGTCCTTTTCATAGAGATGCCACTCCGTCATGCGGAAGCGGTCCTTGATCTCCAGCCTGACGCCGCGCGCCTCCTCGGGCACATAGAGATACCCGACGTCGCCGTCACGGTACCGGAGGCTCGTGCTGAGGGGCTGTTTGTTTTCATCCAGAAACGTAAAGCTGCATTCCTCCGGCGGGACGGTCCATTCCCAGTACATCAGACCGACGGGAACGTCCTCCGTCCAGTAGATCGCGGCACTGCCGCCCTTTTCGGACGCCGTTCCGGACTTGCAGTCGTAATCCGTCAGACGCTTCGGATAGTTGCAGAAGCCGTTCCATTCCAGCGTGCAGCGGTCGTTCAGCAGAAGGGAACCCTTTTTGCCGTCCGCTTCCGCGCGGCACAGAAAGAAAGGAAGACAAAATAAAATCGCCAGCAACCCGGCAAACAGTCGACGCATATCGTTTCCTCTTTATATACTTTATCGGTAAAGAAAGCATAGCATAAGAACGGAATGCTGTCAAGAAACGCAGGAACCGGTTGCAGTTTTTGCCGGAGCATGATATAATACAATTTACTATGTCAGAAACTGACCGGAGGAACAAACAATGAAGCGCGTTGTGCTGTGGATCATGGCGATTCTGCTTCTGATGCCGACATTGGCTTTGGCAGAAGATACGCCCGAACCGGCGAAGGCGGATCCGCAGGAAAAGAAACTGGACGTCGTCGATATTTCATTCGAGCTCGGCGTCATCATCAATATCGAGATCTCGGCGGAGCACTGCGAAATGGCAGGGTATTATTTCGGCGTGATCCCGGATCAGCCGAAGCCCACGAACCACGATTGGCTGAAATACAGCGACACGTTTCTCCGCGTGACGAAGTTCCCGGGCGATTACTATCTGTGGCTTCGGGATACCGAGGGGAATATGTACGGTCCCTGGTTTGTGGAGATGCCGAAGATCTACAACACCTATTACCGCATGGAGAATACCGAGTTTCCGACCTCGGCGCTTTCGTCCTATCTGCCCGAACACTGCAACTATTCCGTCGAGGAATTCGACGCGCTGATCGCGGAGAACGTCGCAAAGGCGGGGATCTACTCGCGCGAGGCGGTCGTCGTCGGCATCACGACGCAGTTTTCAAAGCTGCAGGAGTTCGGCATCCGCATTCCGTTCTGCTTCCTCGGCTACTATCCGATGCGCGAGTACGGCTGGTATCTGAATCCGGACTGGGGCACGGTCTACGATCTGCACAACCAAAAGGAATACGAGTACGCCGTCGGATTGGCGCATCCGGAGCATGAGGCGGGCACGCACTGCAACGGATTTGTGCACTACGCCTTCCGCCTGGCGGGGCTGAACCTGCGCAATACGTACGAGGACGGCAACCACCGCGCAGGCGACATCGGCGGCGTCGGAAAGCGCAGCGCGAACAAGGTCGGCACGTACGAGGGCATCGGCGGCGACGTTCTGCAGAGCTGTACCTATCACGAGATGGTCATCATCGACCGGTACGACGACGATAAGGACGGCGAGAGCGACGGCTACATGGTCGCCGAATCGAACGACGACGAGGGCGGACAGGTCTACTGCAAGAAGCCGTTCGCCACGTATTCGAAATACTGCAAGGTCTTCAACATGGACGGCGTGTTCTACAACACCGCGACGCAGCAGAAGCATCTGAAATACTGGCAGGAATACCATATTCCGACGTCCGCGTGGCCGGAGTTCCTGCAGCAGGCGGTCCGCGAGAACACCGAGTATACGGTCGTCTACTGCGACGCGCTCGGTTCGAGGACCTTCAAGGTGCCGTTCCGGGGCACGCTCGACGAGATCCCGGAGATCCGCGGTCTGTTCGAAGGACATGAGACCGGCGCGGTCTGGAGCGAGGATATCCGCGGGATCCCGCTGGAGCGGAACTATATCATCTCGGCAAAGTACGAGGTCGCGGTCCCGGACGATTTCAACTATCATGCGACGCCCGAGCCCACCCCGGAGCCGACGTCGGAACCTACGGAGGAGCCGACGCCGGAACCGACGCCGGAGCCCACCGAAATACCGACCCGGGCGCCGACGGACAAGCCCGTACACGAGATCACCGCGGAAGCGCAGGACGAAACGCCCGCGCCCGAAACGCCTGCGGGATCTTCGGACCGGCAGACCGAACCGGAAAACCGGCAGCCGGCGCCGGAGAAGACGGACAGCGATGAAATGATCCTCTGGATCGTCGGCGGCGCGGCGGCGGTGTTCGGCGCGGCGGGGATCGTGATCATGCTGCTGAAGCGGCGCGCAGCCCGCGGAAAATAAACCGAGCGATATGAAAACAGGACGTCATCCGACGTCCTTTTCTGTTACCAGCGCGCCCGGTCGTACTCCGAATAACTGCGGATCCACAGCCGGTCGTAGCACATCTGTTCGCGCAGCAGCCGGTAGCGCGGCGTATAGTTGTCGATATAGTAGCCGTAATACCGCCAGCCTTCGCCGGTCGGGTCATAGGCGGTCGTGTCGACGATGCAGTCGGGCAGAAGCCGCTGGATCTCTTCGATCTGCTCCGTCGGAATGGGGCTGCGCGAAAGCCACAGCCGTTTGAGCTTTTTCAGCCCGTACAGCGGCGTGATGTCGGTGATCTCGGTGCGCGAAATGTTCAGATGCTCGAGCTCCGTACAGTTCGCAAGCGCGGAGATGTCGGCGACGTGGCAGGAGAAGATCTCGCAGTATTCGAGCTTCGGGCAGTTTTTCAAAGCGGAGATGTCCGTGCCGTCGCCGACGGCGAGGATCAGCACCTCGAGATCCGGCATATTGGCGACGAAGTACGCGTCCGTAATGTGATCGTGACCGAGATCGAGGTATCGGACCTCGTTGCAGTAGACGAGAGGCGCGGTATCCTTGTCATACAGCTTCCGAAGCTCATCGTTGTCGGAGAACCGGATCATAATAACGTCCGTGAGGCAGCTGTAATACTTCATGAAAATGCGCCAGACGACCTTCGGGGAGGAAAACTCGCTGCGCAGCTCCGCCAGCTGCTCATCGGGGATCTTGCATTGATCGAAGACCATGCGTCCGACGTGCGGCGCACAGGACAGGACGTTCCGCACCTCATCGAGCCGGTCGCTCAGGTCGATCTTCAGGAAGGTGACCGATTCATCCGTCAGATTGAAGGTCGTGTCGAACACGGTCACGGTCAGGTCGACGGGAACGTCCGCCCGCACGCGTCCGATCTCGCCGGCTTGTTCGAGCGTCCACCGGGACGCGCCGCTTTCGGGATCGAGCCGGATCCGGGAGAGCGACGGCAGAACGGGCAGCGCGGGAAGGATCTCGTCGAGCTGCTCGGGAGAGACCTCGGACAGGTCCAGCGAATCCGCGTCGGAAGGAACGGTCAGCCCGCAGAAGGATACGGAATAGGTCAGCGCCTCGGCGGGCAGAACGGACAGCAGCGCTTCGGCGTCGACGGGGGAGAGCGGTTCTGTCACGGTGAGATGCCGCAGCGCGTGCAGATGCGACAGCAGCGCGGGATCGACCGGCGCGGAGACGGAAAGCTCCTCCGTATCGTGCGGGACGTCGCGTCCCTCCACCGGTACCGTAAAGCGCACGTCCACGTCGGGATGCGCGGCGCGGTAAGCTTCGATCGCGTCATAGCATTCGCTGCCGGAAAGGTCCAGCACCGCAAGGTTTGGGAATCGCTCCAGAACAGGCATTTCGGCTGCGGTCAGCACAAGCGAAAGCTCGGTCTCGTCGCCGGAAAACGTTTTGCCGTCGAGCAGGATCGGCTCGGGCGTGGGAACGGGCGTCGGCGCAGGCGTCGGCTCGGGCGGTTCCGAAGGCATGGACGAAGCGTCGGCTTCCGGCTGCTGCACGGGGTCCGGCGTGCAGCCGAAAAGAAGGACGAGCGCAAGAAGCGCGGCGCAGAGAGGAAGCAAAAACGGTTTGCGATGCATGGGATCCCTCCGAAAAACAGATATGCGAACGGATCGGGTTCGATAGGATTTTACCATTTTCGCAGCGCGGCTGTCAATCGTCTCCGGAAAACGAAAAAAAGGAGCTTCCTTGCGGGAAGCTCCTTTTCTCGGGTGAAACTTACAACGGCTCGATCAGGCCGAAATTGCCGTCTTTACGTTTATAAAGAACGTTGATCTCGTTCGTGTCCACGTTGCGGAATACGTAGAAGGCATGGCCGAGCAGTTCGATCTGCAGCATGGCCTCCTCCTCGCTCATCGGCTTGACGGAGAACTGCTTCACGCGAACGATCCGCGGGCCCTCGTCTTCGTCCTCTTCGTCCTCGAACGGGAGATCGCGGAATGCATCCTGACGAAGTCCCTTGGCAAGACGCGTGCGGTTGTGCACGATCTGCTTTTCGAGCTTTTCGACGATGTTGTCGAGCGATGCATACATATCGCCCGAGACCTCCTCGCCGCGGATGATGCGACCCTCATGCGGGATCGTGACCTCGACGATGTGGCGGTTCTTTTCGACGGAGAGAGTGACCTGTGCTTCTGTGTCCTGCGGGAAGTACCGATCCAATTTGGAAAGCTTCTTCTCTGCGACTTCGCGCATGTAATCGGAAACGTCCAAATTCTTACCGGAAATAGAAATACGCATATGTTCCACTCCTTCTGACACGGGTATTGTTTTACGTGTCATCTATATATTAACATACTTTTCCGGAAATTTCTTCCCTTTTTTCAAAAAAACACAAAAATTTTTATATTCATTCAATTTTCGCGAGGATTTTGCGGTTGTACGCAGTTTTTCCGAAGAAATGTTGCAATTCATTCACAGATATAACGCGATTCGGACACATCTTCATGGTATACTCTGCATGCAGAGGTTGAAAGACCCCTGCATCAAGAACCGTCTTGATCAACTCTCCCCCCCCTCGGCGCGTGATTTCATATTCGCCGAAAAACAGGTTTTTCGGCGAGATCGCTCACGCGGGCTTTTCGGGATCGCCTGAAATGCTGCGCATTTTACGGGCGGCGATCCCGCAAGGAGTAAAATCCGCCGCACATGTCGCCGGATTTTACGGATTTGTGTGATGTTTGCTTCCCGTGCTTACGCGCCGAACGGCGTCGCCGTTCGTGATCCGGCAAGGGATTGCGGGGGACGTCCGCTCTGACCTCCCGCAAAGCATCGCAGCAGCGGCAAAACAACCCTTCCGTCTCGCTTCACGGCTTCCTTTGCACAAGGAAGGCAAGAAACGTACCGACGCCGACCTCCACCTGACGGGGGAGGTGCCGAGCAAAGCGAGGCGGAGGGAGAGACGAATCGTCCTGCGGACACGGAATGAGGCGATCCCGCAGGCGCGTATCATTGCCCGCACGGCGGCTTCGGACGCAGCTGTTCCATCAGCCGCATCATCTGAAAGAGCTTTTCCATGTCCGGCTGCTGCTTCGGCGGAGGCGGAGGGGGCGGAGGCGGCGGACAGGGCGGCGCGGGCGCCGGCACGTTCAGCCGGTAAGCAAGCTGATCGATCATGTCGCGCGGCAGAAGCGGCGAGAGCGCTTTCACATATGCCTCGACGCCTGCGCGTCCGTGCTCCTCGCGCACGGTTTCGCCTAAAGTGACGGCGCAGAACAGCGGGGACGCGCCGTTTCGTTGCGGTTGTGGATTCATGGCGTTTCCTCCTTGCTGCATGGTATGCCCGGTGCACGAAATCGGTGCGCGGCGCATAGGATGTTCCGAGGTGAGAAGACATGAATATCAACGAGCAGTACGAATCCTATCGGAACAAGACGAGCGACGAGCTGATGGAAACGCTTCTCCGGCTGACCGCGGAACAGAAGCAGACCGGTGAGATGACCGAGGGAAAGATGGAGGAGGCGCGTATGCGCGAGATCATTGCGCGGCTGAACACGCCGAACTGACAATCGTTGAAAAACCCGTTTTTCGGCGTGCTGCTGCACCCCGCGTTGTCCGGCAGGGGGGGAAGACGCGCGCTTTCGATCATTTCGCCCCCAAAATCCGCAAAATCGTTGCGAAGCGTTCACAATCGCCCCCTTTGCAAAGGAGGCGCATTTGTGTTATACTGTAAAAGATATCGTTCAAGGAGAATCGTATGGGATTTTTGGACAAGCTGCTCGGCACATCGAGCGAAAGCAAATTAAAGAAACTCAAGCCCAAGGTGGCGGCGATCAACGCGCTGGAGCCGGAGATGAAAAAGCTTTCCGACGAACAGCTGCGGCACAAGACCGTCGAGTTCAGGGAGCGCCTGAAGAACGGCGAAACGCTGGACGACCTGCTGGTCGAAGCGTTTGCGGTCGTGCGCGAGGCGGGCGTGCGCACCGTCGGCATGCGGCACTTCGACGTGCAGCTACTCGGCGGCATGGTCCTGCATCAGGGACGCATCGCCGAGATGAAGACCGGCGAGGGCAAAACGCTCGTCGCGACGCTGCCCGCATACCTGAACGCGCTGGAAGGCGAGGGCGTGCATATCGTCACCGTCAACGATTACCTTGCAAAGCGCGACGCGCAGTGGATGGGCAAGATCTACCGGTTTTTGGGTCTGAACGTCGGCTGCATCATTCACGATCTTGATTCGGACGAGCGCAGAGAGGCATATCAGGCGGACATCACCTACGGCACGAACAACGAGTTCGGCTTCGACTACCTCCGCGACAACATGTGCGTCTACAAGGAGAACATGGTGCAGCGCTCCCTGCATTACGCGATCGTCGACGAGGTCGACTCGATCCTGATCGACGAAGCAAGAACGCCTTTGATCATTTCCGGACGCGGCGAGGAAAGCTCCGAAATGTACGTTGCGGCGGACCGGTTTGTCCGGAGCCTGACCCGCGGCGAGGACGTCAAGGAGATCAGCAAATCCGATCAGCTGCAGGGCATCGAGCAGCCGGAGAGCGGCGACTACATGGTCGACGTCAAGCACCGGCAGGTCTCGCTGACCGCCGAGGGCATCAGAAAGGCGGAGAAGCATTTCAACGTCGCATCGCTTGCCGACACCGAAAACACCGAGCTGAATCACTATATCAAGCAGGCGCTGCGCGCGCGTTCGCTCTTTGAGCGCGACAAGGACTACGTCGTGCAGGACGGACAGGTCATCATCGTCGACGAGTTCACGGGCCGATTGATGATCGGCAGACGCTACAACGAGGGTCTGCACCAGGCGCTGGAGGCGAAGGAGGGCGTGAAGGTCGAGCGCGAGAACAAGACGCTCGCCACGATCACGTTCCAGAACTACTTCCGCATGTTCAGAAAACTCGCGGGCATGACCGGTACGGCGAAGACCGAGGAGGACGAGTTCTCCGCGATCTACGACCTCGACGTCGTCGAGATCCCGACGAACAAGCCGAACATCCGCGTCGACAACAAGGACAGCGTCTACATGACCGAGGAGGGCAAGTTCCGCGCGGTCGTTGCCGAGATCGAGAAGGTCCACGCGACCGGTCAGCCGATCCTGGTCGGCACGATTTCGGTCGAGCGCAGCGAATACCTGTCCGGACTTTTAAAGCGCAAGGGCATTCCGCACGAGGTTCTGAACGCGAAGTATCACGCCAAGGAAGCGGAGATCGTCGCGCAGGCGGGCAAGCTCAACCAGATCACGATCGCCACGAACATGGCGGGCCGCGGCACGGACATTCTGCTCGGCGGCAACCCGGACTTTCTGGCGCGCCGCGCAATGCGGCAGGATGGCATGGATGAGGAGCTGATCGACGAAGCGACCGGACATGCCGAGACCGAGGACGAGGTCATCCTCGCCGCGCGCGAACAGTACGCAAGGCTGTACGCCGATTTCAAGAAGGAGACCGATCGCGAGCATGAGCAGGTCGTGAAGCTCGGCGGACTCCATATCATCGGCACGGAACGGCACGAAAGCCGCCGTATCGACAATCAGCTCCGCGGCCGCGCCGGTCGACAGGGCGACCCAGGCAGCACGCGGTTCTATGTTTCGCTGAAGGACGAGCTGATGCGCCGCTTCGGCATGGACCGCATGGAGGGTCTGATGACGAAGCTTTCGCCGGACGACGCGTACCCGATCGAGAACGGTTTCATCACGCGGCAGATCGAGACCGCGCAGAAGCGCGTCGAGGCGTCGAACTTCGACACGCGCAAAAACGTCCTGAAATACGACGACGTTATGAACAAGCAGCGCGAGGTCATCTACGGCGAGCGCCGCAAGGTGCTGATGGGCGAGGACCTTAAGGACCAGTTTACGAAGATGATCGGCGACACCGTGGAGAACATCGTGAACGCCTACGCGAGCGAACATTCGAAGCCGGAGGAGTGGGACATCACCGCGATCGAAAAGGAGCTTTCCGACGTCTGCGCCGCGGACGCTTTCGGCATCCTGCACAGCGCGGATCTCAAAAAACGCGGCGATCTCGTCGAGCGCTGCAATGCGTTTGCGGCGAAGCAGCGTGAAAAGAAGGAAGCGGAGCTAAAGGAACAGGGCGTCGACATGCGCGAGGTCGAGCGCATCATGCTGCTGCGCGCGGTCGACACGAACTGGATGGATCAGATCGACGCGATGGATCAGCTGAAGCAGGGCATCGGGCTTCGCGCGTATGCGCAGACCGATCCGGCGAACGCCTACGCAAACGAGGGCGCGGACCTCTTCGACGCGATGATCGAACGCATCCGCGAGGAAGCGGTGAAAAACCTTCTGCACGTGCAGGTGCGCAAAGCGCCCGTGGAGCGCAAGCAGGTCGCAAAGCCGGTGGACACGCCGTCCCCCGACGGCGAAAAGCCGAAGGTTCTGAAGCGCGCCGCCAAGATCGGACGCAACGATCCCTGCCCCTGCGGCAGCGGCAAGAAGTACAAGAACTGCTGCGGCAGGAACGCGTAACAATCCGGCGGGAGGTCGAGGCCGACCTCCCGCATTATCATTTACGCGCCGAAGACGCATATCGCACACCCGTAGGGGAAGATCGTATCTTCCCGTTCCGCTGCATGAATTGTCCTTCGGACATCAAGACATGAGAAAGCGCCTTTCATAGGCGTTCTGACAAGAGGGATTTTCAAAAGCACAGCCGGTTTTCGATCGGCTGTGCTTTTTCGTTGCGTCGTGCCGGAATTTGTGATAGAATGA
>CADAPG010000072.1:0-10112 GCA_902789675.1 uncultured Eubacteriales bacterium
GACATCGACCACCTCGGCAACCGCCGCATCCGTTCGGTCGGCGAGCTTCTGCAGAACCAGATCCGCGTGGGTCTCACGCGTCTCGAGCGCGTTGTGCGCGAGCGCATGGGTCTGCAGGAAATGGATTCGATCAGACCTTCGGACCTCATCAACATTCGTCCGGTCACCGCTGCGATCAAGGAGTTCTTCGGTTCTTCTCAGCTTTCGCAGTTCATGGATCAGACGAACCCGCTTTCTGAGCTGACGCATAAGCGCCGTCTTTCGGCGCTCGGTCCCGGCGGTTTGAACCGCGACCGCGCAACGTTCGAGGTCCGCGACGTTCACTACTCGCACTACGGCAGAATGTGCCCGATCGAGACGCCTGAAGGTCCGAACATCGGCCTCATTAACTCGCTGTCCACCTACGCGCGCATCAACGAGTACGGTTTTATCGAAGCGCCGTACCGCGTGATCGACAAGAAAAACCGCATCGTCACGGACGAGATCGTGTATCTCACCGCGGACGAAGAGGACGGCGCGATCGTCGCGCAGGCAAATGAACCGATCGACGAAAACACGCATTGGTTCAAGCGCGACCGTCTGGTTGCGCGTCAGCTCGACCAGATCATCGAAGTCAAGAACAACGAAGTCGATTACATCGACGTTTCCCCGAAGCAGCTGGTTTCCGTCGCAACGGCGATGATCCCGTTCCTTGAGAACGACGACGCAAACCGCGCGCTGATGGGTTCCAACATGCAGCGTCAGGCGGTCCCGCTTCTGAAACCCGAAGCGCCTGTCGTGGCGACCGGCATGGAGCATAAGGCGGCTGCGGACTCCGGCATCACCGTGCTCGCGCAGTGCGACGGCACCTGCACCTATGTGGATGCGGATACCATCGTGATCACCAGCGACGCAGGCGTTCCCTATCGCTACAAGCTGCTGAAATTCTGCCGCTCCAACCAGGGCACCTGCCTGAATCAGCGCCCGATCGTCGAGCACGGCGAGCGCGTGAAGAAGGGCGACGTCATCGCGGACGGCGCGTCCACGCAGGGCGGCGAGATCGCTCTCGGACGCAACATCCTGATCGGCTTCATGACCTGGGAAGGCTACAACTACGAGGACGCGGTCCTGATCTCCGAGAAGCTCGTCAAGGAGGACGTTTACACGTCGATCCACATCGAGGAGCACGAGGTCGAAGCGCGTGAAACGAAGCTCGGACCGGAAGAGATCACCCGCGACATCCCGAACATCGGCGAGGACGCGCTTGCGCAGCTCGACGAAAACGGCATCATCCGCCCCGGTGCGGAGGTGCGTTCGGGCGACATCCTCGTCGGCAAGGTCACCCCGAAGGGCGAGACCGAGCTGACGGCGGAGGAACGCCTCCTGCGCGCGATCTTCGGCGAGAAGGCGCGCGACGTGCGCGACACGTCTCTCCGCGTGCCGCACGGCGAAGGCGGCGTCGTTGTGGACGTCAAGATCTTCACCCGTGAAAACAAGGACGAGCTGAGCCCGGGCGTGAACCAGATGGTCCGCGTATACATTGCGCAGAAGCGCAAGATCTCCGTCGGCGACAAGATGGCAGGCCGTCACGGCAACAAGGGCGTTATCTCCCGCATCCTCCCCGAAGAGGATATGCCGTTCCTGCCCGACGGCACGCCGCTGCAGATCGTTCTGAATCCGCTCGGCGTTCCGTCCCGTATGAACATCGGTCAGATCCTTGAGCTGCACCTCGGCATGGCGTGCAAGAAGCTCGGCATCGAGATCGCGACGCCGGTCTTCGACGGCGCGACCGAGCAGGACATCAAGGAGCTGCTCGTAAAGGCGGGCTGCGACGAGGACGGCAAGACGATCCTGTACGACGGCAGAACGGGCGAACCGTTCGAGAACCGCGTCTCGGTCGGCTATATGTACTATCTGAAACTCCATCACCTCGTCGACGACAAGATCCATGCGCGTTCCACGGGACCGTACAGTCTCGTCACGCAGCAGCCGCTGGGCGGCAAGGCGCAGTTCGGCGGTCAGCGCTTCGGCGAGATGGAAGTCTGGGCGCTCGAAGCGTACGGCGCGGCGAACACCCTGCAGGAGATCCTCACCGTCAAGTCCGACGACGTCGTGGGTCGTGTCAAGACCTACGAGAGCATCGTCAAGGGCGAGAACGTCAAGCCCTCCGGCGTGCCCGAATCGTTCAAGGTCCTGATCAAGGAACTGCAGTCGCTGGGTCTCGATATGCGCGTTCTTTCCGAATCGCGTGAAGAGATCGAGATCGGCGAGGACGACGATGAAGAGACCCGCTTCACCGACAATATCAACATCTCCGGTCTCGAGGATACCCCGAATCTGCCGATGTCCGATGAGGACGAGGAGGACGAAGATCTCGACGATCTCGACTTCGGCGACGACTTCGACGAAGGCTCCGACATGGACGGCATGCTGATCGACGACGAGTTCGATCTCGGAGATGACATGGATCTGGACCTCGGTGACGAGGACGATCCCGAATAACGTGCGAAAGGAGACAGCAAATGTTTGATTTAACGGAATTTGATGCTCTGCAAATCGGTCTGGCTTCCCCGGAAAAGATCCTCGAATGGTCTCACGGCGAGGTCAAAAAACCCGAAACGATCAATTATCGCACGCTGAAACCCGAAAAGGACGGCCTGTTCTGCGAACGGATCTTCGGACCGACGAAGGACTGGGAATGCCACTGCGGACGTTATAAGCGCGGCAGATACAAGGGCATTGTCTGCGACAAGTGCGGCGTCGAAGTCACGCGCGCCAAGGTGCGCCGCGAGCGCATGGGGCACATCGAGCTTGCCGTTCCCGTTTCCCATATCTGGTACTTCAAGGGCATTCCGTGCCGCATGAAGATGCTGCTGGACATGAGCCCGAAGGACCTCGAGAGCGTTCTGTATTTCGCATCGTACGTCGTCATCGATCCCGGTACGACCACGCTGCGCAAAAAGCAGGTGCTGACCGATAAGGACTATCGCGAGTATCAGGAGCAGTTCGGCGAGAAATCGTTCCGTGCCGGCATGGGCGCGGAGGCGATCCGCGAGCTCCTTTGCGAGATCGATCTTGAGAAGCTCGACGAGGAGCTTCGCGCAGAGATCGAGCACAGCGGCGGACAGAAGCGCGCAAACGCGGTCAAGCGCCTGGAAGTCGTCGAAGCGTTCATGAAGAGCGGCAACCGCCCCGAATGGATCATCCTCACGGTGCTGCCGGTCATTCCGCCGGAGCTTCGCCCGATGGTTCAGCTCGACGGCGGACGGTTCGCGACGAGCGACCTGAACGATCTCTATCGCCGCGTCATCAACCGCAACAACCGTCTGAAGAGACTCCTTGAGCTGCGCGCGCCGGACATCATCGTTCGCAACGAGAAGCGCATGCTGCAGGAAGCGGTCGACTCTCTGATCGACAACGGCCGCCGTTCCCGCCCCGTCACGGGTCCGGGCAACCGCCCCCTGAAGTCGCTCTCCGACATGCTGCGCGGTAAGCAGGGACGTTTCCGTCAGAACCTTCTGGGCAAGCGCGTCGACTATTCCGGCCGTTCGGTTATCGTCGTCGGTCCGGAACTGAAGATGTATCAGTGCGGTCTTCCGAAGGAGATGGCGCTCGAGCTCTTCAAGCCGTTCGTGATGAAGAAGCTCGTCAAGGGCGGCTTCGCGCAGAACGTCAAGGGCGCAAAGCGCATGGTCGAGCGCGGCGTGACCGAGGTCTGGGGCGTGCTCGAGGAGGTCATCAAGGACCATCCCGTCATGCTCAACCGCGCGCCGACGCTGCACCGTCTGGGCATTCAGGCGTTTGAGCCGGTCCTCGTCGAGGGCCGCGCGATCAAGCTGCATCCGCTCGTATGTACCGCATTCAACGCGGACTTCGACGGCGACCAGATGGCGGTCCATGTACCGCTTTCGGTCGAAGCGCAGGCGGAAGCACGCTTCCTGATGCTTGCATCCAACAACATTCTGAAGCCGCAGGACGGCAAGCCGGTCGTCTGCCCGACGCAGGACATGGTCATGGGCTGCTACTATCTGACGCAGCAGCGTGACGGCGTCAAGGGCGAAGGCAAGGCGTTCTCCTCCGAAGAGGAAGCGATCATGGCGTATCAGACCGGTGAGGTCGCGCTGCAGGCAAAGGTCAAGATCCGTCTCCGCCGCGAATGGCAGGGCGAAACGATCTACAAGATCTGCGACACCTCCGTCGGCCGCGTGCTGTTCAACAACGCGCTCCCGCAGGACCTCGGCTTTGTCGAGAGAAACTGCGCGGACGATATGTTCAAGCTCGAGATCGACTCGCTCGTCAAGAAGAAGGACCTGGGCAAGATCGTCGACGCGTGCTACAGAAAGCACGGTCCGACGCAGACCAGCGAAACGCTTGACCGCATCAAGAAGCTCGGTTATTCATACTCGACCCGCGGCGGCGTCACCGTCGGCTTCCAGGACATCCGTGTTCCGGAAGAAAAGAAGGCGCTCGTCTCCGAAGCGGAGAAGAAGGTCGTCGAGATCGACAACTACTTCCGCATGGGTCTCCTCAGCAACAAGGAGCGCAGAGACCGCGTGATCAAGGTCTGGGAGCAGACCACCGAGGACGTCACGAAGGCATTGATGAATTCGCTCGACGCCTACAACCCCATCTTCATGATGGCGGACTCCGGCGCGCGCGGCAGCCAGGCGCAGATCCGTCAGCTCGCCGGCATGCGCGGTCTGATGGCGGACCCGTCCGGTCAGATCATCGAGGTGCCGATTCGTGCAAACTTCCGCGAAGGTCTGTCCGTTCTGGAGTTCTTCATCTCCTCGCACGGCGCGCGTAAAGGTCTTGCCGATACGGCGCTTCGTACGGCGGACTCCGGTTACCTCACGCGTCGTCTCGTCGACGTTTCGCAGGACGTCATCGTCCGCGAGGTCGACTGCTTCGCGGAGCGCAACGACACGCCGCGCGGCATGTGGGTCTCCGCGATCGCCGAGGGCAACAAGATGATCGAGCCGCTTTCGGCGCGCATCGAGGGCCGTTACGCGATCGACCCGGTCTTCCATCCGGAAACCGGCGAGCAGCTTTGCGAAGGCGATCACATGATCAGCCACGACGAAGCGCTTGCGATCGAAAAGGCGGGCGTGAAGGAAGTCTACTGCCGTTCCGTCCTGACCTGCCGCACCGAGCACGGCGTCTGCTGCAAGTGCTACGGCGCAAACCTTGCGACCGGCGGTCACGTCGATATCGGCGAAGCGGTCGGCATCATCGCGGCACAGGCGATCGGCGAGCCCGGCACGCAGCTGACGATGCGTACGTTCCACACAGGCGGCGTCGCTTCGAGCGAGGACATCACGCAGGGTCTTCCGCGTGTCGAGGAATTGTTCGAGGCAAGAAAGCCGAAGGGCCTTGCGACCATCACGGAGATCTCCGGTACGGTCCGCATCGACGAGGCGAAGCATCGCGCGATCATCACGAACGACGAAGGCGAATCCGAGAACTATCTGATCCCGTTCGGCTCCAAGATGAAGGTGCAGGAAGGCGATCGTGTGGAAGCGGGCGACGAGCTCACGGAAGGTTCCGTCAACCCGAACGACATCCTGAAGATCAAGGGCGTCAAGGGCGTACAGGCGTATCTTCTCAAGGAAGTTCAGAGCGTTTACCGTCTGCAGGGCGTTGAGATCTCCGATAAGCACATCGAGGTCATCATCCGCCAGATGCTCCGCAAGGTCCAGATCGAGGACGCGGGCGACACGAACCTGCTGCCCGGCGAACTGTGCGACAGCTTCCGCTTCGAAGAGGAGAACGAAAAGCTGATCACCGAGTACGAGACCGCTCTCGCGCTCGCGCAGGAAAACGGCACGGAAGAGCCCGCGGAACCGGTGCTTGCAAAGGCAAAGCGCAAGCTCCTCGGCATCACCAAGGCGGCGCTCGCTACCGAATCGTTCCTGTCCGCGGCGTCCTTCCAGGAGACCACGCGCGTGCTGACCGAAGCTGCCATCAAGGGCAAGATCGATCCGCTCGTCGGTCTCAAGGAGAACGTCATCATCGGCAAGCTGATCCCTGCCGGCATCGGACTCAAGCGCTATCGCAATGTCGAAGTGAGCGAGGCGCAGGACGTCCCGACGGATGCGGAGTAAGGCTATGGAGCAAAGTCGTCTGAACGATACCGAATGCGCGCTTTACGGAACCAAATCCTGCGCGCTGCTGAATATGCAGGACTGCGACAAGTGCCCGCTCAAGGGCCGCGTCGCAGATCCCGCGATTCACGACGATCTCAGACTGTTCTGCGAACTGCAGCCGGAAGGCACCGTGGCGCAGCTCTTTGAAAGCAAGACCTGCACGCTGTGCAAGACGGAACCGAAGGGCACGCCGACGAGCTTCGCGGTCTTTGACATGGCGCATACCGAGCCGAAAAAGCTCGCGAAGCGCAAATGGCTTACGAAGCAGGAGACGGGCTTCATGGTTCCGCTGCAGTTTGCGTGCTGCTCCAAGTGCCGCAGACAGATCCTGCTGATCTCGTATCTGCCGCTGCTCGTACCGATCGTGCTGACGCTGATCACGCTGCCGATCGTGCTGAACGAACACTTGTCGCAATCGCTTCGGCAGACAGCGGGATGGCTTCCGTTTGCACTGATCGTTCTCTCGATCGTCGGAGGCTACGGCGTCGGAAAGCTGCTTTCCCATCTTTATAAGAAAAAGGCGGAAACGCGCATGTATGTCGACGTCCGCACGCATCCGTTCGTCGGCGAGATGACGGAAAAGGGCTGGCGTCCGCTGTTCAACGACCGTCAGGCGCATATCGCGTTTACGAAGCATCGGGTCGACAGAGGGCTCGGCACGGCGGGAAGCAGTGTGTACGAAATGCCGGATCGGGAAGGTAACGCTTCGGAAGTATCGGAAACGAAAAATACCGATTGACAAGTTTGACTCTTTCTGTTACACTATCTATTTGGCGGTGCTTGGAAAAGGCACGACCGAAAACCGCGCTTTCGGAAGAAAATGCGGTATGATTCCGGACAATATCCTCTGAATTGGGTTGCAGAGGGATTGATTTATAAAAAAGATTACATAAATTTTTTAGGAGGAAACATCTGAATGCCGACCATTAATCAGTTGGTTCGCAAGGGCAGACAGCCCGTGGAATACAAGTCCACGGCGCCCATTCTGAAGCAGTGCCCGCAGCGTCGCGGCGTCTGCACCGCAGTCCGTACGATGACGCCGAAAAAGCCGAACTCCGCACTGCGTAAAATCGCTCGTATCCGTCTGACCGACGGTCTCGAAGGTACCGCGTATATCCCCGGTATCGGTCACAATCTGCAGGAGCACTCCGTGGTTCTGATCCGCGGCGGTCGTGTCAAGGACCTGCCCGGTGTTCGTTACCACATCATCCGCGGTGCTCTGGATACCGCCGGCGTCGCAAACCGCAAGCAGGCTCGTTCCCTGTACGGTGCAAAGCGTCCGAAGACCGGCGCCAAGAAGTAAGGAGGACACAACATGCCGAGAAGAGGTTTTATTCCGAAGAGAGAAGTTCTTCAAGATCCGATCTATAAGAGCGTCGTTGTGACCAAGCTCATCAACCAGGTCATGCTGGACGGCAAGCGCGGCGTTGCGCAGAAGGCCGTTTACGATGCGTTTGAGATCATCAACCAGAAGACGGGCAAGGACGCGCTTGAAGCGTTCGAACAGGCGATGAACAACATCATGCCCGTTCTCGAAGTCAAGGCACGCAGAGTCGGCGGTTCGACCTATCAGGTCCCGATCGAGATCCGCGCAGAGCGCCGTCAGACCCTGGGTCTTCGCTGGCTCGTGAGCTATGCGCGCAATCGCGGCGAGCGCACGATGGCGGAGCGCCTTGCGGGCGAGATCATGGATGCCTGCAACGAACAGGGCAACGCGGTCAAGAAGAAGGAAGACACCCATAAGATGGCAGAGGCCAACAAGGCGTTTGCACATTATCGCTGGTAATGCGGGACACTGCGCTTGAACTGACACGCAATATCGGCATCATGGCGCACATCGATGCCGGCAAGACCACGACGACCGAGCGGATCCTGTTCTACACGGGCAAGATCCACAAGGTCGGCGAAGTACACGAGGGCACGGCGACCATGGATTACATGGCGCAGGAGCAGGAACGC
The DNA here is from genome assembly GCA_902789675.1 of uncultured Eubacteriales bacterium. Taxonomy (GTDB): domain Bacteria; phylum Bacillota; class Clostridia; order Christensenellales; family CAG-138; genus UBA3792. The sequence continues at coordinate 8,085 of CADAPG010000072.1, forward strand.
GGCATCACGATCTGCTCCGCCGCGACCACGACGTACTGGCGTGGACATCGCATCAACATCATCGACACGCCGGGACATGTGGATTTCACCGTTGAGGTGGAACGCAGTCTCCGGGTGCTGGATGGTGCCGTTGCTGTGTTCTGCGCAAAGGGCGGCGTCGAACCGCAGTCCGAGACGGTCTGGCGGCAGGCGATGAAGTACCATGTGCCCTGCATTGCGTACGTCAATAAAATGGACATCACGGGAGCGGATTTCTTCCATGTGATGGACATGATGCGCGACCGTTTGGGCGCAAACCCGATTCCGGTGCAGCTTCCGATCGGAAGCGAAATGAACTTCCGCGGCATCGTCGATCTTGTGACGATGAAGGCGGAGGTCTACTACAACGACGACGGAACCGACATCCGCGAGGAGCCGATCCCCGACGACATGGTCGAAACGGCGGAGGAGCACCGCGCGGCGCTGATCGAAGCGGTCATCGAGCAGGACGAAGATCTGCTGGAAAAGTATTTCGAGGGCGAAATGCCCACGAACGAAGAGCTGATCTCCTGCATCCGCAAAGCGACCATCGCAGGCGCAGCCGTGCCGGTCACCTGCGGCACCTCGTACCGCAACAAAGGCGTACAGCCGCTTCTTAACGCGATCGTCGATTTTCTGCCCTCTCCGCTGGACATTCCGCCGGCAAAGGGCACGGATCGCAGCGGCGAGAAAGAGCTTGTCGCCGAACCGCGCGACGACGCGCCGTTTGCGGCGCTGGCGTTCAAGATCGTCACCGACCCGTTTGTGGGACGGCTGGCGTTCGTGCGCGTGTACAGCGGCACGCTGAAATCCGGTTCCTATGTCTATAACGTCTCGAAGCAGAAGCGCGAGCGCGTCAGCAAGATCCTGCTGATGCACGCGGACGCGCGTACCGAGCTTGAGGAAGTCCACGCGGGCGATATCTGCGCGCTGGTGGGCATGAAGGAAACGTCGACGGGCGATACGCTCTGCGCGGAAAACCGGCAGATGCTGCTCGAGAGCATGATCTTCCCGACGCCGGTCATTCAGGTCGCGATCGAACCGAAGACCAAGGCGGGACAGGAAAAGATGATGGCAGCGCTTCAAAAGCTCGGCGAAGAGGACCCCACCTTCCGTACCTATACGGATCAGGAAACGGGGCAGACCATCATCGCCGGCATGGGTGAGCTCCATCTGGAGATCATCGTGGACCGTCTGATCCGCGAGTTCCGCGTTGAAGCGACGGTCGGCAAGCCGCAGGTCGCCTACAAGGAATCCATCATGCACCCGACCGCCTACGAATGCCGTTACGTACGGCAGACGGGCGGACACGGACAGTATGCGCACACCGTGATCGAATTTGCTCCGCTCGACGATCCGCAGGAGGGCGAAACATACCGCTTTGTCAACAAGGTCGTCGGCGGCGTGATCCCGAAGGAATTCATTCCGGCGGTCGATCAGGGCATCCGCGACGCGCTGATGAGCGGTCCGCTCGGCGGATACGAGCTTATCAACCTCAAGGCGACGCTGAAGGACGGCAGCTTCCACGAAGTCGATTCCAGCGATCTGGCGTTCCGCATCGCGGGCTCGCTGTCGGTCAAAGAGGGGATCACAAAGGACAACTGTGAGCTTCTGGAGCCGATGATGAGCGTCGAGGTGTTGGTGCCGGACGAATACCTGGGCGATATCGTGGGTAATCTTACGTCGCGGCGGTGCAAGATCTCCGGCATGGAGACGCGCCAGGGCAGCACGGCGGTCAACGCGATCTGCCCACTCAGTGAAATGTTCGGCTATGCCACCGATCTGCGTTCGAGAACGCAGGGCAGAGGCACGTTCACGATGCAGTTCAACCGCTACGACAAGGTTTCGGCCGCAATACAGGAGCAGATCCTGGGCAAATACAACTATTGGTTCTAAAAAGAAATACAAACATTTATAAGGAGAACTTACAATGGCAAAAGCAAAATTCGAACGTACGAAGCCGCATGTAAACATCGGCACGATCGGACACGTTGACCATGGCAAGACGAC
>CADAPG010000072.1:10153-11098 GCA_902789675.1 uncultured Eubacteriales bacterium
CACGCGGACTACGTCAAGAACATGATCACGGGCGCAGCGCAGATGGACGGCGCGATCCTGGTCGTATCCGCAGCGGACGGCCCGATGCCGCAGACCCGTGAGCACATTCTGCTCGCCCGTCAGGTCGGCGTACCGTACATCATTGTCTTCATGAACAAGGTTGACCAGGTCGACGACGAAGAGCTCCTCGAGCTCGTCGAGATGGAGATCCGTGAGCTGCTGAGCTCCTATGATTTCCCGGGCGACGACATCCCGATCATTCGCGGTTCCGCACTGCTCGCGCTCGAAGCACTCACCGAGGGCAAGATCGCGAAGGAAACGCCGGAATGCCAGTGCATCTTCGAGCTGATGGATGCGGTTGACAGCTACATTCCGACGCCGGAACGTGCATCCGACAAGCCGTTCCTGCTCCCGGTTGAGGACGTCTTCTCCATCACCGGCCGCGGCACGGTTGCAACGGGCCGTGTTGAGCGCGGTACCGTCAAGGTTTCCGACACCGTCGAGATCGTCGGTCTGACGGAAGAAAAGCGCAGCACCGTCGTTACGGGCGTTGAGATGTTCCGTAAGCTCCTCGATCAGGCGATCGCGGGCGACAACATCGGTCTGCTTCTCCGCGGCGTACAGCGCAACGAGATCGAACGCGGCCAGGTTCTGGCGAAGCCGGGTTCCATTCATCCGCACACGCACTTCAACTCCGAGGTGTATGTTCTGACGAAGGAAGAGGGCGGCCGTCACACCCCGTTCTTCTCCGGTTACCGTCCGCAGTTCTATTTCAGAACGACCGACGTTACGGGCACGATCACGCTGCCGGAAGGCGTCGAGATGGTCATGCCGGGCGACAACATCCGCATGGAAATCCAGCTGATCACGCCGATCGCGATGGAGCAGGGTCTCCGCTTCGCAATCCGTGAAGGCGGCCGTACGGTTGCTTCCGGCGTTGTTGCG
>CADAPG010000073.1 GCA_902789675.1 uncultured Eubacteriales bacterium
ACAAATTCCGGCACGACGCAACGAAAAAGCACAGCCGATCGAAAACCGGCTGTGCTTTTGAAAATCCCTCTTGTCAGAACGCCTATGAATCCGTGTTTTCGTGACGGAGCTATACATGGCACGCGCGAGAAACGCACGAACATCCGCTGTAACGAAGCGCACCGGAGTGGAAAGTATGCGACCGAGGATGGCGACGCGTGATCAAACGCGCGACGTCACCGCTGTAACGGAGCGAAGCGAAGTGGTTCAGAAAACATGGATAGTTTGCGGCGAACTAATAAAAGAGAAAAGGCGGTTTTACGCCTTTTCATCCGACAAGTATTCCTTATATGAACCCTCGCCGCAAACGGTCGATGGCGACGCGCGGGAAGCGCGCGACGGCACTTCTGTAACGAAGTGTCAGCGAAGTGGTCTGACCCCTTTTGCGACAGCCTGAGAAAGGGGCGAGTTTTTCGCCCCTTTCCGGATCTCTTATGCCGTCAGCCGATCTCGGTCTCTTCGCCGAAGCGCTCCTTGGCTTCAAACGCTTTGCAGATCGTCTTGTAATCGCCGAACACGGTCAGCTTGTCGCCCGCGCCGAAGACGGTCTTCGCGCCGGCGGGCACAGGCCTTCTCTGCGGCTTTTCGATCAGCATCACGAGGATGTTGTAATCCGCCTTCAGTCCCATTCTGGAAAGCGGCTTCTCCCGGAACGCCTCCGGAACCTCCACGAGCGTGACCTGCGCGATGGAATCCTCGCCGATGTAATCCACCAGCAGCACGGAGTTTGCGGTGTCGCGGCGGGTCAGACGCCCCGCGATCCGCTCGATGAGATGATCGCCCCACGCCCGCAACTTGGGCACGCGCATGAAAATGATGATGATCGCTGCCGCCAGTATGGGGATCAGAATACTGAACAGGTTCGAAAGCTCCGTGAGCTTGATCGAGAGAACGACGTTGATCAGCATGGATACGATCGTGATGTTGAACACGTATCCGAACAGCATCGTGATGCTTGCAAGCCGTCTTCTGGATTTGCTGGTGAGCAGCAGTTCGCTTTCGCGCGTCGTGAAGCCGCAGCCGGTCAGCAGCGAAACGACCTGGAACCGTGCTTTTTCGTCCGGCAGACCGGTGAAGCGGAACAGCATGGCGAACAGCTCCGAGATGACCCAGTACACCAGGATCATCAGCGAAAACAGTGTGAACGCAAGATAAATATTCATGACGTCTTCCTTGTTGCGGATCGACCCGTTTTTTTCATTGTATCACGTTTCGCACGGTTTCGCAATCGCGCGGATACACCGTTTTCGCTTTATTCACATACGGCGCGTACGCCTATCTTGCGGGATACTTGCGCCTCAACGCGGAAAGCCCGTTTCTGCCGAGGCTGTAGCTGAGCTCGCTGCGCAGTCTCAGATACTTCGGGTCGGCGCGGTTATACAGCCTTGCGCGTTCCTTCGGCGACATCCGCGCGATCAGCTGCTCCGCCGAGCGGTAATCCGTTTTCGGCATGTTCTTCTCCGCGCCGGCAAGGACCAGCCCGGCAAACGATCTGCTGCCGCTCGCCGAACCGCCGCTGCCCGATCTGCGGTGTTTTCTGTCGGCGAGGTACGCCTCGTACAGCTCTCGCGCCGCCTCCATGGCAAGCTCGCGCGCGCGGTTGATCTGTTCGGCGTTGAATTCGTCGACCTCGATCTTCTTCTCCTGCTGCGCTTTTATCGCGTCGTAAAGCTGTCCGGCAAGCGCGGAGGCATAGTTGCTTTCCAGCGCGTCGACGTCGTTCTGTTCGCCCTGATACTGACGCTCCTTCACGTCGGAGAGATAGGTGCTTTGCCCCATCCCGCGCGACCACGCGTCCGCGTCCAGCTCCGCGTTGATCCGCTGCGTCTGATTGCGGCGGCTTTGGATCGCCTGTTCATACGCGGGGCGCAGCCAGTTGCGGATCGTCTCGGAGAGAACCTCCTCGGAAAGCGGCGTGAACTCTACCGTTTCGGGCAGATATTTCTTCAGCATCTCCTCGAACAGGGACTCGAGCGTCACCTCCTCTTCCTGTTTTCCGGGATTGGAGGGCTTTCCCGGACTTCCGTTCTTGGGCGGCTGATCGCCGTCGGACGGTTTGCCGTCGCCCGGCGTAACGACCGGGATCGGCGGCGTCCATGGGCTGATGGGTAGTTTGATCATGTGTTTATTCTCCTTCCGTATGATTCATAAGTGCCGATTCGAGTTCCAGAAGCTTATTGTAGAGAAGCTCCAGGTTCTGATTCAGATTGTTTTCGTTCTGCGCGACGCTGCTGTCATAGCCGTCCCGGTCGTCCGCCGGAGACGGCATTCGTCCGAGATAGACCGGAAACAGCGCCTGCATGCCCGTGGGTACATATGCTGCCATAAGGATCCTCCTTATCCGGGACGCTTCTGCTGATCGAACAGCAGGGTCATCGGCGCGTCGAGGCGGAACGGTCTGCCGCCGACGGAGGAAAACGTCAGGCGGAACACGCGTCCCGTTCCCCGGAGCGGGATCTCCGTCACGCCCTCCGGCACCGTGGAAAACCGCGCCGTCGTTTCGTACACGCCGCCGTCCGAGACGACGCGCACGCCGATCTGTCCCTCGCCGCTTGCCGTGAGCCGCAGCAGTGTCTTGTTCGTGTCCTTCCGTCCGAGGTCGATCGCGGGCGTTTTGTAGCTGACGTCGATCGGATCGCCGTCATAGCTCGTATTGCCGTCAAACACGACGAGCTTCCCGCCGCCGGTCAGCGCGTACAGCGCACCGTGCACGGTCATCAGATCCGCCGCCGTGAATCCGCGTTTCAGCATGAAGCGATCCCGCAGAACGTCGTATTCGATCACCGTATCGTTGTACGGCGCGCCGAAGCGCATGCGGATCGCAAAATACAGCGTGTCGCCGCACGCCGCGGCGCGTACCCCGCCGAGATTTGCCTGCCGGAGCAGCGGTTCCAGCGCACGGAACGCCGCGCTTTTGCGCACGGTCTGTCCGTCGTAGAAGCACAGCCCGCCGTCGGTCAAAAAGAACAGCCGGTCGGCATAGCGCACGCAGGCGGTGTGCAGCGGCTGGCGGAACGCCGCGTCCACGGAAACGATGCGGTAGTTCGACGGGCGATCGCCGAGCAGGCGATAGAGCGAGTCGCGCTTGAAGATCAGAAGCTGATTCGACAGCGCGAACAGCCCCGTGATCGGATCGTCGTCCACGCCGACGTCCACGAAACCGCCCGAGACGTTTTCGCTCGCGGGGTCCGCCCGCCAATCGTCGATCGTGCGGCCGCCGCCCGGCGACTTGCTCCAGTAAAGGCGGCTCGGCGCGGAGGGATCGCCCGCCGCGAAAAGCCGCCCGAAATACAGCTCCGCATAACTGACCGTCTTGTCCGAAAGCTTTTCCGCCGTGCCGAACACATCGACAAGTCCCGTTCCTGCGTCATAGCTCAGCATCGGTTCGGATCCGCAGGCGATAAGAAGCCGATCCGCCGTGCCGACGCGCACCTTCAGAAAGTCCATCCGCTCGCCCGAAACGCTGCGCTCGAACTGATACAGCGGACGCCAGATCCCGGCAGCCGCGTCGTAGAGATACAGCATGTCCTGCGCGGCGGCGAAATACCGGTCCCCGCGCTCGGAGGCATAGACGTACATCCGCTCGTACGGCGTTTCCGCGTCGACCGTTTCCGGCGTCACGCGCGAAAAACCCTTTGCGGAACAGAGCGCGCCGGAGCGCGTGTCCGCGTTATAGGCTTCCGGGCTCATGTCCGGCTTCAGAAGTCCTTCGGAAAGATCCATCCGCACGCTGCCGAACGACGGCAGCGTCATAGTCTGATACGCCATAAGCGCCTCCTTTCAAAAACGGTTGACGATCCGGTAATCGGTCGGTTCGTCGAAATCGAGCTTCAGCCTGCGCTTTCTCGTTTCATAGAGTGAGAGCGCGGCGGTCGCGTGGTTCAATCCCTGCGCGTCGTCGGTCAGGCAAAACCGCCCCGTCATATACAGCACGATCAGCGGATCGCAGGCAGACGGCAGCTCCGGCTCATCGCCGTCGAGGATGAGCGTTTTCGGCAGATACCGGTAAACCACCGTCATCAGTCCGTCCTGCACGCCCGGCACGCGGATCGTGTCCGTGTCCGCGCCGTAGAAGAACGGCACGCGCATCCCGCCGCGCTCCACGCCGAGCACCTTGGCGACCGTATACGGAAGCGCGGTCAGGTCGAGAACGCCGTTCTGAAGCGTCAGCAGGTCGCGCCGCCACGGATGAAAGGTCTCATAGAGATCGACCACGGCTTCGTTCGCAAAGCGGAGGAGCTTCTCCTTCCAGAGCGGCAGCGCGGCGGTGTTCTCCGGATGATCCAGCTCCGCAAGCGCGCTCTGTATGAGTTCCGATACCGTCACGGCGATCACCCGATCTTTCTGCCGCCGACGCCGGTATACGGCTCCACCGCCCCGCGGCCGTCCGGGATCTGCCGGATGCTTTCCGCGATCACTCTTGCGATGCGCTTCGGGACCTCCACGACCGTTCCGGTCGGGATCCGGAAGCTTACGCCGTTCAGCGCGCCTTCCAGAAACGGACCGATCCCGTCAGAAGGAATGTAGACGGAGGCGGTCTCTTCGCCGCCGTTCGCGGTCCCCTTCATTGCTGTCTGTTTCTTGTTTTCCATCGTATGCTCCTTTCTTTCCCGCGGGGGGAAGGACAAGCCCTCCCCCGCGCCGTTCCGTTACGCCGAGACCGTGTGCTCAATGCGCACGATCCACAGCGGATTCAGCACCTTCGCCGCGTATGCGGCGACCTTTGCGCCGACCGTTGCGCGCTGATTCAGCGGATCGCCGCTGCCTTCACTGCCGTGCGGCTTGATGATCGTTTCCATCGTGCCGGAGCCGTCGACGTCGATCACGCCGTACGCGTCCGCGCCGAACACCAGCGTTGCATGGACGTCCCTCATGCGATGGTTTGCGTCAGCCTTGCCGCCGTCGTTCGTGTAAAACGGTTCGGTCGGACCGAACTGAAGCGCGGTCGTCAGCGTCAACGTGTTCGTCGTTCTGTTGTAGGACTCGATCGTGTACTCGTCATCGTCGCAGCAGATCCGGTTGCCGGGAACCGACAGATAACGGATCTGCTCCTCGGTCGGAACCGTTCTGAAGACGACGCTGCTGGTCGCGCTGCTGCCGCTGCCCTGTCTCGGCATCAGGTAAATCGTCTGACGGTAAACCTTCGCCTCGGTCGACTCCACAAACACGACGCCGAAGAGTCTGCCGATTTCGCCGGAATAGATCTGCTCCGCATTGCTGTACTTCGAAACGTCCTGCCACAGCGGATCGTTCTGCAGGTCGTAGGTCGCGTCCGGCGAACAGATGCAGACGAAGTGCGGACGGCGCACGGAGCCGTCGATCGCGCTTGTGAACATGCGCGCCTTGTTCTTCTTCAGCGTGCGGACCGCCTTGCGGATCTCGGCAACCGTCAGGGTTTCCGTATCGTCGAGCTGCTCGCGCAGGGTCTTGCCGTTCGCATACTGCACATTGGTCGTGGCGCACATCGCATCGCGCGTGACCCATTCGATCACGGTGCCGAGCTGCTCGCCCAACAGCTCCGCGGAATCCGCCAGCACCTCGTCGTACGCGGTGAGATCCAGAAGATCGCTGACCTCGACGTACGCGCCGTACTGGCTGACCTCCGCCTCCACGTTGGACTGCGAAAGCGTCTGCCCGTCCGGCGTCACGCCCTCGACCAGCGTCAGCGCGTCGACGTCGGGCGTGAAGAGATTGTACTTGCGGAACTCCACGCGCTTGCCGCCGTGCCGCGGGATGCTGCGCTTCTGCCCGAAGCTTGCGTGCACCAGGCGCGTCTTTGCGGTCTCCAGCAGCTTCTTATCGTAGAACTGCTTGTTGAAGTATGCGTTGTTTACGGTGTTCAGAGTGGTATTGGTGTTCATAGGTTCCTCCTTTTAGATGTGGACTCGTTTGCCGTTGTGCGCGGCGTTTCTGTACTGCTGCTCCAATGCCGAGAACGCTTCTCTCGACATCGACATATAATCCGGCGCGGGCGCGACCGCACGGTCGGTGCGCTGGCTCTTCGGGAGCGCTTTCCGGCTTCTCGCCTGTTCGCTCATGCGGGTCTTGACGTTGTTCTCCGCCTCCTCCGCACGCTTTTCCGCGACATAGATGCGCACCGCCGCCCTGGGCTCGAATTCGCTGAGCAGCGCGGCGAACGCATAGTCTTTGACCGCCTCGGAAAGCTCGAAGCCCTCCGGCAGCTCGCCGTTTTCCTCCATCTCCGCAAGCTCGTTCGCCGCGTCGATGAACGGATTCTCTTCCCCGGTTTCGATCGGATCGATCGCTTCGGGTTCCGGTTTTTTCTTAAAGATCATAGTTTACCTCCGAATCGTTTCTTTTTGGTTCGTTCGGGAAACAACGGCTCGATTTCCTCGTTTGCCGCTTCCCGCATGCCTTTCAGCACCTGTTCCTTTCCCTCGAATACCATGAGGGAGATCGCCTGCTCCCTGGTGACCGCACCGAGGGACAGCAGGCTCATGACGAGCTCGTTCTGCGCGGCGGCGGCAAAGCGGCTGCGCCGGACCGCCTTGATCGAGATCAGAAACTCGATCGGCAGCTGCACGCCGCCCGGCGCGTTTTTAAGAAGCACGTCGCTGTCGAAGAAGACCTCTTTGGGCTCGCCGTCGACCGTGACCGTCACGGGACGCAGATAGCAGTTGAACTCGCGCTCCGTCTCGATCTCCATGCGCACCGCCTCGCGGAACGCTTCGTGCAGAAGGTCGGACGCCATGCGCGCACGCTTGGTGCTCATCTCCTGCAGCGCTTCGATCGCGCGCGCCGCGGTCACGCCGCTCGGCGCCGCTCCGCGCGAGGAGTCGTTTGCGCCGCTCTCCTCCTTGATGTCCTCGCGGATCGACCGGATGTAGGAGAGCAGATAGTTCGGCAGCGGCGCGGTGGTCATCCACGTCACGCCGTTCAGGTTCTCGCCGGTGTGCACGTCCTTGGACCAGTCGCGGAGATCGTCCGGATCGAAGCCGGACGCGTCGGTGACCAGCAGCTTGTTGCGCGACGCCAGGAACGCATTCTTCAGCACGAGCTGATCGAGCTTGTCCGCATAGCGCTGCATCGTGCCGAACAGATCGACGACGCCGAAGCCGAGAGCGCTCCCCTTTCGCGGGTAAAGCGTAGTCAGTACGAACGGGTATCGACCGTGTGAAAAATAGCCCTCAGGCTTGACGTCGCGGCTGTCCTCGAGCACAACGCCGTTGCAGAGCAGCGCCATGTGCACGCGGGTCACGTCGTCCTGCGCGTCGTATTCGCGCCGCCAGTATTCGATGAGCAGGCAGGCGTTTTTGGGATCCGGCGAAAGGATCTCGTCGGTGATCAGCTCCGCGTCGTTCGTCGGACGGGATTCGATCAGCGGATAAACGTCGGGATAGTGCGCTTCGATCCACGCCTTCGGACGCAGCGCAAGCTTGAACACCGCGCGGCTGTCCTGGAGATCGGTGACGAGCGGATCGACGAGGATGCTGCGGATGTCGACGTGACGGATGAACGCGCCGCCAAGGCCGCCGTTTTCCGCGCTGTCGTAGCCGACCTCCTGCACGCACCAGCCGCCGACCAGCAGGTCATGGATCATTCTGCGGTACTCGACCGGGTACGACGCCGCGTCGTGGTTTCTGCGGATCACCGCGTCGATGACCTGCGCCGCATAGGCGTCCGCCGCGCTCTCCGGCTCGATGACCGCCTCCGGCGTCTGATCCGCGAGGTCCGCCGACACGTTTTCGATCGTGGACTGCAGGATCGGCGTGACCGGACGCGGCTCGTTCGGATCGGTCACCGGCACGTCATACCAATGCTCCCCGCGATACATCCGCTCATTGTGCTCCTGACGCCGCCACTCGTTCGCGTATGCATTGCGGAACTCGTTGAACAGCGCAGTCGCTTCTTCGGCTAACCGCCGTTTGGTTTCGGATTGTCTTGGTTTCATCATAATTCCTTTCTGGTTGATTCTTCATGTGCCTTCGGCACAATTCATGACCGCCGGTCAATTCATGCGCGGAGCGCAATTCATTGATTCACAGCCCCCGGAATCCCGGGCTGCCCTGCACCGTGCCCGCAAGCGGGTCATAGCGGTAGACGCGCTTCTTTGCCTCCGCGGCGGCGGGACGCGGACGGCTCATCAGCCCGTAACGCAGCGCTTCCGGCGCGTGGTCCTCGCAAAGATCCGACACGTCCTCGCAGTCGTGCGCGTCGAAGGTCAGCGTCGGCAGCGTGCGGATGAGGTTGCGGCAGGTCTCGAAGATCCGAAGCTCCGGCGTGCCGTCCCCGGAATCGGCAAGCGCTTCGCGAACGCGCTGCCATCCCGGAACGCGGGCGTTGTCCGCCGGCAGAAGCGGCACGCCGTTGCGGCTGAAGACCTCGGCGATGCTCTCGCCCTCCGCGCCCTTCAGACCGCGCTGTTGCCAAGCGTCGGGCGACGCGACGGTGTAAGCGATGCGTTCGCCCTCCGACAGCGTTCTGACCCGCTTTGCGATCTCGCTCGACAGCGTCTTTCGAAGATACAGCTCGCGGTACACGTACAGCCTGCCCTCGGGGGCGACGGCAAACCACAGCACGCAGCACGGATCGTTGTAGCCCCAATCCATTGCGCGGAAGCGCTTCCACTCCATCGGGAGCCTCGTTGGGCGCACGACGTGCCGGTCGCGGTCGAATTCCTGGAAGAACTGTCCCTCCAGGACGTCCCAGTTGCCGTCAAGGTAGGCCTTTCTGAGATGCTCGGGAAGATTCTCGAGCGTCTCGAGGTACTGCGGATTGCTGTGCAGAAGGACCGGGTTGTCGGTGACCCGCGCCGGGATAAACACATAATCCGCCGCCCGCTCGCTGTTGCGGTAATCGCGGTCGATGAACAGCCGCTTCACCCACGCATGCCCCACGCCGCCGGGGTTGCAGGTGTAGTACATGCGCGGCGAGAAGTCCTCGCGCACCGACCGGTTGCAGGTCGTCAGAAACTGCATCTGCGTCTCGGTGAAGTGCGTCGCCTCCTCAAGCCCGATCACGTCGTACTCCTGTCCCTGATACTGGAACACGTCCGCTTCGCGGTCGCAGTAGCCGAGCTTGATCCGGCTGCCGTTCGGGAACAGGAACGCGCGCTGCGTCGAATGGTACTGCACGGCGCCCGCAAGCTCCCTCTGCAGCGGGAGCACGTGGTTTTCGTTGAGCTCCGGCAGCGTCCGGCGCAGAAGCAGCAGGTTGAGCCCCGCATAGCGAAAGGCAAGGAGCACGAATTTCCGGCGCATCGCCCACGACTTGCCGCCGCCGCGCGCCCCGCCGTAGGCGATGTGCCGCGCGTCCGCGAGGAAGAACAGCTCCTGTTTCGGGTTCGGCGTACCCGGAAGATGCAGGATCATTTCGAATACCTCCCCGCCGCGTCGTCCAGAACGATCTCCAGAGCGCCGTCCGTCTTCTCCGCGCCGCCCGAGAGCCCCATCGACCGGATCGCTTCCAGCGCCGACTGATAGTTGAGCTCTCCGAGCAGCGCCCGCTCGAGCGTGTAGGCGGCAACCCTCAGGACCGCGTCGCGCAGGATCGCGTTCTCCTTGGAACGCGCCTCGGTATGAAACGCCGCGAGCACTTCCTCCGGCGTCAGCTGCACCGCCCGCGCAAGACCGAACAGGGTGTAGGGGATCTGTCTCTCTTCCGTTCCGCCGTTTTTCAGCTCGCGACGCTCGCGCGTTGCGTCGCAGGCCGCAAAATACGCCCCGATCGCCTCGGTCATTCGTTCTGTCTTTCGGTTCATTGTGTGCCTCCCTGTCTTTCGCTGCACTCATCATACAACAAAAACACCGCCCAAAATTCCCATAATGAGTTCACAATTCGACGACCGCTTTACGGGACAGAAAGCCCGGTTTTCCGAGGCGCGGCGGGCATTTTCGGCGCATCGCCCGTTTTCCCGTCCTTTGCCGCGCGCTGCCGAAGAAGGTCGTTGCCCGATACATCTGCTCTGCAGCGCGGAAGCGGACCGAAAGCGGAATCTCTCCGACGTCCGGGTCGTGAACGGCGTTCTGTTTCCGGAATGCTATGACCCGACAAACGAAAAGAAGCCGTAACTGATAAAAAAAACAAGGGGGCGAAGCCGAATGGCTTCGCCCCTTGTGCGATGTTATCTCTCAATCCGCGATTCGGTAATTGTGCGCAGCAGACGCATGGATCGCCGACGCCGCGTTGCACGCGTGCACTGTTTTTTTCGTGCCGGACACCTGTTTGATGACGGGGAAGATTCCGGGCACCAAAGGAACTGCCAGCAGAACGAATGGCGTTTTTTCGGGTTCATCAACGTTGATCCTTTCGTGATCGTATACTTGGACAGGATCATTACAGTCGGAAACGAGTTGGAAATCAAGATCCTGTCGCCAAAGCAAAAACAGAGCGAAGCCGATACAGCCTCGCTCTGTTTTGCCACTTATCGAATTCCTGCGTAGGGGATTGTTCTCGCCCGGATCGTAGGAATGCCTGTCAACGGGCGGAACATCATCCCACTCGCCCGCGCCCGTAATCTTCTTGAGATCCTCGATCTTTTTTCGACCTCCCGTGTCTGCGGAGGTTCTTCCATGAACGGAAATCTGACAGTTTTTTTCACCAACATGATCGGCACGCTCGCCGTCATTCTCGTGATCGCGGCATTTATCGGCGGCAGTGAGTTGATGACGAAATTTTTCGGTTCGAAATCGAGCTGGAAGTATTCGCTGTTCGCCGGTCTTTTGGGCGGTGTATTCGGCATCTACGGAACCATGTCCGGTCTTCAGCTCAACGGCGCGGTCATTTCCGTCCGAGACATCGGACCGATGCTTGCAGGCTTCACCGGCGGACCGCTCGGCGGTCTGATCGCGGGAGTGATTGCCGGGGCGCATCGATTCTTTTACGTCTTTCTTCATACCGATAAGGGATACCTGATCTCAGATCCCGGCACATGGGATTCCGCCACGATGCTCGTTACCTACGCCTGCATCATTGCGACGATCTGCATCGGCACCATGTGCGGCATATTTGCACGGAAATTCAATCAAAAGCTGAAAAAGCCCTGGTGGGCGCTGCTGATCGGCGTCTTAATGGAGATCTTTCATCTTTCGCTCGTTTTTCTCATCGTCCGGACGCCCGAGAATCCCCATGCGGGGCTCGACATCGTCAAGGCGATCGCCCTGCCCTTCATCCTTGTCAACGCCGTCGGCTTTACGCTGATGATCACCATGATCAATTATATCGAACGTCAGCGGGAGATCACGCTCGAGCGTTCGCGCCTCAAGACGGAGCTTGAAGTCGCGACCGTCATTCAGCATTCGCTGCTGCCGCCCATCACGGAAACCTATCCCGGCAGACCGGAGATCGGGATCGCCGCTTCCATGGATCCGGCGAAGGAGGTCGGCGGCGACTTTTACGACGTATTCTTTGTGGATAAGGATCGGCTCGCCTTCGTTGTTGCGGACGTCTCCGGCAAGGGCATTCCCGCCGCGCTCTTTATGGCGACCTCCAAAACCACCATCCAGAACTGTGTGCGCGACTATCCGACGCTTTCCGAAGCGATCACCGTCGCAAACGACAGCCTTTGCAGCAACAACACGGCGCAGATGTTCGTGACCGCATGGATCGGCGTGCTCGATCTTTCGACCGGAGCGCTCACCTTTGTCTGCGCGGGACACAACCCGCCCGTGCTGATCTCGGACGGAACGCCGGAGTTTATCAAACGCCGCGGCGGCTTCGTGCTTGCCGGTATGGAAGGCATTCCGTACCGCGAACAGACCATGACGCTTAAGACGGGCGACCGGCTGTTCCTTTATACCGACGGCGTGACCGAAGCCGAAAACAAAGCGCATGAACTATTCGGCGAACAGCGGCTTGCCGACTGTCTGAAAACCGACGCTGACAAAGCGCCGGAGGAGATCGTTGCCGACGTCAAGGCGGCAATCAATGCACACGCAAACGGCGCCGAACAGTTCGACGACATCACCATGCTCTGCATCCGCTATCTCGGTGCGAACTAAGGCATTGTCTTGTTTCAAATAAACAATGAGGGCGAAGCCACATAGGCTTCGCCCCGTTTTGTTTCGGGTGATGAGATCGGGCTTAAGCCCCTCCGGCTTCAATTCACCGTAACCGTTATCACGTCGCTGTATTCGCCGTAGTAGAGATCCATGATCAGGAAGTTCTTCTCCGCGCCGGTCGTATCGACAAAGGCGCGCACGCGGACCTCATATTCGCCCGCGGCAAGCCCTTTGATCAAAAGCTCGGTCTGTCCTGCTTCAAACGGAACGACCGTCCACTGATCCGTATCCTTCAGCCGGTATTCGGCTTCGTATCCGCTTGCGCCGATCGAGGCAAAGCCCCAGCAGGTGCCGAACGGATGCTGCGCCCGGATCGGCGTGACATAGCAGCGGTCGCCGACGCCGTCGCTGTCGGTGTCGACGCTGCGCAGATCGAAGCTTTCCGGGATCGGACGCTCCCGCCAGCGTTCGCTGTAATCCGACTCCGGCTCAACAAGCTCCGGCTCGGGTTCGGACGTCGGTTCGGAAGCGGGCGCCTCCGTCGGTTCCGCCGTCGGCGTTTCCGTCCCGGTGGCTTCTGTCGGCAGCTCTTTGGCTTCGGTCTGCTTTGCTTCAGGTGTGCACGCGCAAAGCAGCAGCGTCAGCATCAGCAAACATGCAATCGCTTTTTCATAGAAATTCTCCTTCTTATCAGTCCAAAAGCGCTGCGAGGCTTCTCCGTTTGAATCCCCGCAGCGTTCTTATCGGTTGCAGATTGTTTTGTTCAACGCTCTTTGGAATCATCTTCGTCCGCAGGAACGATCGGCAGTTCATAACTGTTTGTCAGAACGTCGCCCTGCTCA
This sequence comes from uncultured Eubacteriales bacterium, assembly GCA_902789675.1. Taxonomy (GTDB): domain Bacteria; phylum Bacillota; class Clostridia; order Christensenellales; family CAG-138; genus UBA3792. The sequence goes on from CADAPG010000073.1 coordinate 12,842, forward strand.
AAGCGGATGATCTCTCATTCGGGTTTGATATACTGCACGGCTTCATCCCTCCGCATCAAAGAATGCAACTGCCGCTCGGTTGTACAGACAGATCGCTTTCGCGACGTTGATCAGGTCCTCATTGCCGCTGTCGAACGCCGCATCCGGAATGAACCGCGTGATTTCGGTGCCCTTTCCGATCTCGCTTCTTAAGACCATCGTTCCGCCCGGACAACCCGATAAATATATAATACCAGAGAACCGGTCGATAATCAATATAAAAGCCCTTACGCCGTATAACAAGGTCAACGCGTCGGATGATTCCTGCAGGACGATTGTTTTACGGGACAGAAAGCCCGGTTTTCCGAGGCGCGGCGGGCATTTTCAGCGCATCGCCCGTTTTCCCGTCCTTTGCCGCGCGCCGCCTTTGCACAGCGGTCCGACCCTTTCGCGGGAATTGACAAATGCCGTCCGATTCTATATACTTTTAGTGCTCCCGTGTTCGGCGTTGCCGGACGCAGACTTTCGGAAAAGGATTGCCTCTGTGTCATGAACCAACACATCAAAAACAGACTTTTTGCCGCGCTGTGCCTTGCGCTCTGCATGGTGCTTCCGTTTCTGATCGGGCAGATCCCGGAAATCGGGAAGCGCTTTTCGCCCATGCACATTCCGGTTTTCATCTGCGGATTTGTCTGCGGCTGGCCGTGGGGGCTTGCCGTCGGCGCAATCGCGCCGCTGCTTCGTTCCACGATGTTCGGCGTGCCTGCCATGGGACCCGATGCGTTCAGCATGATGTTTGAACTCGCAGCCTACGGCGCGGTCTCCGGTATCCTGTATCGTGTGTTTCCGAAAAAGCCGTGGAGCATTTACGTCGTGCTTGTGATCGCGATGATCGTCGGACGACTCGTTTGGGGCGCGGCAAAGTGGGCGATCCTCGGACCGGCGTTTACGCTGAAGCTGTTTCTTGCCGGCGCGGTCGTCAAGGCGATCCCCGGCATCATTCTGCACATCGTGCTGATCCCGCCGATCATTCTCGCGCTCCAAAGAGCGGGATTCATAGAAAACGACCGGGAGGTGCACGTATGAAAACGCTGTATCTGGATTGCGGCATGGGCGCGGCGGGCGATATGCTGTGCGCCGCGCTTCTGGAGCTTTTCCCCGATCCGGATGCCGTCGTTCGCGAGCTGAACGGGATCGGCGTTCCGCACGTCGTCTTTGAACGTTCGGATTCGGTGAAATGCGGTATCGCCGGTACGCATCTCTCCGTGCGGATACACGGCGAAGAAGAACATGAACACACGCACGCGCAGCATCATGCGCACAGCGACCTTGCTTCGATCGAAGCGATCGTCTCCGGGCTTGCCGTTTCGGACGCCGTCAAAGCCGACGCGCTTGCGGTCTATCGGCTGATCGCCGACGCCGAAAGCCATGTGCACGGCCGCCCGGTGACCGGGATCCATTTCCATGAAGTCGGTACTCTCGACGCGATCGCCGACGTCACGGCGTTCTGCCTTCTCATGGAAAAGCTGCAGCCGGAGCAGGTGCTTGCCTCTCCAGTTCATGTCGGCAGCGGTACGGTACGCTGCGCGCACGGCGTTCTTCCCGTGCCCGCGCCCGCGACTGCATACATCCTGAAAGACGTGCCGATCTGCGGCGGCGAGATCAAAGGCGAACTCAGTACGCCGACCGGCGCCGCGTTGCTGAAGCATTTTGTGTCGCAGTTCGGACCGATGCCCGTCATGCGCGTGAACGCGATCGGGTACGGCATGGGCACAAAGGATTTCGATACGGCAAACTGCGTCCGCGCGCTGTTCGGCGAAACGGAAACGCAGATCACAGAATCGGTCTTTGAGCTGTCCGCCAACATCGACGACATGACGGCGGAACAGATCGGCTTCGCCGCGGAGCGCCTGTTTCAGGCGGGCGCCGTCGAGGTCTATACCGTTCCGGTCGGCATGAAAAAGAGCCGTCCCGGCACGCTGCTCCGCGCGATCGTAAAGCGCAGCGAAAAGGATGCCGTCCTTTCGGCGTTCTTCCGGCATACGACCACGCTCGGCGTGCGCGAGATCGAAACAAAGCGGCACGTGCTTTCCCGCACGGTGAATTCGTACGGGACGACGCTCGGCACGGTACGCGTCAAGCGTTCCGAGGGCTTTGGCGTTACGCGTGAAAAGATCGAATACGAGGACCTTGCGCGGATCGCAAGGGAACAGGACGTCACGATCGCCGAAGCGGCGTCGCTTGTCAGGAAGGAGATCGAACGGCATGGATGAGCATCGGGAACATCCGCACGACGCGCTTTCGGAGCGTCACGAACATCTGCATCAGCACGCCCACACCAAGGACGTTCTGAACCGCCTGTCCCGTGCGATCGGGCATCTGGAGTCGGTCCGGCGCATGGTGGAGGACAGGCGCGACTGCTCGGACGTTCTCGTTCAGCTTGCGGCGGTGCGCGCCGCGCTCAGCGCAACGAGCCGCATCATCCTGAAGGACCATCTGGAGCACTGCATCGTGCACGCGGTCGAATCGAACGACCAGACGGCGATCGAAGAGCTGGAGCACGCCATCGACAAGCTGATCAAATAAAACCGCCCCGACGGTCCGCGCGTATCCCCCCGCGGGGCTTCTCAGAAACGAACAAAAATGATATACTCCCTGTAGATTCTACAGGGGGTATTTTTTATGGCATGCTTTTTGGTTCCGATGACGGAAGCGATCGTCGCAACGGTCGCAAAAAAGGTGATTGAAAAGAAGGAAAAGAAAGCGGGCGTTCAGACGGTCACGAGCGCAGACGGCTTCAAGATGGAAAAAACGCCGTTCTCGCAGAAGCTCGGCTGGCTGAACAAGATGCTGTGGGGCGGTTCCGCGCTTCTGGCGTTCGAGCACGTCTGGCACGGCGAGGTCGTTCCGTATTTCCCGTTCCTGACGGCGGCGGGCGAAGGTCCGGAGGCGGTCTCCGAAATGCTGCACGAGATGGCGACGGCGGGCGTCTGCATGGCGGCGATCGTGACGGTCGTGTGGATCGGCATGCTGCTTGTCTCGAAATCGCTCGAAAAGCGCGCGCTGAAGGCGCTTCCCGCGGTGAAATAAAGGGGTACGCATATGACCCTGCTCGTTACCGTGTTTGCCGCGGCGATCACAACCGCGATCTGGTATAAGCGTCAGCCGGACAGCAGCATGAAGCTCGGCGTCCTCTGCTGGATGTTCTGGGGCGCTTCGCTGATGTGGCTGATCGATGCGATCTTCGAATATGCCGAGCTCGGCGCGGCGTACTTCACGCCCGCGCTCAAGGACATGGCGAACGACCTGTTCCTCGGGCTCTCCGTCGTTGCGCTGGCGCTGATCATCTGGATCGTGATCCTGCTGATCCGGGATCCGAAGGGCGTCCTGAAGGCAAAGCTTCTGAAGAAAAAGGAATAACGCAGATAAAAAAGCAGGCGCGAAAGCGTCTGTTTTTTTGTACACAAAAAGAGCCCCTTGCGGGGGCTCAAGGTTTTATTTTGCTGTTATGCCGGGAGGCTTCCCACAAGCCCGACCACGTAGCGCAGGATCAGCGCCGCGTCCGCCGCCGTGACCTCCATGTCGCCGTCCACGTCCGCATTCAGCGCGCCGCGCATGGACAGCTCGGAAAGCCCGACGATCGCGCGC
>CADAPG010000074.1 GCA_902789675.1 uncultured Eubacteriales bacterium
AAGATCGGATTGTTGTCGGTCGGCTTGTCCAGTCCCCAGCCGTCGCAGATCAGGAGCAGCACCTTGCCGGCATGTCCGAAGCGGAACAGGGGGGATCCGGTCATTTCCGCGGGCTGCTCGAGACCCATTGCGGACAGGATCGTCGGCGCAACGTCGCAGAGCTTGCCGGAATCCTTCAGCTGCTCCGTGCCCTCGCCGAGCGCGACGCAGGCGACGAGATTGGTCGTATGCGAAACATGCGGCTTGCCCTCTGGCGTGTGCAGGACTTCGATATTGCCGTGATCCGCGGTGACGAGCACCGTGTAGCCCTTCTCCCTTGCATGACTGACGACCTTGCCGACGTAGCGGCTGATCGCTTCGCAGGCGATGGGCTTCGCGGAATCGGAAGACGTGTGTCCGATGACGTCGCCGTTCGCAAAGTTTGTGACGATGAAATCATAGCCCTTGTCGACGCCGTCGCACAGGGTCTTCGCCACGTCCGGCAGCCTCAGCTCCGGTACGGTCTCGAACGGGACGCCCTTCGGAGAGGGGATGCGGATGTCGTCTTCGCCGTCGAACGGGATCTGATTGCCGCCGTTGAAGAAGAACGTCACGTGCGCAAACTTTTCGCTCTCCGCAAGGTGCATCTGCGTCTTTCCGTTTGCGGCGAGCACTTCGGCGAGCGTCTTCTGCACCTTGCTCGGGGCAAACGCGATCGGCAGATAGGTATAGCGCTCGCTGTACATGGTGAGAATGACGAAATCCAAAGGATCGAGCATTGTGCGCTCAAAGCCCTTGAAGTTCGGATCGGTGAACGCGTCGGTGAGCTCGGTTTCGCGCTCGCCTCTGCGACAGCAGAAGATCACGCCGTCGCCGGGTTTCACCAGACCGACCGCATGATCGCCGTCATACAGGTTCATCGGCTCGAAACCGTATTCCGAGCCGCCGTTGTTTGCGTAAATTTGTTCCACGGCGCGCGCCAGCGCGTCCCCGCCGGAAAACTTGTACTGTGCCATTGTCTGCTCCTTTCCGATGCTTACCTGATACGCGGCGCGGGATCTTCCGCGGTCTCGGGACAGAATCTGCCTTCGCCCGGGAAGACCTTCAAAAGCTCATCAAAATGATGAATGATGCAGTCCGGACGGTTCTCTTCGGTGAGCTTGAATTCGAGCCCGCCGGGATATTCCGCACCGACCGTGCCGGCAAAGTTCGACTGCTTTGCGCCGATGATGTCGCGCTTCAGGTTGTCGCCGACGAAGCAGCTTTCCTCGGGACGTACGCCCGCTTCCGACAGCGCGAGGAAGTAGATCGCGGGATGCGGCTTTCTGAGCATCGTCACCGAGCTCTGCTGCACCGTGCAGAACAGGTCGCGGATGCCGTCGCGGTCGAGCCACTCGTCGATCTCGATCGTGCCGATCAGATCGCTGATGATGCCGACGAGATACCCGCGCTTTCTCAATTCGCGGACGGTCTCGACGCCCTTTTCGACGACCACGCGTTCACCCTTCGCTCTGCGGAAGCAGTAGGTCAGCTCCTTTGCCGCTTTCTCGATCTTATCGCGGTCCCATTCGGGCACGAGCCAGCGTGTCCAGAGCATCTCCTCCGGCGCTTCGCACATGTATTTCAGCGCCCATTCGCGGTAACCGTCGTAGCGCTTGTTCAGGAAATCATAGAACGTGTCGGGATCCATATCGGTGCCGCACAGCTCCTTGATGCGCTCGCGCGCTTCCACGATAAAGGGACGGTTGTCCTCATCGACCACGCGGAACGTGCCGCCGAGATCCAGAAAGATTGCTTTGATGCCCTGCTTCATGCTCATACCCTCCGTACCTTGTCCCACGCGACGTGCGGCGCCTTCGGGAAGATCTCTTTGAGCTCGTTGAAATCGAAGATGACCGCGTCCGGACGGTTCTCATCCGTGATCTTTTCCTTGGCGAGCTTTTCCGGCGTGGTGTAAAGAATGAACATGCCGTAGCCGGCAAGCCGCGTGCCCTCGACGTCGCGGTTCAGGTTGTCGCCGATGTAGACGCAGCGCTCCGGGCGTACGCCGAGCAGATCGCACGCTTTGTTGGAGATCGCCGGGTCGGGCTTTCGGATGCCCTCCACGCAGGACAGCAGCACCGCGCCGAAGTATTGCTCAAGACCGTCCGCCTTGAGCCAGCGCGGGATCTCCTGCGAGGTGACGAGGTTGGAGATAATGCCGAGCTTGTAGCCGTTTGCGTACAGGTCCTTGATCGACTGCGCGCCGTTCGGAGCGACCACGCGGCGGCCGTCCTTGTTGCGGTACTCGATCGTCAGCTCGATCGCGTTCTTTTTGATCAGTTCGCGGTCGTATTCGGGCGTCAGCCACTTCGTCCAAAGCTCCTCTTCCGGCGCTTCGCGCATGGTCTCGAAACACCACTTGCGGTAGCCCGCGTAGCGGTAATCGAGGAACTTGCAGAATTCGTCCGGATCGCCGGTCTCGCCGCACATCTCGGCAATCTTGCGGCGCGCCTCCGCTTCAAATGCGGCGTCGCGCTCGACAAGGCGCAGCGTGCCGCCCAGGTCGTAAAAGATTGCGTCAAATTCCCGTTCGTTTGCCATGCTCATTCTCCTTTCAGCGGCGGGAAGATGTCCAGAAGCTCGCCGATCCTTGTGATCGTGTAGTCAGGCTTCAAGATAATCTCCTGCGGCTCCTTTTTGATCGTGTCGGGTTCGTCGATGCGGATCATCATCGCAAAGCCCGCCTTGCGCGTGCCTTCGACGTCACGGATCGGGTTGTCGCCCACGTATGCGCACTGCTCCGGCTTCTTGCCGATCGCGCGGCAGGCGAGGAAATAAATCTCCGGATCGGGCTTACGAAGCCGCACCTTGGAGGACAGGATGACCGCCTTGAAATAGTGCGCCACGCCGTCGGCGATCATCCAGTCCGGAATTTCGGTCTCGGTGATCGTGTTGGCGATGATGCCGAGCGTATAGCCGCGGCGGTCGAGCTCAAGGATCGTGGATTTCACGTCGTCGCGCGGGACGCGCCTTCCGTCGTGATCGCGCCAGAGCCGGGTCAGCCGCCCCGCATGCGCGCAGACGCGCTCCGGATCGTAATCCGGCAGCAGGTGCTGGCTCCAAAGCTCCATCTCACCGGCGTCGAGCAGTGATTTTTTCACGCCCTTGCGGTAAGTTTCCCAGCGTTCCTGCAGCTTCGCAAAAAATACGTCGTGCGGCTCGGTCGCGCCGACCAGCTCCATCAGCTCGCGCTCGGCGGCGTCGGAGAATTCCTTGTCCGGAATCACGATGCGCAGGGTGTTGCCGACGTCAAAGAAAATGGTGTCCGTCATATGCTCCGTCTCCTTTACTGAAATTGTTTATCGTCCGTTGACCGACCGGAGGATCTCCGGCAGCTCATAGAGTTCATGGATCACAAAGTCCGCCTGCGGGGTGTCTGCGCCCTGGAAGGCGGCGTCCCGGTGCGCGATCGAGGGGTTGTTCAAACGCACGACCAGCCCGAGGTGCGCGTTACGTGCTCCCAGCACATCGCGCGAGATCGTGTCGCCGACATATCCGGTCTCCGCCGCCGTCACACCCATGCGCTCCAGCGCGATTGCAAAGATGCGCGGATCGGGCTTGCGGATGCCGGTTTCGCTCGACATCACGATGCATTCCATATACTGCGCGATGCCGTATTCGTTCAGCATGTGGGGAACAAGGGAGGTCGAGATGATATTGGAAACGATTCCCATCCGGATCCCCATGCGGTGCAGTTCTTCGATCGTTTCCTTAAGACGCGGCTTGCGCATCATCGTCAGCCGGTCGTAATCGTACTGAAAGCTCAGTTCCTCCGCAATGGGCGCAAGCCGTTCTTCGCCGATCTGAAACTCTCTGAGATAATGCTCGTTCCAGATCTTCGATTCGGGAAGCTCCGTGAGCGTCCGTTCCGAAAGATGCTTGTACGCTTCGGCGTTTTCGTGCAGGGAAACGGCAAGACGCTCCGGCGTCGTGTCAAGCACGATCCCGTAATCGGAAAGGCGGCGGATCAGCCGTTCCGCATACCGGACCATCGAATCCTCCTTGCGGATCACCGAATGCAGAGTGCCGCCGAGATCGAACAGCAAAGTCGTGATCATCTTGCCCCCTCCGTGCGCTTGTGTTTACGTAAACGTTTTCGCTACTGTAATTGTATCTCAGAGCGAGAGGTTTGTCAATATGAAAATACAGCGTTTTTGAATGAATATTCCCGGATCGGGCGCAGGCATAGCGGCGAAAGCGTTCCCTTTGTATAAAGAAGAAACCCGATCCTTTGCGGTGCGAACCGCCGAAACCGTCCTGCATGGAAAACGAAAACCGCATTTTATCATTTTGTTTGCTTTCTTTCATTGACAAACGGGAAAAACGGTTGTACAATCAAGTATATGAAAACGTTTGCGTAAATTTACGGAACCGACGAAACGGAGGTATCTCATGGCAGTCGTCACCCTGAAGGACGTCGCAAAGGTTGCGGGCGTCTCCTATGCCACGGTCTCCCGCGCACTGTCCGGCAGCCCGGAAATCGGCGAAAGCACCCGGAAACGCGTCATCAAAATCTGCGAGGAAATGGGCTATACGCCGAACGCCGTCGCACGGTCGATGGTGATGAAGCGCACGAACATCATCGGGTTGATCGTCACCAGCATCGACAACCCGTTTATGAGCGAAATGACCGCGCATCTGGAGATCTATGCGCGTCAGTGCGGCTATAATCTGATGGTTTGCAACTCCTCCTACGACCCCGCGCTCGAAAAGGAAGTCTTTTCGCTGCTCGTCGGGCGCAAGGTGGACGGCATCATCATGATTCCGGTCGGGTCCCAATCCTACGACGCGCTGAAGACGCAGACGGCGCAGGTACCGACGGTCTTTATCGGCGAGAACATGATGGATCTGCCGGAAAACTACGTCTCCGTCGACAACACGGCAGGCATGCAGCAGGCGACGGAATATCTGTATTCGCTCGGACATCGCAACATTCTGTATCTCGGCGCGCGCGACAACAGCATGACGCACAAGCTTCGCGCGGACGGCTACTATAACGCCTGCAAAAAGCTCCGTATCGAGCCGAACGTGCTGCGCAATTCCAGCGCGCGCAGCTCGGTGCAGGTCGGCTATGAGCTTGCGAAGGCACATTTTGAGCAGCCGTTTTCGGAAACGGCGATCCTGTGCGCGGCGGATACGCTGGCGATCGGCGTCATCCAGGCGGCGTATGAGAAGGGCATCCGCATTCCGGAGGATCTATCCCTGATGGGATTTGACAATATCACGTTCTCCGCGCTGCCGCCGATTTCGCTGACCACGGTGAACCAGCCGAAGCTGGAGCTTGCCGTTTCCGCGCTGGACATGCTCTTAAACCGCATCAAGCGTCCCGAGACGCCGCACACCAAGACCATTCTTTCCCCGTCGCTCGTAATCCGCAATTCCTGCCGGGCGATCGGAAACAACTGAGGGAGGACCTATGTACCGTTACGAACTGCATCTGCACACCGATGAATCGAGCAAGTGCGGGCATGTGCCCGCCGCCGATCAGATCAAAACGTATCACGCGCTCGGCTATCAGGGCGTCTGCGTGACCGATCATCTGCACAACACGCAGATCGCACATTACAACGTGCCCGAAGACTGGGACGCGATCGTCGACCGGTATCTTGTCGGCTGCCGCGCGGCGAAGGCGGCGGGGGACGCGCTCGGCATGGACGTGATCTTCGGCGTTGAGCTGCGCTTCCCCGAGAACGACAGCGACTATCTGATCTACGGGATCGACGAACCGTGGCTCCGCAAAAATCCGTGGATCACGAAACTGGACCATAAGACGTTTTTTGACAGGTATAAAGATGAGGTGCTGATCATCCACGCGCATCCGTACCGCAACGGCTGCAACGAGGTCTTTTACGACTGCGTGCACGGAATCGAAGTCGTCAACTGCAATCCGCGGCACGACAACCGCAACGAGCTGGCGCTGAAGCTGTGCAAAGAAAACCCGCATCTTTACCGCACGGTCGGGTCCGATGCGCACCAGATCGGCGACGAGGGACGCGCGGCGATCCTGACCGAAAAACGCATCCGCGACTCCTATGCACTCAAGGACGTCATCACATCGGGACAGTACAAAAACTGGTGTCCCGAGTTCGATCGGATCATCAAAGAAAGCGAGGAAATACCGCATGTTTGACAGTATGATCATCGGGCAGATCACGCTCGATCACAACATCGACTACGACGGCAGAGAAGAGTTTATCAACGGCGGCGCGGTCACCTTTTCGGGCTATGCCGCGGCGGCGATCGGGCATTCGGTGGCGGTCGTGCCGAAGGGCAACACCAAGGTGATCGACCCGTATAAGGTGTTCCGGGACAGCAAGGTGGAGAAGATCTTCCCCGTCGAGTCGGAAACCTATACCGAGATGCAGAATACCTATTTCACACCGGACCGCGAACGGCGGCGCGGCTTGAACACCAAGGGGATCGAGCCGTATCAGCCGTCCGATCTGCCGGACGCGCAGGCGAAGATTTACCATCTCGGCGGTCTCGTTGCGGGCGATTTTCCCCTTGCGTTTGTGGAAGCGTGCGCCGCGCGCGGCGACGTCGGACTGGACGTGCAGGGCATGATGCGCTACCGCAATGAAGACGGAACGCTGGAGCTTCGCGATTGGCCGGAGAAAAAACAGTGCCTGCCGCTGATCCGGTATCTCAAGACCGATGCGGCGGAGGCAGAAATGCTGACCGGTACCGGTGACCGCGAAAAGGCGGCGTTCCTGCTGTGCGAATGGGGCGCAAAAGAGGTTTTGATCACGCATAACACCGAGGCGATCGTCTGCGACGGCAGCAAAATCTGCCGCGCGCCGCTGCGTCCGCGCAACCTGTCCGGCAGGACCGGCAGGGGCGACACGACCTTTGCCGGGTATCTCTGCGAGCGTCTCGATCACGACATTCCGACCGCGCTCGAATTCGCCGCAGCGCTGGTCTCGCTCAAAATGGAAACGCCGGGACCGTTCAAAGGCACCCGGCAGGACGTCCTCGCATATCTCAACCGCTTCTATCGCTGATCCGCGGGGGCAAAACGCTCGAAGCATGCAAGCTGCTCTGTTTTTCGGAGCAGCTTTTTGTATCGCGCAAACCGGATGAAAGGCTTTGCCGCGTTGTTCATTTGGATCAGATCATCAATACGAAAATGCAGCCGACCGTGTTTTGCAGGGTTCCGCCGGCAGGCTTGCTCGTTTTCCGGCTTTCCTTTTGCAGGCGTTCATGGTATACTGTGAGACGGACGGGCGGAAGAATGCCCTGCGGAGAACGGCGGACAATGGAACAGCGGTCTTTTCTTTCAAAATACATCGGGAATAAAGCGTTTTATCAGGCGGTCCTTGCGATCGTCATACCCGTCGTGATCCAGAACGGCGTCAGCCAGTTCGTCAACGTACTGGACAATCTGATGGTCGGCAGGATCGGGACCGAGCAGATGAGCGGCGTCGCGATCGCGAACCAGCTGATCTTCGTATTCAATCTGACGGTCTTCGGCGGGCTCTCCGGGGCGAGCATCTTCGGCGCGCAGTTCGCCGGGAAAAAGGATACGGACGGCGTGCGGCATGTGCTCCGCTTTAAGCTATGGATCTGTGCCGGTATCTCGATCATCGCGCTTGTCGTCCTCGGATTCTTCCACAAGCCGCTGCTCACGCTGTTTCTGCACGAAAGCGGCGCGGAAGGCGATCTTGCCGCAACGCTTGAATACGGCAGCAAATACGTTCTCATCATGCTGATCGGGCTCGTTCCCGCAGCGCTTTCGATGTGCTATGCCTTTTCGCTCCGCGAAACGGGTGAGACCTTCGTGCCGATGGTCGCCAGCGGATCCGCCGTGCTCATCAATCTGCTGTTCAACTGGCTGCTGATCTTCGGCAAGCTCGGCTTTCCGGTGCTCGGCGTGCTCGGCGCGGCGATCGCAACGGTCATCTCGCGCTTTGCGGAGCTTGCGATCATCGTGACCTACGCGCATACCCATACGAAGCGCTTCCCGTTTTTCAAAGGCGTCTATCGCTCGCTGTATGTACCAGGCGCACTTGCAAAGCAGATTGTTATAAAGGGCACGCCGCTTCTGTTGAACGAGGCGTTCTGGTCGCTCGGCATGACGACCATGATGCAGTGCTATTCGATGCGCGGAATCTCCGCCGTCGCGGCGCTGAACATTTCAAGCACGGTATCGAACCTGTTCAACATCGTCTTTATGTCCATCGGCTCCTCGATCGGCATCATCGTCGGCAACCTGCTCGGCGCGAACAAGCTGGAGGAAGCGAAGGACACGGACAGAAAGATCATTGCGCTGTCGGTGTGCACCTGTCTGTTCTTCGGCGCCGCGCTCGCCGTTGCCGCGCCGTTCATCCCCCGGCTTTACAACACCGGCGACGAGGTGAAGACGCTCGCGACGCGTTTCCTCTGGGTCTCCGCATGCATGATGCCGTTCAATGCGTTCACCCATGCCTGCTATTTCACACTGCGCTCCGGCGGGCAGACGCGGATCACGATGCTGTTCGACAGCTGCTTCGTCTGGGCGCTCTGCATCCCCGTCGCGTTCGTTTTAAGCCGGTTTACGGCGCTTCCGATTCTGCCGCTCTATATCGTGTGCTGTTCGCTGGAGCTCATCAAGTGCGTGATCGGTTTTATCCTGGTAAAGAGCGATCGCTGGGTTGTCAACATCGTGCGGAGCGAAGACGGCGGCGAACAGCAGCCGGACTGACGGATTCCCAGACCTGAAAAACCTCCGCGCCCGCGCGGAAGAACTCGTCCTCCGCGAGATCGTCTACGGCGAATAGCCGCAACATGAAACACAAAAGCCCGAAGCGCACACGCTTCGGGCTTTTGACTTGCCGATCACAAGTATCTGCTTCTAGTCGCACTTTCACATTGCAAACATGGCTAGTGTTTCTTTCGCCATGCGGTCTGTTCTCGCTTTGATGATTTCAACCGTCCATTTATCTTTATCGCAAACATCATCATTCAAATTGAGTCCGTTATACTTTCCTTGCCGTTTTTCGAATGGCATCGGACATGCGAAAATGGTTTTACCGTTATCATCGCAAACGCGCCAACGCTCCCGGTCCAGGAGCGTTTTTGATCCATAAATCACACAATTAGTTATCTGAGGGCAATTTGGTTTGTCGTCTCTACGATATTCGCGAAATCAGTCAGTTCTTTTATAATTTCAAAACATTGATTCAGTTCATCCTTATTACTGAAACTGGAAAGGCGTTTGATAGAAGGATTAACCAACTGTTGAACCTTTTCATTTTTCCTAGGAATAATTAAAATGTTAGGGGGTGGGTGCATTTTGGCTACCTGCCCTCTTTGATACAAACAGGAAAAAGCAAGGAAAAAAGCGAGGCCGGTCGGCGTTCTTTTGAACCCACCGGTCAAATTTTGCCCTAATTACAAGCGTTTTCGGAACAGGAATAATTAAAAAGTACGCAAGCTATTTGTATCATAGCTTGCGTACCGACGTGGTAGCGGCGACGGATCTTCTTGCGTCTGCAAAAACGCATCTTCCGATCCTGCTCGGAACGCAGGTAACGGTCTTCCGATCGCAAATACCGCGTCCGGTGCACCGGATCCATTGAACAGCAAAACGCTCCCGGACCGGGAGCGTTTCTGATCTGCGTATATCGATTAACCCAACCGCGACTTAATCATCGTCGTCGAAATCGTCGTCATCGTCGTCGTCAATATCTTTCCGGTCGTCTTCTTTTTC
>CADAPG010000075.1 GCA_902789675.1 uncultured Eubacteriales bacterium
TGCGACTATTCCATGCGGCTCGGCGAGTACTGCCTGATCAACGACTTCATGGACTTCACCAAGGGTCGTCCCTCCTCGTTCGAGCGCGAACACCGTCCCGCGCTGCACACCGGCATGGAAAACGTGTTCAGTGAGTCTCTGAACAACGTGCTCGAAGAGCTGATCCGGCAGCACGGCTTCCCGTATTCCGGCAGAGCCGTCTACGCCTGCCTCGAGGGCCCGCGCTTTGAGACCGCCGCGGAAGCCCGCGCGCTCCGCATGCTCGGCGCGCAGGTCGTCGGTCAGAGCATCGTACCCGAAGCGCCGCTGTGCCGCGACCTCGGCATCGAGTACGCCGCGCTCGGCATGATCACCAACTACAGCACCGGCATGACCGGCGCCGTCACGGATGTGGTGATCGAACACGTCATGGACGAGAACCGCGACGACATCTTCACCCTCTGCTTCGACCTGATCCGCCGTATGACGACCTACGCGGACGCATAATCCCAAAAGCAACGATCCCCCGGACTTGCTCCGGGGGATTTGTTTTACTCCGTTTACGGATCGGGATATTCCGATCGTGTTCCGTCCGCATAGAGGAAGATCGCGCGCACGCCGTACCGCTCCAGAACGGGGCGGCTTTTTTCTTCGCCGAGCACAAAGCACGCGGTGGAAAGCGCGTCGCACAGCGCGGACCGTGTTCCGATGACCGTGACGGACGCAAGCCCGTTTTGTACCGGCATGCCGGTCTTCGGGTCGAGGATATGATGGTACCGTACGCCGTCAAGGTCGAAGCCGCGCTCGTACGTTCCGCTGGTGACGACCGCCGCGTCGGAAAGCGTCAGGACCTCCTCGCTCTGCTCGGGCGTGCCGTTCGGGTCACGGACGCCGACCGTCCAGGGGGTTCCGTCCGGTTTCGTGCCGATCAGAACGACGTTGCCGCCCATGTTGATGCACGCGGACGTTACGCCCTGCCCTTTTAGATACGCCGCAACGCAGTCGGCAATATAGCCCTTTGCGATCCCGCCGAGGTCGATCTCGGCGCCGTTTTTGAGCGTTACGGTGTTTCCGTCGATCACGATGCTGCGGTAGTCGATCCGCTCGCACGCGGCAAGCAGCGCGTTTTCGTTTGGGATCTGCGGCACCTCCGCCTTGAAATCCCACAGTGCGGAAGCAGGCGCGATCGACACGTCGAACGCGCCGCCGCTTGCGGTTCCGATCTCGACCGCAAGCGCAAGAAGCGCCGCCGTTTCCGGCTGCACCTCCACTGGTTCGCCGTTTGCGCGGTTCAGCCGGTCGATATCGCTCCCCGCCGCCGTTTTGCTCAGGATCTTTTCATAGTCCGCGCAGATGCGCAGCGTGGCGTCGACCGTTTCCTGCGGCGCGTACGCGGTGACCGTCACGACCGTGTCGCAGGCAAAGCCCGCAGCGGAGTGCGCGGTTTCGGTTCTGCAGCCGAGCAGCAGGAGGGAAAGCAGCAGACAGGCAAGGATCCGTTTCATGCGCCGCGCCTCCTTTCATACCGTTCGATCCCGTAAAACGTCGCCCGCGCGCAAACGCCCAGCAGAATGCCGGTGACCGTGCCGCAGAGAAACAGCCACGGCGCATAGAACAGTACGGGACCGTACGAGATCAGCACGCAGCCGACCGCGCACTGTCCGACGATGTGCAGAATGCCGCCCGCCGTGCTGACGGGGATCGGGGAAACGTTCGGTATCCGTTTCAGAAGCAGCATGCCGGTGACCGAAAGCACGCCGCCCGCAAGCGCGTACAGCCCGCCCACGGCGTTGCCGAACAGCAGCGACGACAGCCCGACCTTCAGAAGCATGAGCAGCACGGTCTCGTGCGGGCGCATGTAAAAGACGGCGTATAAAAGAACAAGGTTCGACAGTCCCAGCTTGATCCCCGGAACGGACGGCACAAGCGGGATCAGCGAATCGAGATAGCCTAAGATCAGCGCGGCGGCGGTCAGAAGCGCCATTTTCGTGAGCGTCCGGATCCTCATTGCCCGCCTCCCGCAAACTCGATGTAGACCTTATGCGGCGCGCAGACGATCCACGTGCCCAGCGGACGCGACCGCACCGTTTCCGCGGTCAGCGCGCCCTGCCGCATGCACTCGTGATGCGGACAGTTCGCCTGCTCCATCCATGCCCTGCCGTTTTCGATCCGGATCACGTTCTCGTCGCCCTCGCCCGTGGCGGAATCGACGATCCTTCCGTCGCGGATCACGATCGTTTTCGTTTCCCACGCGGGGATCTCCAGCGTTTCCCCGTCCGCAAAATGAATGACGAAACGGTCCGGCGCGCCGGTTTTCGGGCGCAGGAGCAAACAAAGAACGACCAGAAGAGCGGCAAAAAGGATCGCCGCTGCGGTGAGCAGCCAATTCAGCTTTCTGCGCGTTCCGGTCGTTCGTTCCATTTCTTTTGATCAGCCGTTGTTTTCCTGCATGTTGTCAAACGTGCCGACGAGCTTCGAATATCCCCAGGTCAGTCCGTCCGGCATCGTGCGCGCTTTCGCGCCCGCGCCGCGGTACTTTTCGGTTCCGTGGCGGTTGATCTTGACGCCCATGAAGACCATGGTCGCGGACGTGCCGCCGTCGAGATTGTACGCGGTTACGCAGCCGAGCTCGCCCATCAGCTCCGCGGTCTGGATGCCGCTCAGACCTTCGCTGTAGCCGGGCTGACGACCGTCCACGACGACCGCGATCAGGTGTCCCGGTTCGATCATGCCGATCATCGTGCGCGGGTTGATCTCGCGCCGCGAGTCCTTCGCCTTCTGATTCACCACGCCGTTTTCCACCAGCGTCGGACCGAACGAGAAGCAGTTTTCGACGCCGCTCTCCCAAAGCTCGTCCGCGCTCATCTCATTCTTGTGCACGATCTCGA
This sequence comes from uncultured Eubacteriales bacterium, assembly GCA_902789675.1. Lineage (GTDB taxonomy): Bacteria > Bacillota > Clostridia > Christensenellales > CAG-138 > UBA3792. The sequence goes on from CADAPG010000075.1 coordinate 2,868, forward strand.
GCGTATGCTTCTTCGGGTTCAGCCAGCAGGAGTCGATGCGCGTCGATTTCTGGAACATGTATCCGTCGCGGATCAGCGTGCCCTTCATTGCCGTGTCCATGTGGATCAGGTTGTCCCCGGTGATCCACAGAACCGCCTTTGCATTGTTTGCCATATTGCGCGCGTCGTCGCGTTTGTCGGTTTTGCCGCCGTCGTGGTTCCAGCCTCCGAAGGTCGGACGGAAGCTGTCATAGCCGCGCTCGTAGATATGCGCCACAAAGTATACCACCGGAATGGTCCTGCCGCCGTCCTTGCCCGTCATCGTCATGCGCGTGATCTCGACCGCAAGGATGTCGGAACGGTAGATCCATTCGCCGTTTTCGTTGTCGAACGAGACGAACTCCGGTTCGCCCTCGTCGAGGAAATGCTCGTCGAAATTCGTCGGCGCATAGGCGTGCGAAGCGGCAGGCGTCGGTTCCTCAACAGGCTCCGCGGTGAGCGCTTCCGTGGGTTCGGGCGTCGGCTCCTCGGTAGGCTCCGCCGTGGGCTCGTCCGTCGGCACGGCGGTCGGTTCCGGCGTCGGGACCGCGGTCGGCGCGGGCGTCGGCACCGCGGTCGGTTCCGGCGTTTCCATCTCGACGCTGACCTGCGATTCCTTCGATCCCCCGCAGGAGAACAGCCCGTTCTTTTTCTGCGACGAACCGGATGTGTTCGGCGCGGCGGTCGCGACCGGCGCCGCGGGCTCTTCCCCGACGATCTCCTCTTCGATGATCATCGGCTTCGGGGTCTCCGCCTGTACGACGGGCGCAACGGGCGCGGGAACCTCGGTCGGCGCTTCCGTCACGGCCGGCGCTTCCGTCACGACAGGCGCAGCGGTCACGACCGGCGCCTGCGTTGCAACAGAGCCTGCGTCCCTGTAACCGGAGATCGACGAAAGATCGATGTTCTCCAGAAGGTCGTTCCCGCTTCTGTCCTCGCCCACCGTCTGCTTTTCAAGGCGATAGGACGGCGTCTTCGGAAGCGCAAAGCGATACATTCCGCGGGAATCCATCAGGCGGTACGCCTCCTTTGCGAACGCCTGCGCCGTCATGCCGGAAAGCGTTCCCATCGGAACCTCGCAGTCGATCTTCGTTGCGCCGGAAGCGGACGCGACATAAAACTTTTTCACGGATACGGAATCGACCGCATCCTTCACGATCGTATAGGTCTCAAGCGTGCGCACGTCCTCGTCCGACGTCTCGACGGTCAGAACGATCTGCGGCTGCAGGCGGCGGATGATGTCCGCGATCTCCGCCTTCGAGCCCTTCTCGTCCCAGCACTTCTTGATCTCGCGCAGCTGGTCTGCCCTGTCCTTCGTTTTCGAAGGATCCACGTATGCGTTATAGTTGTGGTCGTCGATGCCGAGGGTGATCGGCGCGTACGTCACGCCCATTTTGAGCAGCGCGCGGTCGAGCTCCTTGAGCGTATAGCGGTGACCGACCGTCATGATCACGATCCCGATCTTCACGCCGTGCCCCGCGGCATAGTGCGCGATCGTCGGACCGAAGGTCTCCATCACGTATTCCGGCGACGGCGCGACGATCAGCATGTCGCAGACGGCGGGTTCCGTGCAGAGCCAGCCGTATTCCTCCGCGGGCGCGGTCTCCGAAACGAACATCGTCGAAACGGTGCACGCCTCGCCCTTCGCCTTCAGCGCGATCCTTTTGCATGCGGCGTCCACGGGGATCTCCTCGCGATAGCGGGTCGGTGAAGCGAACGGGATCGAAGAAATCACCTTCCCGCCAGCGTCAAACTGCTCCACGACGGCGTCCTTCGGCAGCTTGTACCATTCGAGATACAGCGTGCGTCCCGCACCGGCGTCCGACATGGTAAGCTCCAGGAGCTTGCCCTTCTTGACGGTCATACGCGTCATCACGTCCGCGTCGGAAAGCCGGATCTCCGGCTGCCCCTCCGGCGTTTTGTACGTGACCGTAAAGCCGTCCGCGCCGGCCGCGTACGGGATCGCAAAAGCGACCAGAAGCATCGCAAGCAGTATGCACCAAATCCTCTTCATGCGTTATGATTCCTTCCTCACTCGTTTGTACTGTTACGCCGTGCGCTCCCCAGTTCGTACGCCGTTCGTTCCAATGTTCCCGGTTCCAGCGGATCCGAAAGCCCCGCGCGTTTCAGCGTCTCGCCGAACGCCGCGTCCGCTTCGCGGAAGAGCACGGTACGGTACGCGTCGATCGCGCGCGGCGCGTCCCTCCGGCTCAGAAGATACAGCTCCAGCGCCGCAGCGGCGCCGAGCGCGTACCCGACGCCGGAAAACGGCGTCTGAAACAGCCGCGCGGACTGTGTCCATGAACGCGGATCGATTCCGAACGCGGACAGCCCGTATTCGTCCAGAAGACGCGCGTATTCCGCGTCCAGCGTCTGCGCGTTCACGTCGCTCCCGCCGTAGGCAAAGCGCTCGAACGCCTCCTCCATACAACCCGAAAGCAGCGTGTATACCGCGTAAAAAAGCGCCGCCGTCTCCGCAGGATTCCGCAGATTACCGTATAGTGTATCATACCGCAAAACGATCAACAGTTCAAGTCCCTGCGCGTCAAATTCGGCAAGATCGGACCGGTTTCGAAATTTGTTTACATCTCCGTTACGAAACAGCGACGCATAATGTCCGAATTCATGCGCGATCAGCGGCGGCATGTCGAAGCCGCCCGTCCATTCGCCGAACAGAAACGGCGCGCGGTACGCCGCAAAGTACGTCGTGAAGCTTCCCGGCATCCGCGTTTCGCCCGTGCCGAAGTCATAAAGCCCGTGCCCGATCATGTATTCCCACGGTTCTTGAAGCTCCGGCAGCAGCGCGCAGATCGCCTCGCCGACACGTCCGATCGTCTCCTCCTTTTGGAACGCCATGCCGTACAGCCTGCCCGCCGCCGCGAAAAAGTCCGGCGTCAGCTTTTGAAGCAGCGGTGAAAACACCGCCTTCACACGCGCGGAAAACGCCTCCGCGTCCTCCCGCGAAACGTCCCCTCCGCAGTACGCGCGATCCGGACAGGCGTCGAAGCCGCACTGCTCCGCGATCGCGTTCCGCACCCTGATGAGCTCCCGGAAGATCGCGGACGCCTCCGCGTAAAACAGCTGCGTATACGCCTCGTACAGCGCGGCAAAGTCCGCCTCCGAAAGCGAGGGATCGGACAGGATCGCGTCCCCCGTCCACCGCCGTCCGCCGTACGGCACAAACAGCGTTGCGGGAAGCGCGGCGTACCGCGCAATAAGCGCACGTTCCCGTCGTCTGAGCGTTCCGATCGCATCCCCCGTCCCGCACCGAAGCCGATCGGAAGGATCCTTTTTTAGCTGCCGTTCCGCCGCGGCAAGCGTGTCCCGCAGCGAATCGATCCGTTCGCACAGCGCGTCGTACGCCCGCAGCTTCTCCGCGTCCGTCACGTCGAAGCAGTACCGCACATACGCAAGCGCGGCGTCGGAGCAAAGCAGCTCCAGCGCCTCCTTCCGCGCGTCGAGCGCCGCCTGCGCCTTTGCGCCGTTCAGTTCGCCGCGTTCGATCCGATCCAGCAGCGCTTCCGCCTTTTCGCATTCGCGCGCGGGGTCGGACCCCGATCCCGTCAGTTCGGAAAAGGGCAGGTCGGCGCGCGGCTTTTGCGGCTCAATCACGCCGCACGCAAGCAGAAGCAGGGACAACAGTACAGCCGGTATCCGTTTCATCAAGAACCTCGCAAGAGCAAATATTCGGTGCATCCTATGCGAAATCTGCCCGATTTTGTCCGGATCCGAAAGAATCGGTTGTCATATCGCGAAAAATATGATATAAAGATAAAATAGTGAGGTATGAGTATGAAAATCGTAGTTTTGGCGGGCGGGCTTTCTCCCGAACGTGAGGTATCGTTTTCCAGCGGCACGATGGCGACCAACGCGCTGCTTTCCCTCGGTCACCGGGCGATCCTGGTCGACCTTTTCTTCGGTCTGCCCGATTGGGACGGAACGACCGATCTGTTTGCGGAAGCGAAGCCGCTTCTGCCCTACCGCGTTTCGGAAACGGAACCGGATCTGGACGCGCTGCGTCTCTCCCGCAAGGCGGGCTTCAACGACTATATCGGGCTGAATGTGCCCGAGCTCTGCGCGCAGGCGGACGTCGTCTATATGGCGCTGCACGGCGACTGCGGCGAAAACGGCAGGCTGCAGGCGTTCTTCGACGCGCGCGGGATCCGCTACACGGGCTCCGGCGCGGAGGGCTGCCGCAACGCCATGGACAAATGGATCAGCAAGCAGATGTTCGAGGCGGCGGGGATTTTGACCCCGCGCGGCAGACTTCTTTCGGCGGGCGAGCCGTTCGATCCGGACACGCTGCCCGTACCCTGCGTCGTCAAGCCCTGCAACGGCGGTTCGTCGATCGGCGTTTCGATGGTCACGGACCGGCGCGAGCTCTACGACGCGCTGCGCCTTGCGTTCTCGATGGAGAACACGATCCTGGTCGAGGAGTATATCAAGGGGCGCGAGCTGTCCTGCGGGATCCTCGGAAACACCCCGCTCCCGCCGATCGAGATCATTCCGCTCCACGGCTTCTATGACTATAAAAACAAGTATCAGGCAGGCGCCGCGCGCGAGGTCACGCCCGCCGAGATCGACGACGCCGCGACGGCAAAGATCCAAAGCGCCGCGCTGCAGGTTTTCCGCCTTCTGGGGCTTTCCGTGTACGGGCGCATCGACTTCCTGCTGACCGAAACCGGCGACGCCTACTGTCTCGAGGCGAACACCCTGCCCGGCATGACGCCGACCTCCCTGCTGCCGCAGGAAGCGGCGGTCGTCGGCTATTCCTACGAAAAGCTCTGCGACACGATCATTTCGCTGTCGCTCAACAAGTGATATGGCTGCAAGATTCACGATCAAAGAATTGCTGGAGGCGACCGGCGGCACGCTTTACGCGCCGTCCGATTTCGGCGACCCCGTCGTCTCGGGGCTTACCATCGACACAAGAACGCTCGTGCCCGGCATGGCGTACGTCGCGATCCGCGGCGGCACGTTCGACGGACACCGGTTCATTCCGGATGCGGCCGCAAAGGGCGCTGTCCTTTCCGTATCCGACACCGACGTCCCGTATCCGCATATCCGCGTGGAGAACACCGTGCTCGCGTATCAGAACATCGCGAAGATGCACCGCGAGCGGTTCGATCTGCCGGTCGTGTGCATCACCGGCAGCGTCGGCAAGACCACGACCAAGGAAATGGTGAAGGCGGTCCTTGAGACGACGCTCAACACCCACGCCACCGTCGGCAATCTCAACAACCAGACCGGCGTTCCCACCACGATCCTGCAGATCAACGAAAGCCATCAGGTCTCCGTCACCGAGCTCGGCACGAACCACTTCGGCGAAATCGCGGCGATCGCGCGCGTGGCGCAGCCGACGATCTGTCTCTTTACGAACATCGGCGAGGCGCATATCGAGTTTTTCGGCTCGCGCGAGGGGATCTTCCGCGGCAAGACCGAGATGCTTCAATTCATGCGTCCGGGCGGCACGGTCGTGGCAAACGGCGACGACGATTATCTTCGCACGATCCCGAACGCGATCACCTACGGACTTTCTGAAGGCGTCGACGTCCGCGCGGTCGATCTTTCCGAAAACGGGCTTTCGGGCGTGACCTTTACCGCGGAGCTGTTCGGAAAGCGGCTTCCGGTCTCGCTTTCGGTCGCGGGCAGGCATATGGTGCAGAACGCGCTTGCGGCGCTGACCGTCGCGCATCTTCTCAACGTGCCGGACGAAGCGGCGCTTAAAGCGCTCGCATCCTTCCGTCCCGGCGCGGGGCGGTCGGACGTGATCGAGACCGGACGGTTCACGATCATCGACGGCTCCTATAACTGCAATCCGACCTCGATGGAATCCGCGCTGGACGTGCTGAAAAACGCAAAGGGACGCAAGGTTTGCATCTTCGGCGACATGCTGGAGCTCGGACCCGACGCGCCCGCGTTCCACGCGCGCATCGGCGCGTACGCAAAGCGCCTCGGCATCGACCGCATGCTGACCGTCGGCACGCTTGCAAAGAACGCCGTGTTCGATCCCGCGGACGCGTTCGACTCGGTCGACGATCTTCTTTCCGCCCTTCCCGCCGTTCTCAAAGACGGCGACACAATCCTTGTCAAAGCCTCCTTCGGCATGCATCTGAAGGCCGTCGTCGAAGCGATCAAAGCGATGTAACGCATTATCGCATGGAACATCTTCCGAACCGGAAACCGAACCGTCTGCATTCGTACGATTATTCTTCGATCGGTGCGTATTTTGTTACGATCTGTATACAGGATATGCGATGCATCCTTTCGAAGGTCATCGGAGATCCGGATTGCAATTTGTCTGTAGGGGACGATGGTACGCGCGGGAAGCGCGCGATCTACCTCTGTAACGGAGTGGAGAGACCCCGGCGTCCCGTCAAGCTTCGAGGATACGAAATCCGGACCGCCGTGCGTTTGCCTGAGCACATACGGAAAGATCGTTGCGGAGAATCTTGAACGGATGAATACGCTGTACGCACATATTCGGATCGACCGTTCTGTCATCATGC
>CADAPG010000076.1 GCA_902789675.1 uncultured Eubacteriales bacterium
GGGCGTGTCGCTTGCGCGGCATTTCTTTCCGGAGATCGCCGCGGGCATGTCGCCGATCGACCATCCGCTTTGGATCCAGTGCATCGCGGGTGTGATCGGTACGCTGGGCTTCGGGCTGATGTTTAACATGCACGGCAGGGGCATTCCGTTCGCACTCTTGGGCAGCGCGATCTCGTGGCCTGTGTGCGTGCTGATGATGCGGCTCGGGCTTGCGGAGCCGGTGGCGTACCTTATGGGCGCGGCTGCTTCGGCGATCTACGCGGAGATCATGGCGCGCATCCGCAAACAGCCGGCGACGAGCTATTTGATGTGCGCGCTCGTGCCGATGATCCCGGGCTCGGGCATCTATTACACGATGGATTTCATCCGCCGCGGCATGCTCGCCGAGGCGTACGACAAGGGCATGATGACGGCGGCGATCGCGGGTTCGATGGCGGTCGGCGTGCTGCTGGTTTCCACCGGCTTCCGCATGTGGAGCGTCGGAAAGCAGAACCGGCGGAAGAAGAAGGCAAAAGCATAATATCATCAGACTGTCGGAAAGGGTGGCAGAATTCGCGTTCTTCGCGATGGAGCTATACTGTAGTATGCGACCGAGCGAAAACGCGGATAGTTTGCGGCGAACTAATGAAAAGAAAAGGCGTTTTAAGCCTTTTCATCCGTCAAGTTTTTTGATTAAATCTCGCCGCAAATGGTCTGCCCCTTTTACGGCAGTCTGAGCCGGGGAACTTTTGTTTCCCGGCTCTTTTTTTACGGGAAATTGACAGCGACGGCGCGACCGTTTATAATGAAATCATCTCGGGGAATGCCGTTTTTCGGAGGTTAATTTGAAGGATCCTTTTGTTTTTTCGGTGATCACGGCGGTCTATAACGCCGAGCCGTTCTTGAGGGAGACGTACGATAGTCTGCTGAAGCAGGATATCGGGTTTTTCCGTCTGCAGTGGATCCTGTGCGACGACGGTTCGCAGGACGGCAGCCCCGCGCTCTGCGACGCGTACCGCGCGAAGCATCCGGACAACGTGGTCGTCATCCACAAGGAGAACGGAGGCGTATCCTCGGCGCGCAACGCGTGCCTTGAACACGTGCGCGGCAAGTACGTCAGCTTTCTGGACGCGGACGATTGCCTGTCCGAAAACGCGCTGTCCGCGGTTTCCGCGTTTTTTGAAGCGCATCCGGAAACGGACGTCGTGTCGCTGCCGATGCAGTTCTTCGACGGACGCACGGACGAGCATCCGCTGAACTACAAGTACCGGCACGGAACGCGCGTGATCGATCTCAACACGGAACCGTTCAATCCGCAGCTTGCCGTGACCTCGGCGTTCGTCCGCGCGGAAGCGCTTTCGGGGAAATCGTTCGACACGAACCTTGCCTATGCCGAGGACGCAAAGCTCATCCAATCCATTCTGATCGAAAAGAACACGCTCGGCGTGGTGGCGGACGCGCTGCACCTGTATCGCCGCCGTTCCGCGGGGCAGCTGAGCGCGATCCAGAATTCCGGCAACAACAAGGCGTGGTACATTCCGTACCTGACGCATTTTGCAAAGGCGACCTTCGACGCGTGCGATGCGCGGTTCGGCTCGATCCCGCGGTTCGTGCAGAACACGGTTGCGTACGATCTGCAGTGGCGCGTGAAGCAGAGAAAGCTTCCCTCTTCGGTGCTGACACAGGCGGAAAAGGAGGAATTCCTCGATCTGCTGTTCTCGCTTACCGCAAGGATCGACGACGACATCCTTTTGCGGCAATCCTCGCTGGACGCGAACCAAAAGGCGTTTCTGCTGCATCAAAAGCACGGCGGAACGCCGGTCCAGAGCGCGATCCCGTCGATCGGGCGCGTGTGTTACTATCCCGGGGAAAAGCCGTTCCGGATCGAATTCGATCCGCTGTACTGCGATTTTCTGACGGTGGAGGACGGGATCGTCACGGTCGAGTGCATGACGCCGACGGTGACCGGCTTCGACGCAGAGCCGCCCGTGATTGTGGCAAGAGCGAACGGCACCGAGTATCCCGGCGAGACGATCGACCGCAGGCAGTCCCCGCTGTCGATGGGGCTGCCGATCGCGAACCGCGTCGAATACGTGTTCCGCATCCCGCTGCCGGCGGACCCGAAGGAGGAGCTTTGGATCCGGTTCTTCCGGCGGACGGAGGAGGGGGATCTTCCGTACGACGGGCTGTATCTCAATCAGTTTTTCCCGATCTCCGGTCGGTATAAAAACGCCTACGCGCGGTTCGGCGACCGCATCCTGCAGAAGCAGAAGGGCTGGCTGATCCTGCGCCCGAAATCGCGCGGGCAGATCTTCCGGCAGGAGCTGCGATTTCAGAAGGAACTGCTCGGCAGGAAAAAGCGCGAGGAACTGCACGCGCTTTTCGGCAGGATCGTCTGCATGCTTTTGCGTCCGCTGTACAAAAAGCCGATCTGGCTCGTGTCCGACCGCACGCAGGCGGCGGGGGACAACGGCGAGGCATTCTTCCGGTATCTGTGCGATCTGCATCTGAAGGACGTGAAGCCCGTGTTTGCCGTGTCGAAGAAGAGCCGGGCGTATCCGGAGCTTAAAAAGCGCGGCGCCGTGGTCGACGCGCAGTCGTTCCGGCACAAGATGCTGTTTCTGCTGTCGACGTTCAACATCTCCTCGCAGGCGGACGACGACGTCATCACGCCGTTTACGCGCTACGATTCCGCGTACCGCGACATCGAAAGCCGCATCCGGTTCATCTTCCTGCAGCACGGCGTGATCAAGGACGACCTCTCAGACTGGCTGAACCGGTACAACCGCAACGCGGCGGCGTTCGTGACGTCGGCGAAGGCGGAGGCGGATTCGATCCGGCACGGCGCGTATTTCTATCCGGAGGATGCGGTCTGGCTGACGGGTCTGCCGCGGTTCGACCGGCTCTATCACGACGAGAAGCGCTGCGTCACGATCATGCCGACGTGGCGGCACATGTGGGTCGCCGGGTCCGATCCGAAGACCGGCGTCCGCCTTTTGAAGGACGGGTTCGAGGAGGGCAGCTTCTTCCGCTTCTACAACGCGCTGCTGAACGACGAACGGCTGCTTGCCGCCGCAAAGCGCACCGGCTACGAGATCCGGTTTCTCCCGCATCCGCTGCTGCAGCCGCACATGGGGCGGTTCACCCGAAACGAGAACGTCACGTTCCTGCCCGCGGAGACGCCGTACCGGCAGGTCTTTGCAGAGAGCGATCTCGTGCTGACCGACTATTCCTCGGTCGTGTTCGATTTCGTGTATCTTCGTAAGCCCGTCGTCTATACGCAGTTCGACCGCGAGGAGTTCTATTCCGGCGATCACATGTACGTGCCGGGGTACTTCGATTACGAGCGCGACGGCTTCGGCGAGGTCGAAACGGACTACGACGCAACCGTCGACCGGCTGATCGGGTACATGGAAAACGGCTGCAGGCTTAAAGACAAATACCGCGCGCGCATCGACGGCTTCTTCGCCTTCAACGATCGCGAAAACTGCCGCCGCGTCTATGAAAAGCTCCGCGCGCTCGAAGCGGAGATGAAGCAAAACTGACAAGCGACAAAAAGCCGTCCGGGAACCCCGGATGGCTTTTTTTGAATGCATGAAATTCGGTTGTCAGAATGTCAGAATGTTTCCGCCCAGGAAGACGTCGCCCTCGTACAGCTTGACGATATACTCGCCGGGGGCAAGCGGCTCGTCGGCACGGATGACGATGCGCACGGCGTTCTCGCCTTCGATGAGCGTGACCGAAGCGGTGCGCGTCAGGTAGTCCGCGTCGTTATACCGCACGACGCAGGTCCATTCCGTTTCGCAGGCTTCCTTTGCAACGATCACGGTGTCCGCGATCAGGATATGCTCGTCGGGCTTCAGCTGTTGGCTGCTGTCCATCAGCTCGTCGTTGATCAGGAAGGTGATGTTCTCAAAGACCGGGATCCAGAGCGGCTCGTCGGTCGGAAGCATGACTTCGATTCCGTTTGCCATCGTGCAGTACAGTCCGGCCGCGGCGTCGACCGGTCCTTCCTGCGTATCCGGATCGGGTTCCGGCGTCGGCGGCTCGGTGGGTTCCGGCGTCGGCGCTTCGGTGGGCTCCGGCGTCGGCGCTTCGGTGGGACGGTCGGTCACGACGGGAACCGGCTGTTCGGCTTCCGGCGCTTCGAATGCTTTCCGCGATTCGCACGCAAAGAGCAGCGCGGCGATCAGCAGCAGGGAAAGAACGATACAAATGCGTTTCATAGGCGCTCTCCCTCAGAAGTTGTTGCGGTTCTCGGAAGAGGTTTCGACGTTGCCGTTGGAGACCTTCTGCCGCAGCGTCAGCGTCCATGACCCCTTGGTCAGCTTGAACGTATCCGCACCGTCGATCTTGAGACGCTGATAGGTGCCGTTGTCGCCGAACATATCGGTTTCGCCGAACCAGTCTCCCGAACTGTAGGCGATCTTGATCCGATAGCTGCCCGCCGGTATCTTGAGCGTGACCCGTTCTCCGGAACGGAAGAATGCGCAGGCAACGAGCGTTTCCTTGCCGTTGTCCATGGCATAGAGCTTCAGATAGTTGTTGGTCCCGTCGCTCGGCGGAGTGATCGTCAGCGTAACGGCAGAGTTTCTGTAGCTGCTGTTGTGGTAGGTCTCGCCTGTTCTGGGCGTTGCGACGACGCACTTTTTCGCGCGTTCTGCCGCGTCCTCAAAGCTGCCCAGCGAACGGAAGCCGACGTACGCGTCGTAGTTGTGTCCGCTTTTCAGCGATTGATCCGCATCCTCGTAGGTAACGCGGTTGCGGCATTCCGTAAGGCGTTCGTTCCGGTCGGGCATGCCTTCGCCCGCTTCGGATTTCAGAAGATCCAGCGCTTCGCGGAACCCGCCGTTGTTCATCAGATCGACGATCGTCTGATAACCGACCTGACGCTTGCACTCGTTCCGGATCTCGGCGGCGCCTTCGATGTCATCCAGCGCGTTGTCTTCGAATATCCGGTACGCCTGCGCGTAGTCGCCGCTTTCATAGAGCGCCTTCGCCTCGTCGAACAGGATCCTGTTGCGGCAGTTCTCCGAAAGCGCATCCGTTTCCGCGGTCAGAAGTCCTTCCGTGTCGACCTTGTACATTCCGTCCAGGATCGCAAGCGCGTCCTTGTATTTGCCCTGTTTGTACAGCGTTTCCGCCTCCGCGAGATCGAGCCTTGCCCGGCACTCGTTTCCGTACTTTTGCGCGTCGCGGAAATCGGGATCCGCGGCGAACGTATCGTACGCTTCACGGTAGCTGCCGCGCTTCATCGCGGCAAGCGCATTCTCGTACGCGACGCCGCGCTTCGCGTAGTCGTACAGATCCTCGGAATCCGCATAGGAACCGAGATCGGAAAAGATCTCCTCGGCCTCGCTGTATCGGTTCTCCTCCAGAAGCGTCACGCCCTCGTTATAGCGCTTGACCCGATTCTGCTCCAACAGCACGATCAGCAGCACCGCTGCGGCAACGACAACCAGCGCCGCGGCAATGCCGATGATCAGACCGAGCTTCTTTTTCGGCTTTTTCGGCGCCGGCTCAGCGACCGGCGGCACAGGAGGCGCGAACGTGCTCTGCATCGGCTGTTCGGGATTCTGCACCGGCGGTACGGGAGGCTCGAATGTGCGCTGTACCGGCTGTGCGGGAGGCGCGAACGTGCTCCGCACGGTCTGTTCGGGGTTCTGCGTCTGCTGCGCGGAAGCTGCAAACGTGCTTCGCAGCTGCTGTCCGTGGTTCTGCGCCTGCTGCGCGGGCGCGGGGGAGGGAGCGATTCTTTCCCCGCATTCCGGGCAGAACCGCATGCTGTCGTCCAGCTTTGTGCCGCAATTTGGACAGAACATGATCCTTTCTCCTTTCCGAATCTCAAATCGGTTTCTTTGAAAGCGCCGTGCGGGTCTTCTGCCGAACGGTCACTCTTCGACCTCGATCTCCTTGATGATGCACTCGTTGCCTTTTAATAGCCACGTCTCGCCGCTTTTGCAGTACGGACACGTACGCCCGTACTGCACGGTGGGATAGGTCCGCTTGCACGAATCGCACCACGTCACCGCGGGCAGGGTCACAAGATCCAGCTCCGCGGTCTCCAGCACCGGATGCCGCCTGCGGAAGTAGTTCCAGCATTCCGTGAAATAGTCCGTGATGATGCCGGACACCTCGCCGACCTCCAGCGTCACCCGCGTGATCCGTTTGATCTTTTCCTGCTCCGCGGTCTCCTCCAGGGTTTTCGCAAGGTGCAGGATGATGCCCATCTCGTGCATATCAGTCCTTCGTAAGCTCCTCGATCGTGACGGAATTGCCGGTGTGCGGATGCGTCTTATGAAATTCCTTCGTCGCCTTGTTGTACGCTCTGCGCTTTGCCCGCATCATCTTCGCTTCCTTCGAACCGCTGTGCAGCAGGATCTTAATCCCGCGCTTTGCCGCATAGGTCAGAAGTCCGCCGACCTTGTCCTCCGCGCGGCGCATATCCGAATTCTGCGGATGATCGCGCAGCAGGTGGATCGCGTCGAACTCGCAGCGCGTGGTGCACAGACCGCAGCCGATGCACTTGCCCGTGTCGACGATCGTTGCGCCGCAGCCGAGGCAGCGCGCGGTTTCGATCTTCACCTGCTCCTCGGTGAGCGGAAGCGTGGGATCACGGAAGCCGTTCTTTGCGTCGATCGAGGGATCCGTGGGCGGTACCTGCCGCTGCGCGTGATCGTATTCGTCGATCGCGATATCGGTCTTGTCGAGTTCCCTGAAGAAGCGGCGGTCACGGCCGAGCGTCTGGTTCACGCTGTTCTTCGACACGGCGCGGGCGAGCGATTCCGCCGCCATATGTCCCTGCCCGATCGCGTCGATCACGAACTTCGGACCGGTGAACACGTCGCCGCCGACGAAGATCATGGGATCGTCCGTCTGATAGGTGAACGGATCGGCGACGGGGTAGTTGCCGTGGTGGAACTTTACGTTCGTGCCGTCCAGAAGCCTGCCCCACTCGATCGCCTGACCGATCGCGAACACGATCGTCTTTGCCTCGACGGTGATCGTTTCGTTCTCGTCGTACTTCGGGGAGAACTTTTTGGTCTCCGGGTCGATTGTGGAGACGCAGCGCTTCAGAACGAGCCCTTTGACCTTGCCCTCGTCGTCCACGAGCACTTCCTTCGGACCCCACGAGGGGATGATCTGTACGTTCTCCTCCTCGGCTTCTTTGATCTCCTCGGGGGAGGCGGGCATGGTCTCGCGCGATTCAAGGCAGAACATGGAAACGCTCTTTGCGCCGAAGCGGTGCGCGGTGCGCGCGCAGTCGATCGCCACGTTGCCGCCGCCGACGATCACGACGTCGCCTTCGAGCTTCCGCGAGTTATCGGAAAGCGCCTTGCTTAAGAAGCTTACCGCGATCTCGGTGCCGGGCGCTTTCTCATTCGGAACGCCGGGCAGCCTGCCGCCCTGACAGCCGATCGCAATGTAGAACGCCTCGTAGCCCTGCTTCTTGAGCTCCTCGATGGTAATATCCCTGCCGACCTCGACGCCGCAGCGGATGTCGACGCCGAGCGCGCGGATCACGTCGATCTCCGCGTCGATGACGTCCTTTTCGAGCTTGAACGACGGGATGCCGTAGGTCATCATGCCGCCGGGCTTCGCGTTCTTTTCGAACACGGTCGGGCGGTAGCCCATCTCGCCGAGATAATACGCGGCGGAAAGTCCCGCGGGACCCGCGCCGATGATCGCGATCTTCTGCGGCCATTCGCCGGTCAGGTTGTTGATGATCTTCTTCGGCACGTAGCGCGTTTCGGCTTTGAGATCGCGGTCCGCCAGGAACCGCTTCACGTCGTCGATCGCCACGGGCTGGTCGATCGTGCCGCGCGTGCACGCGTCCTCACAGCGCTTGTTGCAGACTCTGCCGCAGATCGCGGGGAAGGGGTTCTCGCGCTTGATCAGCGCCAGCGCCTCGTCGTACCGCCCCTCTTTTGCCATCTTGAGATATCCCTGGATCGGCACATGCGCGGGACACGCGGTTTTGCACGGCGCGGTGCCGGTCTTGTGCGTGTTGACGCGCGCGGAATCGCGGTAGTTCTCGTCCCACGCGTACTTGCCCCAGCGCAGCCGGTCGGGAGTCGGGGAGGTCGGGTATTGGACCTCGGTGCCGTCCTTTTTGCAAAGCTTCTGACCGAGCTTCAGCGCGCCCGCCGGGCAGAACTCCACGCAGCGTCCGCAGGCGACACATTTTTCCTTATCGACCTTGGCGGTGTACGCGGACTTGCTCATATTCGGGGTGTTGTAAAGAAGCGAAGTGCGAAGCGCATTGCAGATCTTGACGTTGCAGTTGCAGATGTCGAAGATGTGATCCTCGCCGTCGATGTTCGTGATCTGATGCACGTAGCCGTTTTCCTCGGCGCGCTTTAAGATCTCGAGCGCTTCTTCCTTGGTGATGTAGTGCGCTCTGCCGGTTTCGACGGTGTAGTCTGCCATATCGCCGACCTGAATGCACCAGTCGGATTCGTCGTCGGTGCAGCCTTCGCCGATCATCGCGCGGGACGCGCGGCAGGAGCAGATGCCCGCGGACAGATGTCCGTCATACTTCTGCAGCCAGTAGGAGATCTTTTCGATGGAGATCGACTCGCGGTTTGCCGCGACTTCCTTTTCGACCGGGATGACGTGCATGCCGATGCCGTTGCCGCCCGGACGCACCATCGAGGTGATGTGCTCCAACGGTAAAAACGTCATGCGCTCGAACATCTTCGCAACGGGCGGGTTCTTCTCAATGCGGTCGACCGAGGAGTTAAAGAGCTCCGCGCTGCCCGGCACGAAATAGCTCGTGCGGTAGCGGATCTCCTTCGGAGCGCCGGGAATCGGACCGTTGTCGTCGTAATGATCGCCGTAGTCGTACTCGACAAAGCCGTGGACGCACAAAAGCTCCAGCGTTTCTTTGAAGAGCTTTTCGCCCATCGCCTTGTTCATCTCGAAGAGCTGTTCGTAGGTGTACCATTTGCGCTGCTTCATCGAAAGCGCGATGTCGACTTCGTTTTCGTTCAGGATCTCGCGCAGTCCCCAGTATTCCTCGTCGGTCGTTTTGAGACCGAAAAGCTTGTGCGGGACGTTGTCCGTGATTTTTGCGCCGAGCTTCGCGTACTTCTTGTGCAAAACCGGCTCGCCGTCGTACTTGGATTTGGTGCGTGGATTTTTGTCGTAGGTTTCGGGCATGGCTTTCTCTCCTTAATCTTGTATTGTGGACGGTTTGTGTTTCCAGTTTGCAACGGCGCTTCTCAGCCAATCCTCCCAGGCTTCAAAGCCGTCGCCGGTTTTTGCGGAGACCGCGAAGATGCGGATGTTCGGGTTCAGCTTCCGTGCGCGCTCGATGCACTTGTCGAAGTCGAAATCGAAGTACGGCGCGACGTCGGTCTTGGTGATGATCAGAACGTCGCTCACCGAGAACATCAGCGGGTATTTCAGCCTGCGCCGGTGTCGAACTCCGCGGGGCAGATGAGGTTGCCGACGTTTTCGAGCACGACGAGGTCAAATTGTTCCTCGCCGAGACCCTCCAGCGCGCGGCGCGTCATGCCCGCGTCCATGTGGCACATGCCGTCGGTGTGCGCCTGCACCGCCCTTGCGCCGAGCTTTTCAATGCGGACCGCGTCCACGTCGGAATCGACGTCCGCTTCCATGACCGCAATGCGCAGCTCGTCCTTCATGTCCCGGATCGTGCGCTCCAGAAGCGTCGTCTTGCCCGCGCCGGGCGACGACATCAGGTTGATGAGCAGCGTGCCCTTTGCCCGAAGCTCTTCGCGCAGCACC
>CADAPG010000077.1 GCA_902789675.1 uncultured Eubacteriales bacterium
GAACGACGCGTAGCCGCGGCTTCTCGATTTCAGGCTGTCGAAGAAGTCGTAGATGATCTCGTTGAGCGGCAGGATATAGTGCAGGTTCACGCGGTCCGCTTCGATATACTGCATGTCGACGAACGTGCCGCGGTTGTTCTGGCAGAGCTCCATGATCGTGCCGACGTACTCGGACGGGGTCATAATCGTGGCCTTCACGATCGGCTCCTCCATGTAGTCGATCTCCGCCGCGTTCGGCAGGTTCGACGGGTTGTCGATGACGATCTTCTGTCCGTCGAGCGTATAGACGTGATACACGACCGACGGCGCGGTGGTGACGAGGTCGAGATCGAACTCGCGCTCGAGCCGTTCGGTGATGATCTCCATGTGTAAAAGCCCCAGGAAGCCGCAGCGGAAGCCGTAGCCCAGCGCGGCGGACGTCTCGTGCTCGTAGCTTAAAGACGCGTCGTTCAGCTTCAGCTTGTCGAGCGCCTCCTTGAGATCGTCATAGTGCGCGCCGTCCGCGGGATACACGCCGCAGAAGACCATCGAGTTCGCCTGCTTGTAGCCGGGCAGCGCCTCCTTTGCGGGACGTCCCGCTTCGGTGATCGTGTCGCCGACCTTCGTTTCCGCAACGCTCTTGATCGACGCGGCAATGTAGCCGACCTCGCCTGCGGTCAGGCTGTCCACCGGCTTCCACGTCGGCGCGAACACGCCGACCTCGGTGACGTCAAACTCGCTGCCGCTCGCCATCATGCGGATGCGCGTGCCGGGCTTCACCGTGCCGTCGAACACGCGCACGTAGGACAGCGCGCCCTTGTAGTTGTCGTAGAGGCAATCGAAGATCAGCGCCTTCAGCGGCGCGTCCGGATCGCCGGTCGGCGCGGGAACGGCGTCGACGATGCGTGAAAGGACCTCGCCGACGTTTTCCCCCGTCTTTGCCGAAATGCACGGCGCGTCCTCGGCGGGAATGCCGATGACGTCCTCGATCTCCTTCTTCACGCGCTCCGGCTCGGCGCTCGGCAGATCGACCTTGTTGATGACCGGGAGCACCTCGAGTCCGTTGTCGACCGCGAGGTAGACGTTTGCAAGCGTCTGCGCCTCAATGCCCTGCGTCGCGTCGACGACGAGCACCGCGCCCTCACACGCGGCGAGCGCGCGTGAAACCTCGTAATTAAAGTCGACGTGACCCGGCGTGTCGATCAGATTGAACATATAGGTCTTGCCGTCGGTATGGTGATAGAACATGCGCACGGCAGACGCCTTGATCGTGATGCCGCGCTCGCGCTCGATGTCCATGGAATCCAATAGCTGCTCCTCCATGTCGCGCTTGGCGACGGTGTCGGTCAGCTCCATCATGCGGTCCGCAAGCGTCGATTTGCCGTGGTCGATGTGCGCAATGATCGAAAAGTTACGAATCAGGTTGGGATCGAAATTCATAAAAGGTCCTCCAAGGAGTTCGGTCGTTTGAAATGCGTTTCAAACGACCGGTTTTCAGCTCCCGCCTGAAATGCCGGGCATTTCCGGGCGGCGGGAACTGCAAGGTGTCAAATCCGCCGCACATGTCGCCGGATTTGACGGATTGATCCTCTGTACTTCCTCCGCTGCTTCCGTGCGTGCGTCTACAACGCACTTTTGCTGTTCGTTGGATTCAGCAACGCCGGCAAAAGTGCCGTATTTCAAACGTAATAATTATTGTACATGAACATTGCCAAAATTGCAAGAAGTGTGATACAATCGAAGCAAGCAAGATTCGGAGGTGGACACATGGAATACGATCTCAATGCCGTTGCAAAGCGGCTGAACGAACGCGGATTTATGGCGGACGTCTGCAAAACGCCCGAAGAGGCGAAAGAACTGATTCTGAACTACATCGGCGACCGTTCCGTCGGCATCGCTGGATCCGCGACCGTGCGCGATCTGGGGCTCTATGAAGCGCTCACGGAGCGCGGTAACACGGTGTACTGGCACTGGAAGGTCGAAAAGCCGCAGGTGGAAGAAACGCGCATCAACGCGATCGCCGCGGACGTGTATCTGTGCTCTTCTAACGCGGTCACCGAGGACGGACGGCTCATCAACATCGACGGCACGGGCAACCGCCTTGCGGGCATCATCTACGGGCCGAAGACGGTCATCCTCGCGGTCGGCAGAAACAAGCTCGTGAAGGACTACGACGAAGCGATCGCGCGCATCAAGCGCGACGCGTGCGGACCGAACGCGCGGCGTCAGGGCTTCAAAACGCCCTGCTCGATCGACAACATCTGCCGCGACTGCCGTCCGCCGGTACGCATGTGCAACGTGACCGCGATCACGGAATATCCCTCGCGCCGCCATCAGGCGTTCCGCATCGTGCTGATCGACGAGGACATGGGTCTATGACGATCAACGAGTATCAGAAGCTTGCCATGACGACCCTGAACCCCGCGCTGTCCGAAACAGAGGTACTGTTGAACGGCGTGATGGGACTTTGCGGCGAATCGGGCGAGGCGATCGACCTTGTCAAGAAATGGATGATGCAGGGACACGAACTGGATAAGGCGCATCTTGCAAAGGAGCTCGGCGACGTCGCGTGGTATCTTGCCGAGACCGCAACCGCGATCGGCTATGATCTCGAAACGATCCTGCAGAATAACATTGACAAGCTGAAGGCCCGCTATCCCGAGGGCTTCACCGCAGACCGCTCGATGCACAGAAAAAGCGGAGACGAGTAATTGAAAACGAAAACGCGCCGGAGGAACCCCCTCCGGCGCTTGTTTCATTCCGTTATTGATACGTGAGCCAGCCGTTGGCCTCGTACGCGTTAGCGGGATCGACCGTAAAGGTGAAGCTGAATGTGCCGATCAGCACGCGCTCGCCCTGCTTATTCAGGTCGTACAGCGCCCAGTCCTTGACCTCGAACGTGATCGGACCGTCGTACATATCGAGCCGCATCGGCGAGACGAGCTCCCATTCGCCGTTGTCCCAGCGGTTGCGCTCCATGCTGTAAGCGTCGAGCATGTCCCGGATCGCTTCGTCGCTTACGCGGTAATCGCGCTGTTCGCCGTACATGTCCTTGATCCGGTACCGCTCCGCCTTCACGCCGTTGATGTAGACCTCCGGCCGTGTCTCCCACGAGATCCCCTCCGCCGCAAGGTGGTCCGCCTTGTAGTAGATGCGCATCGTGCCGTTTTCAAGGAACTGTACGCGTTTGATCGTGACCGTCGAACCGTTCTGCTCGTCGGAAACGTCCTTCACGTCAATTGCTTTTCCGCGGTCCTCGAACGACATGACCGGATCGTCGAACGACGTCGCAAGACGCGGCTTTTCAAACCACGCATCGCGCTCGGCGTCGCTCTGCGGCAGCGTGACCGCACCGGTTTTGCGGTCATATCGGAATACGAAGTGGACCTCGTCCACCGGCGGGAAAACGCGATCGTACACGTTGCCGTTCGCGTCGACGTCCCGGTCGCTCTCGGCGCTCCTCTCGGCGCGTTCGCAGGCGACCGTCAGCGTATCGGTGATAAACGCGCGATCCGCATAGTACGGCAGGTGCATCAGCAGCGTCATGATCCATGTTCCGTCCTCCTGCTGCTCCTCCGTCATGCCGTAGATCGCCGACTGCACATAGTAGCCATTCATGAAGAAGGTAAGCATCTGCCGATCCGCGAGCATATTCTGTTCCGTACGGTAGCGCACGCCGAGCAGCAATCCGTCCTCGCCTGCGGTAATGTCATCGATCACGACGTCGCCGAAATCCTGATGAATCTCTATTGCTTCGTCCGGCAGATCCGCAACGAGCTCGTGCCGGAATTCGTCGTTCTCACGTCCGTATTCGAGGATCTTTTGGGTCTCTGCTTCGATCCGTGCCTCGCGCATGGCTTCGGTCTCCTCATACCGGAACGGAATGGAGAACGAGCCGATCTCGCCGAGGCTGTTGCCATCCCGGTCACAGCGATACAGCGTGCCGGAAAGCGTCAGCTCCGCGCCGTTTTTGAGCACATCGGGCAGCGTTTTGAACATCATCGTTAAGTTTCCGTGCTCGCCGATGCCCGCGCCGATCGGGAAATCGGGCTTAGAGTACGGCGTATAGTCGACGCCTTCGTAGGTCAGACGGAAATCGCGCGCGTCGGTGCCGATCGCACAGAAGGTCTCATAGCCGTTCATGATCTCCTCCTTTGCGGGCGGATCGCCCTCCAGGAATGCGCGATCGAAGGTCAGCACGACGCCGGTGGTCTCGCTCTCCAGCTTGAAGTCGATCCAAAGATCCTGCGGGTCGTTCATCAGCGACACAAGCGAAAGCTTCAGGTCGCCGACCTCGGCAGAGCCCTCGATCGGCGTGTCGTACATCGTGGTGTCCACGATCTGTTCCGCTAACGCGCGTGCGTCCCGGTAGCGTTCGTCCTCCGTCTCGTGCAAACGCTCCTCGCTCGCTTCCTTCATCTTTCCGGGCGTGCTGACCGCAATGCCGACCGCTGCGGCGGTTCCGATCGCAAGCACCATGATGACCGCGGCGATCAGGATCGCAAGGGTGCGACGCTTGATCGGCAGACGCAGCGCGGCGCGCGGCGCCTCCTCCTTCGTTTCGTTCTGCAGCGTCCGCACCATGCGGCTTTTGAATTCTGGCGATGCGGCAATGCTGTCATAGCCTTTATAAAACCTGTTCATAATCTTCTCCTTCCATGATTGCCCTGAGCTTTTTTCTTGCCCGACTGAGTCTCGAGCGGGTCGTGCCCTCGCGTTCGCCGAGGATCTTCGCGATCTCGCGGATCGTGTACTCCTCGTAATAGTAGAGGTACACGGCGTCGCGGTCGTGCTCCGGAAGCCGCCGGACGGTTTCGAGCAGCTCAAAGCTCTCCTCCGAATACGCTGCGGCGATCTCCTCGTTCAGCGGTACGTTTGCATGCCTCGCGTTCTTTCGCGCCTCGTCGATGCAGATGCGGATCGCCGTTTTGATCAGCCACGCCTTTTCGTGCTCGCGCGTTTCAAACCGCGGCTGACGCTTCATCAGCCGCTCGAACGTCGTCTGCACAACGTCCTCCGCCTCCGCAATGCTGTTCACGCGGTTCAATGCAATGCGCATCAGCATGTCGGAATAGGTTTCGACGATGCGGACGATCTCGCGATCCCGGTTCGTTTGGTTGTTTCTCTGCTCCATCGTTCATTCTCCTTTCACCCATAAGACGGATGAAGCGGGCAATTTGCTGCAATCATGAAATAAAAAATCCGGGGGATCGCTCTCCCCCGGATTTGTTCTGCAAAGCGGATTATTCTTCGTAATCGTCCTCGTCCTCTTCCTTATCGTCACCGCCGCCGGTGATGAAGGAGAACAGACCGCGCTTCTTCTTGGGCGCCGGACGATCCTCTTCCTCTTCTTCGTAATCGTCCTCGTCCTCTTCGACTTCCTCGATGCCGAGCATGCGTGCGAAGAAGCCCTTCTTGCGCGGCTTGCGCTCTTCGCGCTCGTCGTAATCGTCCTCGTCGTCCTCAACGGGCGCGGGTGCGGGACGTGCCGCCGGACGCGCCGCGGGCTGTGCGGGACGCTGTGCCTTTGCGGCCGGCTCCTGACGGCGCATCGGCTCCGCACGGCGAACAGGTTCGATCACCGGTCTGGAGATCGGTGCGGGATCGGGTTCCGGAACGCGGAGTTCGGGCGCGACGGGCTTCGGACGAACGTCCAGCTCCTCGCGGTTTCCGTTGATCATCTTCATGTAGTCGTTGAGATAGCGCTGCACATCCGCCAGAATGTCGTCCGCATAGGAGCGCGCGCCGCTGCAGATCGAGTCCGCGTTCTCCTCCGCCGCCTGACGGAGATCCTCCGCGCGCTTCACGGCAGCCTGATAGACGGTGCTCTCGGAAACTAACCCCTCGTATTCCGCGACCGCCTGACGGTAGACGTTCTCCGCCGCCTCCTGCGCCTGCTCGTGCAGCTCGTTTGCTTCCTTCTGCGCGTCGGCGACGATCTGATCCGCCTGCTCGTTCGCGTCGCGAAGCGTGTTTTCCTTCTCTGCGATGATGCCGGACGCCCTCCGGATATCCTCCGGGATCGTCGCCTTCAGATCGTCCAGGAGTGCCAGAAGCTCCTCCTCGTCGATGATGCGGCGGCTGCCCGCGTTATTGAATCTCGGTTTCGGACTGTCCGCAACGAGTTGTTCGATCTTCGAGAGAATGCTGAAGATCTTCATAGTTTGTACGCCGTTCATTTCTGCCTTGCCAACCTTTCCCGTAAATAATGATAATTGCACTGCGGCACCAATCCTTCGATCGAGCCGCTCATTTCTCCGATTTCACGCACATTCGAGCTGGACAGGAACGAATGCGCGGGGTCCGCCATGAAATATACCGTGCGGACGTCCGGATCCAGATGCCGGTTCACCGCGTTGATCTGGAATTCGTATTCGAAATCCGTGATCGCGCGCAGCCCGCGGATGATGTACTGCGCGCCGATCTGCTTCGCATAATCGACCAGCAGCCCGCCGAAGGACGCGGATCTTACGTTCTGCAGACCTTCCGCTTCGATCACGCGGTCGATCATCTCCACGCGCTCCTCCACCGAAAACACCGGGGACTTTGCGTTGTTGTTCAGCACCGCGACATAGATCACGTCGAACAGTCCCGCAGCGTTTCTGAGCACGTCCAGATGTCCGATCGTAAACGGATCGAAGCTGCCGGGATAGACCCCGATCTTCATTCTCCGTCCTCCTCGATAAAAGAGTACCCGCATTTGCCGAACCGTTTGGTCCTTGCAACGCGGTAGATGCCCGGAGCATCCTTCGGCGCAAGCTCCGCCGCGTGCTCCAGAACGACAATACCGCCCGGCTTGATGAGCCGTTTCTCAAACAGCCGCCCGACCGCATCCGCAGAGAGTCCCTCGCGGTACGGCGGATCCAGAAACGCCAGATCGAAGGTCGCGCCCTCGTCCGCAAGGCGGTCGATCGCCGCGGCGTAATCGAGGTTCATCGTCCTTGCCAGTTCCGAAAACCCGAGCGTCGCCGCGTTTTTCCGGATGATCTCCGCACAGGCGGGATTGCGGTCGTTCAGAACGGCGCGCTTCGCCCCGCGGCTCAACGCCTCCAGCCCGAGATTGCCGCTTCCCGAAAACAGGTCCAGAACCTCAGCATACGGGATCCGAAACTGCAGAGACCCGAACAGAGCCTCCTTTACGCGATCCAGAGTCGGTCGGGTTTCAAGGCCCTCGAGCGTTTCGAGCTTTCTTCCACGGGCGCTGCCCGCAATGATTCTGACCATAGAAACCCCTATATCTTGTATTGTCTATCCCATTTTAGCACCAAGGTATTGAAAATGCAATAGTTTTTGAATAATTTGTAAATATTTTTTCGATAATATATGTCCGGGTAAAATTTCGGTCAATTCCGCGGAAAAGAATTGACTTTTTACGCACGTTCTTGTAGAATCTACAGCGGAAAAAGGGGGTATTGTTCATGCTTCGCAGTACGCACGCGGTGATCCATCTTCCCGCGCTGTTGAAAAATATCCGGCTTGCCAAGCGCAATCTGAAACCCGAAACGAAATTTCTGGCGGTCATCAAGGCGAACGCATACGGTCACGGCATCACCGTCGTCGGCGAGTACCTGGAGCAGTCCGGTCTGGTCGATATGCTCGCCGTCGCCATTCCCGAAGAAGGCGCGCGCCTCCGTAACAGCGGCGTGACGCTGCCGATCCTGATCCTGGGCGTGACCGATCCCGATCACATTCCCGTCGTCGTCGCAAAGGACCTCACCTCCGCCGTCTTCACCGCAAAGCAGGTGTACGCATTCGAGCGCTGGGCGGTGTCGTCCGGCAAGACTGCGCACGTGCACGTCAAGCTCGACACCGGCATGCACCGCATCGGCGTCACCGACGACGCCATGCTCGACGAGCTTCTGGATGCGTTCGACGCCTGTCCGCACGTTTCGATGGACGGCGTGTTCACGCACTTTGCCAAGTCCGAAGCGGATCCGGAGTTTACGCATCTGCAGGCGCAGCGGTTCGACCGTTTCGTCGCGCGGATCCGCGCCCGCGGCTATCGCCCGATCGTACACGCGGCAAACTCCGCCGCAACGCTCGATTTCCCCGAGCTGCAGTACGACATGGTCCGTTTCGGCATTGCGCTTTACGGATACCATCCGGACCCGAAGCGCTCGGCGGGCAGCGGACTGATCCCCGCGATGTCGCTGATCACCTACATCAGCAATCTCAAAACGATCCCCGCGGGCGAAGGCGTCAGCTACGGACTTCGGTTCATTGCATCCCGTCCGACGTGCGTCGCCACCCTGCCGATCGGCTACGGCGACGGATACAAGCGCTGCCTGACCGGCAAGACGGACGTGCTGATCGGCGGCATGCGCTGCCCGCAGATCGGAACGATCTGCATGGACCAGATGATGGTCGACGTGTCCGACGTGCCGGGCGTTGCGGTCGGCGACGAAGCCGTGCTGATCGGCCGTCAGGGCAACGAACAGATCACCGCGGACGAGCTTGCGAACAAGGCGAATACGATCTCCTACGAGATTCTGCTTTCGTTCTCCGACCGCGTTCCGCGCGTGTATGAAAGATAACGGCGCCGCCGTCCTTCGGGACGGCGTTTTTTCTTGACGAAAGCGCCTGCCTCACGCTATAATAACGGGTATGAAGAATCGGTTTCAAAACCTGAAAAATCCGAAAACGTGGATCGCCGCTGCGATCGTCGTCGCGATCGTCGCCGCGGGCGTGTGGCTTGCGTTCGGTCTGCATCGTCCGATGGCAAAGTACAACGCGGACCGCAGCGACGCGACGCAGGTGTATTTCGAGCATCTTGCGCGCGCGGCGGACAGCAACCGCATTCTGTTCGAGACCGGCACGCTGCCGGAGGGCTATATCGACCGGGACGACGAGCTGAAGACGACCTCGTATGCGCACGCAAAGGTGCTTGAGGTGCTCAGCGACGATTCGCACAGGGATCCGCAGACCGAAAACGTTCACGTCGGATCGCAGCGGCTTCTGGTGGAGATCACGACCGGCGAGCACAAGGGACGGCGCGTCGAGCTTACGAACTACATGAGCAAGCTCTTCGACAAGCACGCCGAAAAGGGCACGTCGCTTCTCGTCTACGTGCTGACCGACCGCACGAATCTGACGGACGGACTTCCCGCGATCTCGCTTTCGGTCATGAACTACAACCGCACGTGGCTGCTCCTTGCCCTGCTTCTGCTCTTCCTGCTCGTCACGGCGTTGGTCGGCGGAAAGGTCGGTCTGCGCTCGATCCTCGGGCTTGCGCTGACGCTCGCCGCGGTCTGCTTCATCCTGGTTCCCGCCCTGCTCCGCGGCTTCTATGCGATCCCGTTCACGCTGCTCCTGTGCGTCTTCGTCACGGTCGTCTGCTTCCTTCTGCTCGACGGGCTCTCCCGCAAGACGCTTTCCGCGATCCTCGGC
>CADAPG010000078.1 GCA_902789675.1 uncultured Eubacteriales bacterium
GTTCGACGGCGGTCTTTCCGATTTCGTGCGCTACATTCAGGAGGACAAGAACGCGCTCTATGACCCGCCGATCCATCTGAAGGGCGAATCGAACGGCATTGTGGTGGAAGCCGCGATCCTGCACAACGACGAGTACGCCGAAACGATCGCTTCGTATGTCAACAACATCCCGACCACCGAGGGCGGCACGCACGAGACCGGCTTCAAGGCGGCGATCACGAAGATCTTCAACGATTACTGCCGCAAGAACGGGATTTTAAAGGACAAGGATCCTTCGCTTGCGGGCGAGGACTTCCGCGAGGGCATGACAGCAGTGCTGTCCTTGAAGATGCACAGCGTGCAGTTCGAGGGACAGACGAAAACGAAGCTCGGCAACACCGAGGCGCGTCCCGCAGTGGAAGCGGTCCTCCAGCAGACGCTTGTGCCGTGGCTTGAAAACCTCAAGAACGCGAACACCGCAAACCTGATCGCGGAAAAGGCGGTGAAAGCGGCAAAGGCAAGAAGCGCGGCGCGCAAGGCAAAGGAGAACGCGCGCGAAAAGAGCAAGCTCGAAAACGCGCCGCTCGTCGGAAAGCTTTCTAGCTGCACCGGACGCGACTATTCGGTCAACGAGCTGTTCATCGTGGAGGGCGACTCCGCAGGCGGCAGCGCGAAGCAGGGACGCGACCGCAAGTTTCAGGCGATCCTGCCCTTACGCGGCAAGCCGCTGAACGTCGAAAAGAAGCGGCTCGAGCAGGTTCTGCAGAACGACGAGTTCCGCTCGATCATCACCGCGCTCGGCACCGGCATCGGCGACGATTTCGACATCTCCTCGCTGAAATACAACAAGATCATCATCCTCGCGGACGCGGACCAGGACGGCGCGCACATCCGCGCGATCCTTCTGACGTTCTTCTACCGCTACATGCGTCCTTTGATTACCGAGGGGCACGTGTATATCGGCATGGCGCCGCTTTACCGCGTGCAGAAGGCGAACCAGCCGCCGGTCTACTGCTACGACGACCCGGCGCTTCGCGCGGCGATGCGCGGCATTTCCGGCAAGAACTACACCCTGCAGCGCTATAAGGGTCTCGGCGAGATGAACCCCGAACAGCTTTGGGAAACGACGATGAACCCCGAGCGCAGACGGCTCACACGCGTCACGATCGAGGACGCGGCGGAGGTCGAGCATCTCGTGACCGTGCTGATGGGCGACAAGGTGCAGTCCCGCAAGGAATACATCTTCGAGTACGCGGACTTCAACCGCTCGAACACGGCGTTCGAAAAGATCAAGGAGTAAGCCATGGCAAAGACAACGATCCCCACGCAAACCGAAACCATCCTCTTAAAGAGCATGGACGAGGTCATGCACGATTCGATGATGCCCTATGCGGAGCACGTCATCCTGGAACGCGCCCTGCCGCGCGTTGAGGACGGCCTGAAGCCCGTGCAGCGGCGCATCCTCTATACCATGATGGAGCTGGGGCTTTCCCCCGACAAGCCGCACCGCAAGAGCGCGCGTATCGTCGGCGACTGCCTCGGCAAATACCATCCGCACGGCGACTCCTCCGTATACGACGCGATGGTCCGCATGGCGCAGCCGTTCAACATGGGCGTGACGCTCGTCGACGGACACGGCAACTTCGGCTCGGTCGACGGCGACTCCGCCGCGGCGATGCGCTACACCGAAGCGCGCATGACCGACGCCGCCCTGCTTTTGCTGCGCGACATCGACAAGGACACGGTCGACTTCACGTGGAACTTCGACGACACCTTAAAGGAACCGGAGCTTCTGCCCGGCAGATTCCCGAACCTTCTCGTCAACGGCGCGAACGGCATCGCGGTCGGTCTTGCGACCTCGATCCCGCCGCACAACCCGGTCGAGGCGATCGACGCGGTCTGCGCCGTGCTCGACAACCCGCGCATCAAGATCGCGGACCTTATGAAGATCATGCCCGCGCCGGACTTTCCGACCGGCGGGTTCCTTTTGGACTCCCCCGAGATCGCGCAAAGCTACGAGACCGGTCGCGGCAAGCTGACCATGCGCGCGCGCACGCACTTTGAAGAGGTCAAAAACGGCAAGACGCGCATCGTCATCGACGAGTTTCCGTACCAGATCAACAAGGCGGCGTGCCTTTCGAAGATCCTCGAGATCACGCAGGAGAAGAAGGCGATGTTCGCCGCCGTCTCCGACATCCGCGACGAAAGCGACCGCATGGGCACCCGCGCCGTCATCGAGATCAAGAAGGACGGCGATCCGGAACGCATTCTGCAGCTGCTGTTCAAATACTCCGATCTGCAGTGCACGTTCGGCGCGAACTACGTCGCGATCGCCGACGGCAAGCCGCAGCAATTGAACCTCAAGCAGATCATCGAATACTACGTGCGGCATCAGCGCGCGGTCGTCACGCGCCGCACGAAGACCGAGCTGGAGATTGCGAAGAAGCGCTGTCACATTCTGGAAGGTCTGATGGTCGCGGTCAACAACCTCGACCGCGTGATCAAACTGATCCGCGCGAGCAAGTCGCCGAAGGAAGCGCGCGAGGGCTTAATGAAGACCTTCTCGCTCACCGAGATCCAGGCGCAGGCAATCCTCGACCTCCGCTTGCAGAAGCTCACGAACCTCGAGCTGCTCTCGATCGAAAAGGAATACAGGGACGTCAAGAAGCTGATCGCGGAGCTCGAGGCGATCCTCGCGTCCGATACGAAGCTCGTGCACCTCATCAAGAAGGAGCTTCTGGACGTGCGCAAGCTGTTCGACGGCAAGCGCCGCACGCAGATCATCTCGGCGGACGCCGCCGAGGTCGAAACGCCCGCGAACGAGCCGGAGCGCATTGAGGAGATGATCGTCGCCGTGTGCGCCGATCTCAAGATCCGCAAATGCCCGAAGAAGCAGTTCAATCTCAGCCAGATCCGCGCCGACAAGCCGGAGCGCATCCTGGAAGTCAACAGCAACGAGAGCATCCGCCTGTTCACCAACCGCGGCGCAATGCTGAACCTTCGGGTATCGGACATTCCCGAGACCCGCGCAAGCGCGCGTGCGGCGAACCTCGTCAGCATCGTCGAGCTTGAAAAGGGCGAGACGATCGTCGGCGCGTTCCCGGACCGCGACGAGGGCAGCTATCTGTTCTGCACGACCGGCGGCATGGTGAAGCGGTCGAACGCCGCGGACTACCGCGTGCGCGGCAAGCGCACGGCGGCGCTGAACCTGAAGGACAAGGACGTGCTTTTGGGCGCGTACCCGATGCCCACGATGGACATTCTGCTCGTCACCGAACAGGGCATGTGCATCCGCTTCGCCTCCGATTCCGTACCGGAGACCGGACGCGCGGCGGCGGGCGTCATCGGCATCAAGCTGGAGCCGAAGGATCGCGTATGCGCGTGCATGCCGGTCGGCGACGAAGGCGAGCTGATCGTGATCACCGACCGCGGCTTCGGCAAGCGCAGCTTCCTCTTTGACTACGAACAGCAGGGCAGAAACGGCAAGGGCGTGAAGACGTTCGACTTCCGGAAGAACGGTTCTAACGGCACGAAGATCGCATACGCCGGCACGGTGCAGGCGCCGTTCACGCTCGTGCTCGAGCAGCGGCACGGCACCAAGACGCCGATCGACACCGAAAGCATCCACATCGAGCCGAAAGCGTCCAAGGGCAGCATGCTCCTTGCGGTGGTGCTTGACGACGACGTGGTATCGGCGTACAGAAGCGACGAATAAGAACCCGGCATATAGAGAAAACCGCCCTGTCTTCAGGGCGGTTTTGTGCTTGGGAACGGTTATCTGCGCCGCGCGCCGCGCGCAAGCGAGAACAGACGCAGCACGGTCACGAACGAGCCGAGCGCGGCGAGCACGTAGGTCATCGCCGCGGCGCGAAGCATTTTCTTTGCGCCGGGAAGCTCGTCTTCGGCGAGATATCCGCCGTCCGTGAGCATTTCAAGTCCGCGCTTCGACGCGTTGAATTCGACCGGCAGCGTGATGAGCTGGAACAGCAGCATCATCACATAGAGCGCGACGCCCGCAAGCGCGATGTAATAGCCTGCGTCGCCGGCGCCTTGCGTCAGCCACGACAGCAGCAGACCGCCGATGACCAGGAACGGTCCGATGCGGCATCCGATGTTCGCCATCGGCAGGATCACGCTGCGCATTTTCATGGGACGATAGTCCTCATTATACTGAAGCACGTGCCCAATCTCGTGCGCGGCGACGGCAAGCGCGGAAACCGAGCTCGATCCGTACACCGCTTGGGAAAGCCCGACCACCTGATTTTTCGGATCGAAGTGATCCGTCAGGCTTCCCGCGACCTGCTGGATCGGCAGGTCCAGACCGTTGCGGTACAGAAGCTGCTGCGCAAGAACCGCGCCGGTCACGCCGCTTCTTGCCGGGACCTGCGCATATTTGCTGAAAACGCTCGTCACGCGCGACTGCGCGATCAGAGACAGCACCATGACGGCGATCGCCAAAAAATAATACATGTAACCTTCCATGCTTGTATTATAGCGCATCTTCCTGCGAATTACCATTGCAAAACGTGAAAAATATGTTATAATTCTCTGTACGAAATACGAAAATAGAACGATCTATTCCGTTGGGAGGAAGATTTATGCAATATCTGAAGCTGAAAGACATTCAAAAGGCGCCGGAATCCTTTGTCGGCGCGATCACCGTATGCGGCTGGGTCCGCACCGTACGCGAAGGCAAGGCGTTCGGATTTATCGAACTGAACGACGGCACCTCGTTCCGTCCCGTACAGATCGTGTACGCGAACGACGAACGCAAGCTCGGCAAGGGACTGACCACCGGCTGCGCGATCGTCGTCGACGGCGAGCTTCTTTTGACGCCGGACGCGCCGCAGCCCTTCGAGATCCATGCAAACGCGATCGCGATCGAGGGCGAGTGCCCGCCGGATTACCCGATGCAGAAGAAGCGCCACACTTTAGAGTATCTTCGCACCATGCAGACGCTCCGTCCGCGCACGAACACGTTCCTCGCGACGTTCCGTGTGCGCTCGGTCACGGCGGCGGCGATCCACGAGTTCTTCCAGGACCGCGGCTTTGTCTATGTGCACACGCCGAT
Source organism: uncultured Eubacteriales bacterium (assembly GCA_902789675.1). Classification (GTDB taxonomy): domain Bacteria; phylum Bacillota; class Clostridia; order Christensenellales; family CAG-138; genus UBA3792. The sequence goes on from CADAPG010000078.1 coordinate 5,051, forward strand.
TTTGACCAACGCGGATTGCGAAGGCCGCGGCGAGATGTTCCAGGTCACGACGCTTGATCTTGAGAACCTGCCCCGCACCGAGGACGGCAAGGTCGACTATTCGCAGGACTTCTTTAAAAAGCCCGTGCATCTAAGTGGTTCCGGTCAGCTCTACGGCGAAGCGTTCGCGCTGGCGTTCCGCGACATCTACACCTTCGGACCGACGTTCCGCGCCGAATACTCCTTTACCGCCCGCCACGCAAGCGAGTTCTGGATGATCGAGCCGGAGATGGCGTTCTGCGACCTTGAGGGCGACATGGACGTTGCCGAAGCGATGGTCAAGTACATCATCAAAACCGTGCTCGAACGCTGCCCCGCCGAGATGGAGTTCTTCAACAAGTTCGTGGACAAGGGACTCCTCACGCGTCTCGACAACGTGCTGAACAACGAGTTCAAGCGTCTCTCCTACACCGAGGCGATCGAGATCCTCAAAAACTCCGGCGAGCCGTTCGAATACCCGGTCGAATGGGGCGTGGATCTGCAGAGCGAACACGAACGCTACATCACCGAAAAGGTCTTCGGCAAGCCGGTGTTCCTGACCGACTACCCGAAGGAGATCAAGAGCTTCTATATGCGGCAGAACGACGACGGCAAGACCGTCGCGGCGGCGGACCTTTTGGTTCCGGGCGTCGGCGAGATCGTCGGCGGCAGCCAGCGCGAGGAGCGCTACGACGTGCTCGACGCGCGCTGCAAGGAGCTCGGCATGGATATGAGCGAATATCAGTGGTTCCTCGATCTGAGAAAATACGGCGGCGTGAAGCACGCGGGCTTCGGGCTCGGCTTCGAGCGCATGGTGATGTACCTCACCGGTATGCAGAACATCCGCGACGTTCTCCCCTTCCCGCGCACCGCGGCAAACCTCGAAATGTAATTCCGGACAATATAAAACCGCCCTTCTCGGAGGGCGGTTTTTTGACGCCTTGATTCAGTTTTTCCGCGGACGGAATTTCAGGGAGAAGATCATCAGCGCAATGCCGAAGAAGATGCGAAGCACATACGGCAGGATCTCCGAAACGATGATCTCCGTGACCGGATATCCCGGCGTATGCTTGCGCATGACGAGATTGTAGACCATGATCAGGATCTGCAGTGCGATATAGAAGATCGCGCCGATCAGTCCGAGCACGGCGAAACGCTTGTTTGCAAACGCGAGAATCGCTGCGACGAGGAACAGAATCGCGCTGACGGCATAGCAGATCGTGTACGCGATGATCGGCCACCGAAGCACTCTGCTCCCGATCATATACTGGAAGACGAAGAATCCGAACGCAAGCGAAAGGAACAGCAGCGCAATCCCGCCGAGCGCAGGGCGTTTGCCGTCCGGCAGCTCCTTCGCGATGCTGATGATCAGAAACAGCGCGGAAAGGAACAGCAGAAGCGCGGAGAAAAAGATCGAAAGATCGTAGAACGTGAGTCGGATATCGGGTCCTCCGATCATCCCCAGATATCGCGAAAGCGATACGGCACTCTGCAAAAACGATCCGATTGCAAGCGCCGCAAAGAGGATCGCGGCAACCGCGACCGAACGCCGCGCTTCCGGTTTCGGCGGGATCGTATTGACCGGCATATACGCCGGCGCAGCGGGCTGATACACGGGCTCGACGGGCTGATACACGGGCTTGACAGGCTGATACACGGGCTCGGCGGGTTTCGGCTCAACCGGCGCGGGTTCAGGCTCGAATTGCTTCGGCGCTTCCGCGGGCGCGCCGCAGTTTTGACAGAATCTGACGCCTTCTTTCAGCACGGCGCCGCAGTTTTGACAATACATAGTCTGCCTCCTTTTTTCAATGGAATGTATATCGGTTCCGTGATCGCAACGGTTATTCCGCCTTTGCCGGTTTCCAGAGGATCGCGATGAACAGCAGCGCTGTGGGCAGCAGGGTATTCAGCAGGAAAGACAATACCTGCTTCAATACGATTTCAATGTCGCTGCCGACTATGCAGTTGTATACGGTGCTGATGAGCTGCATGAGGATCATCAGTGCGGCTGCGATCATCAGAACGATCTTGTTGACGTTTCCTTTGAACGCGCCGATCATGCCGATCACCAGCAGCGTGATGATCCCAAGATACAAGAGGATATAGACAGCGCCGAGGAACGTGAACGAGAACCAGTCGGAAGCGATCGCCGCCACCGGATAGGACAGCAATCCGAATCCGTAATAGATCGCTTCCAGCAGACAGCCGATCCCGAGCATGGAAGATCTTCCTTTCCGGTACTGTATGAAGCAGAACAGGAACAGGAATACGCCCGCGGCGATCTCCAGAATCGAACCGAATCCGAATTGAAAGATCTGATATCCGAAATATGCTTCATATTCCATTATTTCGATCCAATCCGGAACCTGTGTGATGAGGACCGAGATCCATCCGAACAGCGCGTATACCGTATGAAGGATCGCAAGAATGCCGGGCAGGATCAGCGCGCCGCGCTGTTTCGGCATGGACGCAGCCAAAGGATCGTACGCGGGCGCGGCGGGCTGCTCGTATGCCGACGCGGCAAACGGATCGTATACGGGCGCGGCGGGCTGCTCATATGCCTGTGCGGCAAACGGATCGTATACGGGCGCAGCAGGCTGCTCATACGCCGGTGCCGCAGGCTGTTCATATGTCGGCGCCGCAGGTTCCTGAAAACCGCTTGTCGAAGGTTTCCGGAAGCCCTTTGCGGCAGGCGGCTGATACGCCGGTTCCTCCGGCTGTTCATATACCGGTTTTTGATATGCCGGCTCTTCCGGCTGCGCATACGCAGGTTCGGGCGCTTCGACGCGCGTGCCGCATTTTTCACAGAATCTGACGCCTTCTTCCAGAACGGCGCCGCATCTTTGACAGTACATACAAATCCTCCACAACGTATTTTTATATAGTATATCACACAAAGCATCGCCGTGACAAGCATTATCCGCGTTTCGTCGGCACGAATTGTCGAATCGCAAGCGTCCGCCCGCGCAAAAACGGCGTCGGCGGAATTCGCGCGTATTTTATGCGGCGGCTCCGGCACAAACTAACGCCGTGCGGGCATAGGATACAGAAAAGGAGCGAGGCATGGTCGTTTACGAGATCCTGACATTTGAATATGATTTGCCGCTTTTGAAGCTTTTGAACCGAAGACTGTCCGAATCGGAGTGCACGTACACGCTTGAAGCGATCCCCGACGGCGTGCTGCTGAAGCTGCGCGGAAAAGAAACGGCGGTGACGGCGGCGGAGGCCGCGCTGCAGGTGCTCGGGCGGGATCTTCGCTATTTTGCGCTTGCGGAGTTTGCGGACGCGCTTCCTCTGTCGCTTTCCGAAAAGCAGCAGGTCTTGACCGACGCGCTGCGAACCGCCGCGTGCCGCGAGGAGCGCGAAATCCTGAAACGGAAGCTTGTCGACTATCTTTCGGAGCACCGGACGCTGGTGCTCGAAGGCTTTCTGCGCTTTCGCATGCAGGAATTTCTGATGCTGTGGGAGCTTGCGGTGGAGCAGGCGGCGGCAAAGGTGCTGATGAACAAGGAGTACGGTGAGCTCATCGATACGCTCCGCCGCTTCGTCGACGGACGGGTCAGCCGCGTGAACGCGCTTTCGGTCTGTATCCATCCGGACGGCACGATCACGCTCAGTGACGACAACGACGTGCACATCGAGTACGTCGACTGCGCGCCGGACGGGATATTGAACCTGCTTGTCAACATGGCGCCGATGAAGCTCACGGTCTACGACCTCTCCGGCAAAGAAAAAAACCGCCTCACCGAGGCGATCCTCCAGGTCTTCGGCGACCGCGTGAAGCTGTACCGGTAACCGTTTCAGCTTCCTGTTGACTCGTATCGGCGCTCGCAGAGGGTCCAGATCCATGCGGCGACGGCGAAGAAGACGGCGGAACAGCCGATGATCGCAAGGCAGAGAAGCCACGGATTGTGTGTGCCGTAGAGCAGCGTATCGACCGGCAGCGAGATGAACAGCCCGAACGGCAGTACGAAGATCAATAGCGTCCGGATGAGCCACGGATAGATGGCAAGCGGGTATTTCGCGTAAGCCGAGAAGTTGTAGATGACCTGAAGCAGCGGCCCGCTGCGCTTGAAGATGAAGGCCAGCGCCGCCATAGCCACTTTGAGCGAGGTGATGATGATCGCGCCGAAGACCGCGCCGACGCACAGTACGACGATCGCGCCGAACGTGACTTTCACCGTAAGATTCAGGGCGCAGACCGTGATCAGCGCAACGCCGAGGATCAGCTCGCCGAAGCCTTCCGGCTGGAAGGTCTCGGCAAACACCTGAAACATCACCGGCACCGGGCG
>CADAPG010000079.1 GCA_902789675.1 uncultured Eubacteriales bacterium
TCTTTCGTATATAATGCTTCTCAATTATCGGACGGATATTTCAGGGAGGAACACTATGCAGATTTATGAGGAACTCAAGGCGCGCGGGCTGATCGCGCAGGTCACGGACGAAGCGGAGATCCGGGACCTCATCAACAACGGCGGCGCGAAGTTTTACATCGGCTTCGACTGCACCGCGGACAGCCTGACGGCGGGGCACTTCATGGCGCTAACGCTGATGAAGCGTCTGCAGATGGCGGGCAACAAGCCGGTCGCGCTGATCGGCGGCGGCACGACCATGATCGGCGACCCCTCGGGCAGAACCGATATGCGCAAGATGCTGACCAAGGAGGACATCGACCACAACGCGGAATGCTTCAAGCGGCAGATGGAGCGCTTCATCGAGTTCGGCGAGGGCAAGGCGGAGATGGTCAACAATGCCGACTGGCTTCTGAAGCTCAACTACGTGGACATGCTGCGCGAGGTCGGCACCTGCTTCTCGGTCAACAACATGCTCCGCGCGGAGTGCTATAAGCAGCGCATGGAGAAGGGTCTCTCCTTCCTCGAGTTCAACTACATGATCATGCAGAGCTACGACTTCTACTATCTGTACATGAACCACGGCTGCAACATGCAGTTCGGCGGCGACGATCAGTGGTCGAACATGCTCGGCGGCACGGAGCTGATCCGCCGCAAGCTCGGCAAGGACGCGTACGCGATGACGATCACGCTTCTCACCGACTCGCAGGGCAAGAAGATGGGCAAGACCGCCGGCAACGCGGTCTGGCTCGATCCGAACAAGACCACGCCGTTCGAGTTCTATCAGTACTGGCGCAACGTCGACGACGCGGACGTCATGAAGTGCATCCGCATGCTGACCTTCATCCCGATCGAAACGATCGACGAGATGGATCATTGGGACGGAAGCCGCATCAACGAAAAGAAGGAGATCCTTGCGTTCGAGCTTACGAAGCTCGTGCACGGCGAGGAGGAAGCGCAAAAGGCGCAGACCGCGGCGCGCGCGCTGTTTTCCGGCGCAGGCGACGACGCGCACATGCCGTCGTTTGCCGTTCCCGCGGATGCGATCACGGACGGCAAAATCAACATCGTCGACATGCTGCTTCTGGGCGGCATCGACAAGTCCAAGGGCAAGGTGAGAACGCTCATCGAGCAGGGCTCGATCTCGCTGGACGGCGCGCGCGTCGACGACACCTGGATGAACGTCACCGAAGAACAGCTCAAAGCGGGCGTCAAGATCAGAAAGGGCAAAAAGACCTACGTGAAGTTCACGCTTTAAACCCAAAAACAGAAATCGGGACAGGCAAAACGCCTGTCCCGTTTGTATGTTTCAGTGCGGCTTCTCGCCGGTTGCGTACTCGCCGAGTCGGTCGGCGCCGTGCTCGGGATACCGGTCGGTATAGGCGACGCCGCGGCTTCGATAGATCGGGGTGCGGCGGCAATACCGGTGCGACCAGATCACGGAGGGCAGACCGACAAGCAGCAGATAGAACGGTCCGAGGATCATGGACTGGACGGTGTGTCCGTACTCGTGCACGACGACGTGCTTTTTGTCGTACTCCGTCCACGTCTCCGGCATGAAAATGAACGTGCCCAGCGAAAAGCCGGAGCGGTTTTTCGTAAAGCGCAGTTTCCGGTACACGGTGACGAGCGCGCCGTGATAGCGATAGCGTTCCCCCCGCAGAAACGGCAGCAGCAGCAGACCGACGAGGTTCTGCGGCAGCCCCCACGTCCATTGGAGGAAGTAGAACAGCACCGCCCGCAGGGGCTTTGGAATTTTCTGAAACGCCTTTTTCATGTTTCTATTATAGGATCGCGCCGCGCGTCTGTCAATCGCGGCATTGTACAACGGAAACGATCTGTGCTATAATCGATCCGACAACACCCCGGGAGGCGCGCATGGACGAACGAAAAAGGCTTTTTCTGAAACGGGATCCCTATTCCCCGCCGAAGGACGAAACGCTGTTCCTGCGCTCTGTGAAAGCGCTTGCGGCGCATCATATCGCAAGCTGTCCGGACTACGCGCGCATTGCGGAAGCCGCCGGATTTACGCCGGATGCGCTGCGCAGCGAAGCGGATCTGTTCCGGATCCCCGTGCTGCCGACGCTGTATTTCAAGCGGAACCGCCTGTTCTCCGTGCCGGAACGGAAGCTGTGCGTCACCGCGACCTCGTCGGGCACGAAGGGCGCGCAGAGCCTTGTCGGCTTTGACCGCAAAAGCCTGCTGCTCGGCATCGGCATGATGTTCCGCTTCTTCCGGTATTACGGCGTGCTCTCCCCCGTCCCCGTCAACTACATCGTGCTGGGCTACGAGCCGAGCAGGCATACGCAGATGGGCGCGATCAAGACTGCCTACGGCACGACGAAGTTCGCGCCCGCGCTGCACCGCGAATATGCGCTGAAGGACACCGGAACGGACTACGCGCTGAACCTCGACGGGGTAAAGCGCGCGCTGCTGCGGTATGCGAAAAGCCCGTTCCCGGTGCGGTTTGTGGGCTTTCCGCCGTACATGTTTTTCCTTGCGAAGCTGCTGCAGAACGAGGGGATCCGGCTGAAGCTGAACCGCCGCTCCATGATCCTGCTGGGCGGCGGATGGAAGCAGTTTTCCGGCGAGGAGATCGACCGGAACGCGTTCTTCCGCCTGATCGAAGACACGCTCGGCATCCCGCGCGAGCGCTGTCTGGAGTTTTACAGCGCCGTGGAACACCCCATGGCGTACGTCAGGTGCCGCGAAGGGCATTTTCACATTCCGAGCTACAGCCGCGTGATCGTGCGCGATCCCGCCACGCTGCTGCCCGTGCCGGACGGGACCGAGGGGCTTTTAAGCTTTGTGACGCCGCTCGTGACCTCCATGCCGCTTCTGAGCGTCGTGACGGACGACATCGCGGTGCGGCGCGAGGGTCCCTGCCCCTGCGGATGCGGCGCGCCGTATTTCGACCTCATCGGCAGGGCGGGCGTTTCCGGGATCAAAACCTGCGCCGCCGGCGCAAACGAGCTTTTGGGGAGGCAGCCATGAACGAAGCATTGAGACGCCTGATCGGCGGACCGGAGAAGCCGGACGTCGACGCGCTGAAAAACAGGATCCTTGCGGCAAGAAGCGGTCCCGCCCTTTCGTGCGAAGCGGTCATCGCCGCCTGCGCGAAGCTGTCCGACGCGCTGAACGCGCCGGAATACGCCGCTCTGCTCGCCGCCATGGGCATGCCGAAGGAGCGCGCCGAACGCGAGCTGCGCCTTGCGAGGACGATGCTTTCGGCGGAATATCTGCGCGCAAGGATCAAAGCCGAGCTCGGCGAAACGGAGGACATTTCGTTCACGCCCGTCGGCGAAGCCTTCTCCGTCCGGCAGGGCTGGCGGCCGCTCGGCACGCTGCTGCACATCTCCGCGGGGAACGTCGACGCGCTGCCCGCGTTCAGCGTGATCGAGGGACTTCTGACGGGGAACGTGAACCTTCTGAAGCTGCCGCGCGAGGACAACGGGCTTTCCGCCGCGGCGCTGGAGCTTCTGTGCGAAATCGAGCCTTCGATCCGCCCGTTTGTCGAGGTCTTTGACGTGCCGTCCGAGGACGTCGAAACGCTGCAAAGCCTTGCCGCGCTTGCGGACGCCGTCGTCGTGTGGGGCGGCGAGGAGGCGATCCGCGCCGTGCGGCGCATGGTTTCGCCCGATACGCGCATCGTCGAATGGGGACACAAGCTGAGCTTTGCGTACTTCTCCGGCGAGCCCTCGGACGACGCACTGCGCTCCGCCGCAATCAACATCTGCGCGACGGAACAGCTTTACTGCAGCTCCTGTCAGGGGATCTTTGTCGATACCGACGACTTTGAAACGGTCTGCCGCTTTGCCGAACGCTTTGCCGCGATCCTCTCGGACGTCTCCGCCGAGACGCCCCGCTTCGGCGGCGAACGCGTGACAGCGCAGAAGACGCTGGAGGTCTATACCGAACAGCTCGAAGCGCTGCGCGATCCGAACGCAAAGCGCGTGTTCCGCGCCGAGGGCGCAAGCGTGATCGCGTACAGCGACAGCGCGCTTGCTGCGTCCCGTCAGTTCCGCTGCCCGTGGGTGAAGCCGCTTCCCAAAGAACGGCTTTTGGAAACGCTTCTGCCGTACAAAAACCTGCTGCAGACCGTGTTTTTGAGCTGTCCCGACGAATCGCGCGAGGCGCTGACCGCGCTGCTTCTGCGCACCGGCGCCGTCCGCATCACCGACGGCAGGCGCATGTCCGAGGAATACTGCGCGCTGCCGCACGACGGGGAGTACCCGCTGCGTCGCTATCTGAAGCGGGTCTCGGTCGAGATATAAAAAACATCCTCCAACCTGTTATTTTTCCTGCGCGGGCAAAGCGCTTCGCTCCCTGCGCACGCGTTAAGCGTGTGAACAAAACCGCATATGCGTCACCTGATCAAAAGATGCCGGCTTGCCGTCGGTCTCTCCCTCCGCCTCGCTTCGCCCGGCACCTCCCCCATCAGGTGGAGGTGGATGTTTTCGCGGCTTTTGACCTCCACTTGTCAGGGGAGGGGGACCGCGAAGCGGTGGAGAGGCAGTCACTCTGCCTGCCCGGCAGACGCTTTCGAACCGCCCGCCCAACGAGCGGTTTTCCTGTACAAAGACGCCCCGAACGAAAGCCGTTCGGGGCGTTGTTTGCGAATTTTGTCAGAATTGGATGACGATCATCGGGCGAATGCCCTTGCCGTTGAACGTCACCTTGAATTCCCATGCGTCGCTTCCGTCCGCGATCATCGCAAGCGCGCAATAGTTTTCGGCCACGTCCCAATAATCATAGCTGTAGGTGACCTTGGAATCGTCGCCGAGCCACCAGATGTTTTGCTTGTCGTTGTAGCCCTGCGAGATCGCATGATCCGTTCCGGTCGCGGCGCGATAGCTCTGCGGCAGCTTGAACGCCTCCGCTCTGTTCGGCAGCAGGATCTCGCGCGCAAGCATCGCCTGCTCGTCCGCATTGAACGCTCTCTCCCGGAAGCTGCCGTTCAGCCAGCGATACAGATCGCTGCTCTTGAATCTGACCTCTTCGTTCTTGTTGTGGAACGGCATGGAATCCAGGCAGTACACGGAAAGAAGCTGTACCTTGTTCCCCTCCACATTGATGACATACCACTCGATCGGCGCGTCAAAGCCCATCGAGGTCTGCGGATAGTTGCCGAAGGTCACTCTGTCGAACCTCGAAAGCTCGCTCGCGGACGTGACCCTCCTGCCGTTCTTAAACACCGGATACTGCGGTTCCGGCGGGTTTGTCACCGGCGGGTTCGTTACCGGCGGGTTTGTCACCGGCGGATTCGTCACCGGCGGGTTCGTCACCGGCGGGTTCGTCACCGGCGGATTCGTCATCGGCGGATTCGTCACTGTCACAGGCGACTCATTCGGGTCTGGTTTCTTGCCCGGTTCTTTGCAGCTGTTCCGCAGCATGAAATACGTGAACAGCCCGGAAGCCAGCATCAGCAGCACGGCAAGCACGACGATGCCGATGATCAGCCCCGTATTCTTTTTCCGGGGCGGAGTCGGACTGCCGCCCGCGTTGTCGTATCGGTACTCCGCTCCGTTGTTCTGCCAGGAATCCTGCTGCGCGTACTGCTGTCCGCCCTGCCGTTGATTCTGCTGCGCGTACTGCTGTCCGCTTTGCCATTGATCCCGCTGCGCGTACTGCTGTCCGCCCTGCCATTGATCCCGCTGCGCGTACTGCGGATTCTGCCGCGGCTGCTGCGGGCCCTGCCAGGGATCCCACTGCCGCGGAGACTCATGCGACTTCGAGCTGTTCCGCTGATTCGTCTGATCCCACTGTTTCGGCGCCGAAAACTTCTTGGAGTTATTCGGTTTGTTCGGCCATTCTGACATAAATTACCCCTTTCGACAAATGATTTCTGTTTCTGAATGGAACGCCGATGCTCAGAACTGGACGATGACCATCGGTCGGACAGCCTTTCCGCTGAAGTTCACCTGGTATTCCCAGAGCTGACCGTCGTCGTGCACGCAGTAAGCGGCGCTTGCCAGACTGGTATCATACCACCACCAGCCGTAATACTCTACGAACTCATAGGTCTTGCTGAAATCGCCGACCCACCAGAGGCAGCGCTTTGCGTCCGCGCCCTGCGAGATCGCGTAATCCGTCGAAGTCGTCTTCCGATAGGTCAACGGCAGCCGCATCGCGTCTTCCTTTCCCATCAACGATACCGGCGAAGCCATCACGGCAGTCTCCTCGTCGTTGAACGCTCTGTACTTGAAATCATCGTTCAGCCACTTAAAGATGTCGCTGCCCAGGAAGGTGACCTCTTCGTTCTTGTTGTGGAACTTCTTGCTGTCGAGCGCGTAGACGGACAGCAGCGTGACCTTGTTGCCTTCCTTTCCGACCACGTACCACCGGATCGGCTTCTCGACGCCCAAAGACGTCTGCGGATAGTTGCCGAACGTTACGACGTCGTACATCGAAAGCTCGCTTGCCGATGTGACCGACTTGCCGTTCTTTTTGACCGGATAGAACGCTTCCTGCGTCTGCTGCTCCGTATAGCCGCTCTGCGGCTCGTCCTGCGGTTCTGCGTAGTTGTTCTGTTCCGTGTAGCCGCTCTGCGGCTCTGCCTGCGGTTCGTCCTGCGGTTCGGTGTAGCTGCTCTGCGGCTCTGCCTGCGACGTCGTTTCGGTCTCGCCGCCGTCGCTGTCGGAAGCGCATTTATCCTTCTGCGTGATGAAAATGATCGCGCCTGCCGCCAAAACCAGCGCCGCCGCCAACGCGATGATGACATAGATCAGCGCGTTGCTCTTTTTCTTCGGGGGCTCGTATCCGCCGTACGGCGAATTGTCTTCGTAACCCGCATAATAAGGCTGCTCCTCATACGGACGGGGCTGCTCCTCATACGTCGATCTTTCATAGCGCGGATCCTCCTGCACGGTCTGCGCTTCAAACTGCAGCGGTTCGCGCTGTTCGTTCTGCTGACGGTTCGCCCACGGATCCTGCTGCTGCCTGCCGTACGGCGGCTGTGTCGGCGCGCTGAAGCCTTTTTCGCTTTGCCACGGATTCCGTTCGGACGGCGCGGAGAACGTCCCGGAACCCCGGGGTCCGTTCGTCATCGGCGCGCGCTCCGAAGGCGCGGAAAACCCTTTTCCGCCGCCCGGCGCCGCATTCTGCGTTGTATTCGGCGCCGCAAACTTCTTCGAATTCCTCGGGGTCGTCGGTTGCTCTGCCATAAAATGCTCCTTTCGTGATTCAACTGCGTCCTGCGAAAAACGAGGCTTACTCGATCGGGATCTCGATCCAGATCGCCGGACGGACGCCGATGTTGTCCGTATTGATATTCTCGCCCATTTGATAGATCGATCCGCCGTATGCGATTACCGCCGCAGCGGAAATCTGCACGCCCGGGTTTCTGAGCCACCACCAGCCGTGTCCGTATTCGTTCCTGACGCCCTGTGTGAGCGCGTAACGCGTGGGATCCACGGTGCGTTCCTGATCCGAGGAGAACAGATTGAACGCTTCGCCGATGTCCAGAAGGAATACGCGGTCTATGGTGGGATCGCCGCCGCCGACGTAATAGAAATCGTTGCCGTTATCCTCGTGCGACATGGAAAGGATCAGATTCTGCTCCTCCTTGCTGAATGTGCGCTCGATGAACACGCCGTTCAGCCAGCGCCGCAGGCTGCAGTCCTTCCACCTTGCCGCCTGTTTGGTGTCGTTGAACGCCATGCTGTCGATGATCTGGTCCGTGATCAGCAGCAGCCTTGTATCGTTCTTCTTCAGCACCCGCCATTTGAGCGGCTCTCTGCCGTTGTCCACGTTGCCGTCCTGCTCATAGACGCCGAACGTCAGGATATCGCCTTTCTTGACCATCTCCGCGGAGGTGACCTCCCGATCGCCCAGCTTCGGCAGACCGGACTCGACGGGCGCGGGCGTGGGCGTAACTGTGGGGATCGTCACGATCGGCGAAGCCGTCGACGTTGCCGACGGCTCTGTCGACACGGTCGTCTCCTCGCTCGGAGACGGCGATACGACCTCTTCGCCGGGAGCCGGTTCGGGTTCGACCTTGTTCCGCAGGAGGAAGAACAGGAGCAGTCCGATCGCCGCCGTAAGAATCACGGCAAGCACGATAAACAGGATCGTCAGAAGCGTGCTCTTTTTCTTCTTTTGCAGATTGTCGCCCTCGTTCCGGACCGGCTGTTCCGAAACGGGACGCGCGGCTGCGGGAACATTGAATTCCGCCGCCCGTCCGGCGCGCGGACCCTGCTGCACGGGGGGTGTAAATTTCTTGGTATGCCGATCCGGCTTCAGCTGTCCCTGCGGTTTTCGCTCCACAGGCGCGGCAAACTTCTTCGTGTTCTTGGGGGATGGCTGCTGCCTGTCCTCCGGCGGAAACTGCATTTTCCCGTTAAATGGATCTTCCATGGCGCTCTCCTTGCTCCTTATGAAAATACGCGGACGGATGTACGGCCGTTCCGGGGGATCCGGACCCCGCCTTCACGCAGGATTTACGGAAAACAGCCATCCGTCATACATCTCCATATCGGGAACAGTTTACCATTTTTCGATCAAAAAAGCAAGAAAAATACCCTTTTCGTTTGAAATTGCCGAAACGTGTCCTCTTGCATTTTTCCGCACGCTGTGATATGATGCGGCTTGTCCCCGTGCGGGACAAAACGGTGTCTCTTGACAACCACCGTAAAAAAAACAAGGAGTGTATTTTCCCATGAAAAAAACGATCGCGGAATTCCGCGAAATGCTCAGGACCGTTCCCCCGCTTCTTCTGACGCTGACCGTGCTTTCCGTCGTCGGCATGAACCTGCTCGCCAACAAAAGCATCAATACCGGTCTTGACTGGCTTGCGCTCGACTGCGGGATCATCCTCTCCTGGCTGGCGTTCCTGACGATGGATATCCTCACGCACTGCTGCGGACCGCGCGCGGCGACGCTGTTTTCGGTCCT
>CADAPG010000080.1 GCA_902789675.1 uncultured Eubacteriales bacterium
TGTTCCTCGCGGAAGCGGACTACATCGGCAAGTATGTCGATTCCGACTACACGATGGATATCGCCAAGATCGGATTCACCAATGCCGACACGATGTATGACTACACCATCAAGGCAGCGTCCGACAAGAACGGCGTCTGCAAGGGCGTTTCCTTCCAGTGCTGCCCGGCGGCCGTTATCTATCGCAAGAGCATTGCGAAGGATGTTCTCGGCACCGATGATCCCGCAGAGGTCCAGGCGGCAATCGATTCCTGGGAGAAGTTCGATGCAGTTGCGGCTCAGGCAAAGGAAAAGGGCTATCTGATGACCGCTTCCTTCGCAGAGACCTTCCGTGCATTCTCCAACAACTGCACCAAGCCGTGGGTTGACGCGAACGACAATCTCCAGTTTGACCCGCAGATCACCAAGTGGATCGAGCAGACCGACAACTACATCAAGAACGGCTACACCCTGACCGCGGGCGTTTGGGATGCGGAAAAGACCAACGAGATGTTTGCGGAAGGCAAGACCATGTGCTTCTTCGGACCGGCATGGTACTACAACTTCTGCATGACCAACGCGATGGATGCCGAAAAGGGCTGCGTCGGTGACTGGTGCATCGTCAAGGGACCGCAGGCATACTTCTGGGGCGGCACGTGGCTGCTGGCAGCAACCGGTTCCGACAACACCGAAATGCTGAAGGACATCTTCGAGACGTTCACCAAGAATGAGGACGTCTGCACGAAGCTCGTTGAAAACGAAGGTCAGTATCCGAACAACACCAAGGTTGCAGAGAAGTTCGCAAACGATCCGAACTGGGGCAACACCATGATCCTCGACGGTCAGAACGACACCGCGATCTTTGCAGAGCTTGCGAAGGACATCAAGTGGGAGAACCACACCAACTACGACCAGATCCTGAACGAGGGTCTGCAGAACAAACTGCAGGAGTACTTCAACGGTTCCGTTGACTACGAGACCGCGATGAACAACTTCTATCAGCTGATCAAGGAAACCTATCCGAACATCAAGCTGCCTGCGGCATAATCTGACAGAATACTGCGGCAGGGGCTCCCCCTGCCGCAGTGTTTCATCTGATACTGCTTTGCGCCTAAAACACTTCCGTCTTGCGGTGCCTTTTCCGTCGCTTCGGCTTCGGCGAATCTTGATTGACCGCCAGTCATCCTGCGATGCCCCTCATTGAAATGACAAAAAATCCGTTCGCAATACGAAAGCATTTCAGACACAAATCAGTATGAACTTCTCGGAGGAGAATGTATGGAAAAGATCCAATCGGGAACCGGCAAAAAGCTGAAGTCCGTGAGCTATGCAAAATGGGGGTACATTTTCATAGCGCCGTTCTTCCTTGCATATATCGTTTTCACGCTCATCCCGCAATTATTGACCATATACAACAGTTTTTTTGAGACGTATCGAATCGGCCTTCAGCAGGTCGGACCGAACTTTGTCGGACTGGACAACTACAAAGCGCTGTTTCAGCCCGACGCGAACGGGACGATCCTGATCCTGAAATACGCGCTGAACACGATGATCCTTTGGATCGCCGGCGCGGTGCCGCAGTTCGTTATCGCCATGCTGCTGGCGCTGTTCTTTACGAGCACACGTCTCAACATCAAGGGACAGAGCTTCTTCAAGACGGTCATCTACATGCCGAACCTCATCATGGCGGCGGCATTCTCGATGCTGTTTTACACGCTGTTTTCCCGCGTCGGACCGATCCAGGCGCTTCTCGAGAACTGGGGCGTCATTGACCACACCTTCGACTTCTTTGCCATCCGCGTCAGCGTACGCGGCATGATCGCGATGATGAACTTCCTCATGTGGTTCGGCAATACGACGATCGTGCTGATGGCGGGCATCATGGGCATCGACCAAAGCTTGTTTGAATCGGCGACGATCGACGGCGCAAACTCCGTGCAGGTGTTCTTCAAGGTCACGATGCCGCTTCTGATGCCGATCTTCGTTTACTGCCTGATCACGGCAATGATCGGCGGCATTCAGATGTTCGACGTGCCGCAGGTCCTGAGCAAGGGCGACGGCGTGCCGAACGGCACAACGAGAACGCTCGTCATGTATCTGAACGGCTATCTGAAGACCAGAAACCTCGGCATGTCCGGCGCGATCTCCGTGATCATGTTCATCATCACGGGCGGACTCGGCGCGATCGTTTATAAGATGCTTTCCGCGCCGTATAAAGATCAGACCCGTAAGCACAGAGAGAGAAAGGGGAATGTCCTATGAGCAAGAAAATCAGCGACAATACCCTCGGAAAAATCAAGCTGACCGTCCTTCGTGTGATCGTTTATGCGATCCTCGTGTTTCTGACGTTCCTCTGCCTGTTCTTCTTCTACCTGATGGTCGTCAACGCATCGCGTTCGAACGCGGAGCTTGCAACCGGCTTTTCGATTCTGCCGAAGGGCAATTTCTTCGTCAACCTGAAGAACGCGTGGAACGACGCTTCGATCAACATTCCGCGCGGCATGCTGAACAGCCTGATCATTGCGGTGAGCAGCGCGGTCATCACGACCTATTTCTCCGCATTGACCGCATACGGCATCCATGCGTACAATTTCCGCGGAAAGAAGCTTGTGTTCACATTTATCATGGCGATCATGATGATCCCGTCGCAGGTTTCCGCACTCGGCTTTTTGCAGCTGATGACCAAGTGGAATCTGACGGACAGTTATATTCCGCTGATCGTGCCGGGTATTGCGGCGCCGGTCGTGTTCTTCTACATGAAGCAGTACATGGAAAGCGTGCTGCCGCTTGACGTCATCGACGCGGCGCGCGTGGACGGCTCGAACGAGTTCCGCACGTTCAATACGATCGTGCTGCCGATGATCAAGCCCGCGATCGCGGTGCAGATGATCTTCTCGTTCGTCAGTTCGTGGAACAACTACTTCATTCCCGCGCTGCTGCTGAACAAGGCGGAGCTCAAGACCGTTCCGATCATGATCGCGCAGCTGAGAAGCGCGGACTACAGTAAGTTCGATATGGGCAAGGTGTACATGTTCATTCTTCTGGCGATCCTGCCGGTCATGATCGTTTACATCATCCTGTCTAAGTCGATCATCAAAGGCGTTACCGCAGGCAGCGTTAAAGGGTAATATCTTCATTACCTTCCCTCCTGATAACCGCTCTGGTCATGCAGAGCGGTTTCTTGCGAAACAACGGTATTTCAGAATAGGAGCAATCAGATGAAAGTTTGGAACGGCTATCAAAGAGGCGTCAACCTCGGCGGCTGGTTTTCGCAGTGCGACCACACGCAGAAGCGATATGATACCTTCATCCGCGATGAGGACTTCGCGGTGATCAAAGGCTGGGGCGCGGATCACGTGCGCGTGCCGATCGATTACGAGCTTCTGGAGGACAGAAACGGCGCGCCGATCGAGGACGGATACCGGCGTCTCAAAAAGACGATTGGATTGTGCAGGCGGAACGGGCTCAATATGGTCCTCGATCTGCACAAAACGGCGGGTTTCTCCTTCGACGCAAACGAGGGAGAAGCGGGATTCTTTGACAACGAGGCGTATCAGGAACGGTTTTACCGGCTTTGGGAACGCATTGCGGCGCATTTCGGAAACGAAGCCGATATGCTAGCGTTCGAGCTTCTGAACGAGGTCACGGAAAAGGAATACCGCGATATGTGGAACCGGATCGCAGCGACCTGCATCCGCCGCATCCGCGCGATCGCGCCGGATGTCTGGATCCTCGTCGGCGGGTATTATCACAACAGCGCCGTCGCAGTCAAAGACATCGACGTGCCGAATGACGACCGCATCGTCTACAACTTCCATTGCTATGAACCGCTGATCTTCACGCATCAGGGCGCGGACTGGATCCCCACAATGGATCCCGCGTTCCGCATCCCGGTCACAGCGACGTTTGCGGAAATGGCGGAGGAGGACGTTCGCATGGGAACGCTGTCCTGCGCCGGATACGACCGGTTCCCGCTCGACACGGTGCTTTCGCCCGCGTACTTTGAAGCGTTCATGGCGGAAGCCGTTTCGGTTGCCGAGCGGAAAAATGTGCCGCTGTACTGCGGCGAGTACGGTGTGATCGACCGCGCGAACCCGGAAGACGCCGTCGCATGGTTCCGTATGATCCATACGGCATTTGAAACGTACGGCATCGGACGCGCCGCGTGGAGCTACCGCGAAATGGACTTCGGTCTTTCCGACGCGCGCATGGACGCCGTGCGGGAAGAATTGCTGCGGTATCTGTGATTATCAGAAAAGCCTCTTCGGAGGCTTTTTCTTGAATTTTGCGCCGAACCGCCGTATAATGGCAGTGAAAAAAGGAGCTGCGCGATGAAAAAACGTTCCGACATGATCACAAACCTGTTTTTCCGGCTGCTTCCGGTGCAGATCCTTCTGCTTGCCATCGGAAGCATCAATTCCGTGATCGACGGCGTTATGGCGAGCAACTTCATCGGCGCGGACGCCATGACCGTGACCGGTCTCTACATGCCGCTCATCAAGGTCGCGGAGACGATCAACGTCGTGCTGTTGGGCGGTTCGCAGATCCTGTGCGGACAGTTTCTCGGCAAGAATCAGGTCGATCGCACGCGGAAGGTGTTTTCGCTGGACATGATCCTGATCGTGTCGGTCTCCGTCCTCTTTACATTGATTTCCTTGCTCTTTCCGATGCGCCTTGCCCGCGCGGTCGGCGCGGACGCGCAAAGCGCACAGGGGCTCAGAGACTATATCCTCGGAATGGCGATCGGCGTTCTGCCGCAGATGCTCGGCACGCAGCTGACCGCGTTTCTGCAGCTCGAACAGCAGCAGAAGCGCACCTATGTCGGGATCGGGCTGATGATGCTCGTCAACGCCGCGCTCGACTATCTCTTCATTGTCGTGCTGCATATGGGGATGTTCGGGCTTGGGCTTTCCACCTCGATCAGCTACTGGGCGTTCTTCCTTGTGCTCGGGTCGTATTATTTCAAACAGAAAGCGGTCATCCGGTTCTCGCCGCGCGGTCTGCTGCGGTCGGACCTCTGGTCGATCATTCGCATCGGCATTCCCGGCGCGATCACCACGCTGTGCCTGTCGATCCGCGGGTTCGTTCTGAACGCACTGCTGCTGAACGTTTCCGGCGGCGAGGGCGTTGCGGCGCTTTCCGCGCTGAATACGTTCGGCGGGCTTTTGTACGCGGTATCGGGCGGACTTGCGGCGACGACGCGGCTGCTGGTCAGCGTGTATGCGGGCGAGGAGGATCGCGACGGCATCGTAAGAATTATGAAAGCTGCGCTGTACAAAGGCGTTCCGATCGTATGCTGCGTCGCGCTGCTGACTGCTTGTCTTGCGGGTCCGCTTACCCGCGCGTTCTTTCAGGATCCCGGCAGCAGCGTCTTTTTCCTGACGAAATGGCTGTTTCGGATCTATCCGCTGTGCATGCCGCTGTCGGCGATCTGCGTCATCTTCACCAACTATAATCAGAGCATGGCGCGCATGAAGATCGTGCATGTGCTGTCCGTCATGGACGGGCTTCTCGGTACGTGCCTTGCGTCGCTGGCGCTTGCACCGCTGTGCGGCGCGATCGGCGTGTGGATCGCGCATGTGCTGAACGGCGTGTTCACCACGATCGCCGTCGTCGTGTATGCGATCCTCGTGCGGAAGCGGTTCCCGCGGTCGACGGAGGATCTGATCGCGATCCCGGACGGCTTCGGCGTGCCGGACGAGCGGAGGCTTTCGATCCCGATCCGCGACGCGCAGGCGGTGACCAATGCGTCCGAACGGATCATGGCGTTCTGCAGCGCGCGGGGGATCGATCGGAAGCATGCGTATTATGCGGGGCTGTGCATGGAGGAGCTGGCGGCGAACATCACGGAACACGGGTTCAACGACGGAAAGCCGCACACGGCGGAGATCCGCGTCGTGCAGAAGAACGACGGACTGCTGCTGCGCATCAAGGACGATTGCCGCGCATTCAACCCGCAGGAGGCGATGGAGCTGATGGACCCGAAGGATCTCACGCACAACATCGGTCTGCGCATCGTACAGCGATACGCAAAGAAGATGTACTATAACAGCGCTTTGGGGCTCAACGTGATCACGATCGAACTGTAATTCAAACGACGCGCGTCGCGACGCAGCAAAGCCGGGGGTCACGCAGAAGCGGACTTGCCCGTAAAAACCCGCTTGCGACATTCGAAAAAACCGCGTCGGCACTTGCATCATCGACCGCTGCGCGGCGTTCATCCCGCTTTGTCTGCCGCAGGCAGCGCTCGGCTCACGTCCTCAACGAGCTCTGCTTGTCGGTCTCATCCCCAACAGGCAATTCAGATTCGTGTCTGCGATACAGAAAAACAAGGGTCACCATTCGGTGGTCCTTGTTTTTCTGGTTGCGGGGGAGATTTTCGTCCGTTACACCGAAGAGCACTTCCCGCTCCTGCTGGGCAGGGAAGTGCGGTTATTCCTGTGATTTCCTCGAAGAATAAAGCGAAGCACGATGACGACATCGTGCTTTTTTACTGCTCATTTTCGTTTCACTAGCATAAATAACAACAGTGGCACGGCCAGGGGTGAAGTCCAGAATAGAAAACCCAAGTCCAGTAATAGGCCTTCAGTTGCTATTATCCAGCTCAAACCGGTTTAAAGGCTCATACCCCATAGGTGCAATCAAGTCATCCCATTGATTCGGGAGTTTTATTTCAATCGTGATATAACCTCCTCCCGGGAGCACCATGAACTTGTTTCTTGCGCTGTCACCCGCGATCAGCAAAGGCGTCTGTCCCTTGTTCATCGTCGCAATCGTCCAGATTTCGTCCTGTCGGACGACGCCGCGCAACCAGTCGGGGACTTCTGTCTGCGCCGCCTGCTCCTCTTCCAAACGCATCAGGCGGCGGTAGTATTCCTCAAAGGTGTACTTGTCGCTTTGTACGCTGCCGGTATTCGCCCAGTAATTAGCGTATGCCCGCATGAAGAGAGGCCGCCGCGCCGTAGCGATGAGCGCATCCTCCAGCTCGCCTTTATCGGAATAGGCCTTCGATAGATCCCTGGCCACCGGCTCCGTTAAGAAAACCGTGCGGTATACCTGGGGATTGGTGTTGCCCAAGCCGTTCTGCTGCTTTTCTGTGATGTCGAACGCCAGCAGCGTCATGATCCGCTCAGGGTCATCCGTAGCAGGGGTGACATTGTTACCCCATTGAAGGGCGGAAGCAACGGTCACGGTGTTGTCATTCTGATGATATCCTTGCGTCACATGATAAGGCGTCCAGCCCACGCGGACACAGGCTTCTTCATCTTCCGCAAACACGAAGGGCGTCAGATATCCGAAAGTGCCCATGCGGTTTTCCTTGACGTAGTATCCGCCAAGATTGAGCATCATCAAATCAAGAAACCGTCCCAATGTCTTGTTCTTCTGTTCACTGATCATGCCTTGGCCGCAGTCGATCCCGAGTTGACGTGCCACTGGCCCATTGAGCCAAGCATAAGGCGACCAGCCGTGGGTGCTGGCCAGAGGCCGACGCCATTCACCATTGCCCAGAGCCTGGGTCATAGCCACACAAATTGGCATGAATTCTTTCGGCACTCCCGCCATGACGGCGTTCACTGCGACGGTGTATACCGGGCATTCCCGATAGGCCAGCGCATAAACGCCCAAAATCTCATCAGGCGCATAGGGGGTGAATCGTAGATACTCCTGAACTGCCGCGTCCGTAGGCGGCACCACGGGCAACCCGTCTGTCCAGTTGTTCACCTGGCAAAACTCTTGTACCTCGTCAAACGTACCGGTGTATATGACTTCATCGTAAGGTCGCTTACCTGCCGCTGCATATTGGTCGACTTCGGATTGTACAATGGGTGTCGTCAACGCTGTTACGATCTGCGGCCAGACGATCTCCCTCGCGTTACGACGCAATTCTTCTTCGCTATGGGAAGCGAAAGCACCGGGATATTCTGCTGTTCGCAGAACCGGAACGCCCCGATTGACGCCGGTAGAATGGACCTGGGCGATGAATGAGGGCGCGCCAACCGTGACGCTGGGGATGCCAAGATATTCCGCCGCGATAGAGGAGCCCGTTTCCTTCACCGTACAAAGGCCGCAGCCGCAATTGCCGGAGATCACCGCGTCGATCCCTAACTCCTGCAGCTTTTCCTGAAACGCTTTTGTCTGGCTGCTTTGCCCAAACACAGAATAGGGACCGGCGCTGCCGACGTCTTGAAACAGGTAAAGCTGAGCGGTCGGATATGTCTCTTGAATACATCTTCTGAGTTCATCATGCGTCACAGCCGCCATAAAGCTGCCGCCCACCAGAGCAATCCTCTTTCCATCCAAGGTGTCGAGCCGCGGCGTCTGCTCAATCATCTCTACAGCATGATACCCCACTGGTGATACAATTGCATACACCGGCTCATTATTCTCGTTGACGGTTGGGATAGGGCAAACCTCATCGGCGCAATCGCTGCCTTTGGAGGGTTCTGCATCAGCGGTGACAGCTGCAGGAGTTGCAGTAATACTGCTATTTCCGTCCTTCGATGAAGAAGATGTTTTTGAGCAGCCTTGCAGCAACAGCAAGAGGATAAGAAAAAAAACAATTGTTTTCTTTTGATGTTTCATGTATGCCCCCAAGACGTTGTGATTCGGAAATAATGACGAAGTTGAAAGTGTTCAATTATGCACTACAAAGAGTTTAGCACATGCGACTCGGATGCGCAAGCATAGTACGAGAACGCTTTTTCTGCCAGCAGCCAGTCTGCATGCGCATCTTGTCGATGAGAGCGATAAAAATAATTCCGATGCGTTGGAAAGAATGTATGCCGAGGAGAAATAATAACGCTCCTGAATCCCTCAAAATGAGGAGTTAGTTGGAAAAAAGTTGGGAATGGACCGATTTTGCGGTAATAACCGGATTTCGTCCGTTACAACGAAGAACACTTCCCGCTTCTCTTAGGCAGGGAAGTGCGGTTATTCCTGTGATTTCCTCGAAATATAACGAAACACGATGACGGCATCGTGCTTTTTTGCCGGTATTTGATTATAGCGCAGCATAAATCAACGAACAGTTAAGCCGGGTATTGATGCGAGTATACAAGACATTCAACCGAGCAAACAAAACATTGAAAGGGAATACAGGACATTGGAGAATCTCCTTGACTTCGCCGTACGGCTAAATTATAATGATGTTGATAAAAATAAGCCGTACGGCTAAATCCTACCAATAATAATTTGATATGAGCCGTTGGACAAAGGAGCGCATATGATCGTAACAGATGCAAAATCATTCGGAGAAGCGATCCGCAAAAGACGGAAGCAGCTGGGATATACGCAGGCATACCTGTCCGAGTTTACCGGAATGAGCGTCAGTTTTCTGTCTGACCTCGAAAACGGAAAGCCGACGATCGAACTGGAAAAGGCGATTCGGATTGCAAATCTTTTAGGTATGGATTGTACAGTAATGGAGAGGAAATAAATGGAATTTGAAGTCAGCATAGAAAAACGGGGAAAGTCGATCGCGACCGGGTCGATCTTCGGAGAGAGCAGCACGGATGCACGGTTCGTATATACGGAAGCATATCGGAATGATCCCGAAGCGACACCGATATCCATCAGCCTTCCGTTGCAATCGGAGCCCTTTTCCGCAGAGCAAACCAAATGTTTTTTCGATGGACTTTTGCCGGAGGGATTCACGCGCCGCGCCGTCGCATCGAATCTGCATCTGGATGAAAATGATTATGTGCGGATTCTGTATCAACTCGGACGCGAATGCATCGGTGCGCTTCGCATCTGTCAAAAGGGTGAACTGCCGCGCGCGTCCTATGATAAACTGACGCATGGACAGGTTCGTGAACTGGCGCGCGAAGGTGCGACCGAATCAGCGGCGGTGGTGATTGAATCCCGGTTGTCGCTTGCCGGTGCAACTGGAAAGGTCGGTCTGTATCGGGATCCGAAAACAGGGGAGTGGTACCTGCCTCACGGAACGGCGCCGAGCACGCATATTGTGAAACAAAGCCATGTGCGGCTGGAGCGCATTGTGCCGAATGAATTGCTGTGCCTGCTTACGGCGAAGCAGTGCGGGATCGACGTTCCGGAAACAACGATCATCGATCTCGGATCCGGAACGGACGCAGACATCCTGCTTGCTTCCGAACGGTTCGATCGCCGCTTTTCCGAACAGCCGGTCTATGCAGATCATTTGCCGATGCCGCTGCGCTTGCATCAGGAGGACTTTGCGCAGGCGCTGGGCATTCCCGCATCGCAAAAATACGAGAACGGGGATCGGCATCTTGCGAAAATGTTTGCGCTGCTTCGTGCGCATTCCGCAAAGCCGATCGAGGATCAGCTGAAACTTTGGGATCGGATCGTGTTCAATTGGCTGATTGGGAATACGGACGGGCATCTGAAGAATTATTCGCTGCTGTACAGCGAGGATCTGAAAACGGTCCGGCTTGCACCGGCATACGACGTGATCAATACGATCGGGTATAAGGGCATGACACATGAAATGGCATTTGCGATCGGCAATGCGAAATGGATTGAAGACGTCACGCTCGAATCCTTCCGTCTTGCGGCAAAAGAAGCCGGTCTCGGCGAACGGATGGCCATGAACCGTCTGGACGAAATGGTAAAACGCTTCCGCCCGGCGATTATCTCCGCCGCGGAAACGCTGAAGCATCAGGGCGTCAAGGGCACGGAAGAACTGAAAGATACTAT
>CADAPG010000081.1 GCA_902789675.1 uncultured Eubacteriales bacterium
TCAGTCCGCGTAATTGTTGAAGTAGTTCTGCACAAGCACGATCGGCGTGCCCTTGTCGCCGCTGCCGCTTGTGAGATCGCACAGCGAGCCGATGAGGTCCGTGAGCCGTCTCGGCGTCGTGCCCTGCGAATCCATCTGCCCCTTGAGGTCCCGATCCTTCTCGCGGATGCGGGCGCGGATCGCCGCAGTCAGCTCCTCGCCGGACAGCGCCTTGAACTCGTTGTCCGCAAGGTACTTGAGCTTCAGCTCGTTCGGAAGCCCTATGAGCCCATCGGTAAAGCCCGGCGAGACGACCGGATCGGCAAGCTCCCAGATCTTGCCGACCGGATCCTTGAACGCGCCGTCGCCGTAAACCATCGCTTCGACGTGCACGCCGGTACGGTCCACGATCTCTTTTTGGATCGCGTTCGCGACCTCATACGCATTCTTCGGAAAGAGCTTCACGACGTTCTCCGTCGCCTTGTTCGAGCCCAGAAGACCGTAATCCGGCTGAAACCCGCTGCCGTTCCGGGATTCGTTCATAATGCCGCACAGCGTCAGCACGCGTGCCGCGCCGGCATTCTGAAGCCGTCTTGCCGTGCGTTCGCGCTCATGGATATTGCTGACCAGCACACAGTCGGTATACTTCAGCACAGCGGTCGGATCGTTCGCAAGCAGGATCACAGCCTCCGCGCCTTCCTCTTCGATCAGGGAACGGTAATACGCAAGATAGTTGACGCCCGTGAACGGATGCACCGGCTCGCCGAACTTCGCGACGAATTCCGATTCCGTAAACACGTCGGTATAGGGATTCACGCCCGTATCAAAGAGCGCGTCCTCATCGATCAGGTGGTTGCCTTCCTCATCCGCGGGATAGGAAAGCTGCACGATGACCTTCTTTGCGCCGCGTGCAATGCCGCGAAGACAGATCGCAAAGCGGTTGCGGCTCATGATCGGAAACACGACGCCGATCGTGTCGCCGAGCTTTTCCTGCACATCCGCAGAGATGTCGTCCACCGTGCAGTAGTTGCCGTCCGCACGCGCGACGACCGCCTCGGTCACCGCAACGACGTCGCGGTCGTGCAGTTGAAATCCGTCCTTTTCGGCTGCCTCGATCACCGAATCCGCAACGATCTTTACGATATCGTCGCCCTCACGGATGATCGGCGCTTTGATGCCTCTTGAAATCGTTCCTGCCATAAAAACGTCCTCCCTTCCGGTTCAAAAAACATATACTAAAATACAAGAATATCCGCTGTTTGTCAAGACGAAAACACATTTCCGCAAAAAAGAAAAAGAGCGCAGGACGCGCTCGATCCGATCGGGGACGCTCATTCGGCACCGACCAGCGGAAGGAAGTTCGATTCGTCGGTCTCCGTTGCCGCGGCAAGCTCCGCAACGAGCACCTGACGCGCGGTCAGATACATCTTGCGTTCCCCCGCGGACAGTCCGCGTTCGCGATCGCGCCGCATCAGGCACTTGACCACATCCGCAACAACCATGATGTCGCCGCTGCGCAGCTTGTCCATATTGTCCCGGTACCGCTGATTCCAGTTGTCGCTTTCCTCGGAGCACTCGTCCGTCTGCAGAAAACCGACGACCGCTTCACAGGTCTTTCCGTCCGCCAGCGCTCTGAGCCCGACTTCCGCCGCCCGCTTGACCGGAACCAACGCCGTCATGCGGCCGATGGTAAACCGCAGCTGGTAATACTGCGACGTCTCTCCGCGTATGGTCTGTTCTTCGATCGCCTCCACCACGCCGACGCCATGCATCGGATAGCAGACGAGATCCCCGATTTTAAACACCGGATTCCCCTCCTTCGTATTCTCTCATATTTATTATAGCGGAAAAAACGGGGTCCTGTCAAATAAAAAATTTACAATACCACAAGAAACTTTTTCTGTCAAGCGCTTTTTTTGCAGCAAAAAGCGCGGTAAAACCGCGCTCTTCAAAACCGGTATGCAGATCCTTCTCAAATGCGCTTGTCCTTGTCCACAAGCCGCAGAATCAGTGCGGAGCCGACCAGGAAGATGAGTGTGATCAGCAGCATGACGCCCCACACCTTCCAAAGCTCTCCCGCTTCCGGATCCATGTTCATCTTTTCGATCCCCGCCTGAAACGCCCGCTGATAATCCGCCTTCAAAGCATCATCCGTGTTTGCAATGCGCATCGCGCCGTTGATGCCCCATCTCGAAAACGTGCCGTAGGAGATCACATCCGTGGCGTCCTCCAGCGGGAAGATCGCGCCGGACATGACGAGCTGCACGATCAGCACGAACGGCATGATCGTCATCGCCGTGTTCTCCTTGCGGACAAGGCTGGATACAAAGATCGCGATCGCGTCGGAACCGAAAACGACCAGGAAGAATGTAAGATAGAAGTCGATCGGCGGCGCAATGATCAGGTTTTCTCCCGTGATCTCACTGCCGTATGCGACATACATCATAACCGTCACGATCAGCGATTCCACCGCGCACAGAAACGCCTCATAGACGGCATGCGCCGTGATGTATGCGGAAAGTCTCAGACCGGTGCGGTATTCACGCTTAATGATCGCCCTCTCGCGGCAGATCGACTGGATCGAATTGAACAACCCGATCCACACGCAGCCGCAGATGATCGTAAATACGCCGTTCTTGGTGTCCTTATACACCTTGAACATATCGTTTCCCGTCACGATCAGGATGATGAACATCAGGACCGCAGACGTGATGAAATTCTTCCATTGCTTTTCGTTGATGAACAGCCGGAAGCATTTCCCCAGATATACGCCGACCTGACCGAACCAGGAGATCCTATTTTTCTTCATGTCCATAGCCTTCCCTCTCAAACCGCTGAATGAATTCATCCGCCCGGCCTTCGCCGCCCTCGTTGACCCGGTTGATCTTCTTTACGATGTCCTCCAGCCGCTCCGTGCCGAAGAACGTGCACGCCTGCTGCGGAGTGCCGGTGAACGCCAGCCTGCCGCAGTTCGTCTTGTCCTTTGCCAGGATCACGACCTTGTCGAACAGGTTGAACGCTCTGTCCGGAATGTGGGAAATGACCATGACGATCTTTCCGGTGTCGGCGATCTTTCGCACAATGTCCCACATATTGTCCGCGTTGGATCCGTCCAGACCGGAGTCCGGCTCGTCCAGGAAGAACAGCAGCGGCTCGCCGACGTATTCCACGCCGATGCTGAGTCTCTTGCGCTGACCGCCGGAGAGCTGACCGACCAGCTTGTCCTGTTCCTTTTCCAGGCCGAGCAGCTTCATCGTCTCCGAAACGGCGATCTGCTGCTCCGCCCTGTCGCAGGCAAGGTGCATCTTCGCGGAATCCAGCAGGGTATCCGCGACCACGTCCGTGCGCCGCAGCAGATCCTCCTGCTGCACGTAACCGATGGCGTATTTCATCTTGTCGTATTCGCGATAGATGTCGATATCGTCATACCGGATCACACCGTCCGCCGGCTCATAGCCCATGACCGCGTTGATGAACGTGGTTTTGCCTGCGCCGGACCCGCCGAGGATCAGCACAAGACTGCCCTTCGGCACAAACAGCCGGATATCCTTCAGCAGGGAATCGTAGCGGAAAAAGCCCTTGCGGACCCTGCGTTCGCGAATGTGGATCTGCAATCCGCCCGGTTTGGTCACGGGCGCCGGGCTCGGACGTTCGGACTTGCGTTTCCAGTTTGCCGGGAAGATCACGGCGTTCTGCAGGCAGATAAAATAGGTGTCCCCGATGGACACGACGTCCAGCGGACGAAGCTCTGTGTCCAGCTTCCCGAGCTGATTGTTGACGCGAAGGTCCGTTTTCCCCGTGAAATGAGAAGCGGAGATCTTTCCGTCGCGGCAGGTGAAGAACACCGATTGAAGGGTCGGATCATCCTCCCGAACCAGCTGCACCGTTTCGTTCGAGCCCTTTGGCATCTGGATCCGATACCACGAAGAATAATCCGGCACCCTGCCCACCAGGATCAGAACGGTATCGCCGGTGCGCATCAGGTCGAACGGACTGTGGATGCGCAGGATATCGCCGTATCCGATCTCAAAGACGTTGGTCCCGGGGACCGCGTCGTTCAGGTAAACCGTGCATTTGGAACTGATGTTCCGGAAATAGATCCTCCCGTTCTGCAGAAACACCTCGCCCTGACGGCGATCTGCGCCCGAGGAAAGCGGAATGTCCGGTATATTGCTGTTCGACCAGATGCTGCCGATCGATAAGCCGTCGAGCACGGGAAAGACCTTCGTTTCCCCGCTTCCGTTAAACGCAAGGAAAAACGCGGCGGAAATGACCGGTTTTTTCATCCTGTTCGAAAAAACCAGCTTGGACGCATTGGCGTCCTTTCCCCCGACTACCCCGAACGATCCTTTTTTCAGCACAGGCGCTCCGGTCTCGGTTTTCTTCGCCGAGAGAACAACGGGATCGGCTGTTTTCCAATCCGTGGGTTTGGGTCCGCGCTCCGTGCCGGACGACCCCTTCCTCCCGGCAGCCGCGTCGCCTTCGACGCGCCCGTCTGCTCTCATGTCCGTACGCTTCGGGTTCTCTTTGCCGCCGAAGCCGGTCGGACTTTTGATCAGCCGCATTTTCTTCTCTTCCATTTCATTCCTGCCCCAATTTGAAAACTCTGTTGTTTCCGTCCTCTCCGATCCGCAGGACCCCAGCCGATCGCGCAAAAACGGATCCGTTACCAAATAATTTTACCTTTTCTGCCGATAATTGTCAACGAAAAAACGATATTCCTGTATCCTCCGCCGTTTTCTCCCGAAACCCCGCTTTTTGCAGTGCAAGAAAGGACCGGTCGCCTTCGACCGGTCCCGTTCATCGTACCTCAATCCAGCGGATCGTCCCGATAGTTCAGAAGAAAACGCGCGCTCTTTTTGGCATAGAGGCGCTCCGCAAGCCCGTCCGCGATCGGGATCAGGATACGCTCGTGCTCGCACTGCACCGGCGCGACCTCGTGCATCTTCCCTGTCAGCGAGTAATTCAGACAGGCGCAGTGATGGCGGCAGCGATCCGCGATCGCGCAGCCCTCGCAGTCCGGCTCCGGGTCCAGCGACGCGCGGTAGATCGCCAGCTGCTTTTCCCGGTCGATCCCGTTTTCGACGTCGCCCATGCAGTAGTCCGGATCGTCCAGAAACTGATTGCACGGATAGAGCTTTCCGTCCGGCGCGACCGAGGGCTGCCGCATGCCGAGCTTGCACTCGAGACACGGGCGGTCGTTCAGATACGCCGAGATCTTGGACAGGAAATTAAGATACTGCAGCGGACGCGCGTCGTCGAAATGCACCTCCGAAAGGTCCGCGATGCGTTTGTACTGTTCCGCAAGGATCGCCATCGTGTCGTCGTCCCAGCCCGCGTTCGGGCGGTAGTCGATCGCCGTATTGATCCGCGAAAAGCCGCGGTTAAAAAGCCATTCGACCGACTCCGCCATGCGGTCGACCGTCGACGGCATCACGGTCTGCATCGCGACCGCGTTCGGCTGATATTTGAGAAGCAGATCGACGATCGGCTCGAGCCGCGCCATCGTCGGCTTTCCGTCCCGTGTGACGCGCTGAGTGTCCTGTAAAAGTCCGTCGTGCGAGAGGGCGATCTCCAGGCCATGTTCGTTCGCAAAGCGCAAAAACGGCTCGTCAAGCAGCGTACCGTTGGTCGTCATCTTGAAGCGCATTCCGGTGCCGGTCGCCTTCGCCTTTTGAACGGCATAACGGCAGACCGCTTCGATCACGCCGCGCTCCAGCATCGGCTCGCCGCCGAACAGCGAAAAGCCGTTCATCGCATGCCCGTAGGTAAACGCGAGATCGACTGCGCGGATCGCCGTCTCCTCGGTCATGTGTCTGCGGCTGTGCGTTTCGTAACAATAACGGCAGGCCAAATTACAGTCTGCCGTCAAATGCAAGGTGAAATTCATATGCGCTCCTCACGGCATGTCGGTCGGCACGACGATCTTGCCCATCAGCGCGGGCGCCTCGCCGTCGCGCGTGCGGCCTTCCGGTTCTTCGTCCATGATGATCTCTCCGTTTTCGTCGACCGCGGGCTCGCCCGGCTCCATCAGATTGTCGTCCAAGCCGGGATCGATCGTGGTCTCGCCGTCGAGCACCAGCTCGTCGGTCGGGACCGGTCCCGGCTCGCCGCCCGTGCGAATCATATCGCATCCGGTCGTGCCGGCAAGCGCAACTGCCGCCGCGGTCGTGAGAATCGCGCCTTTGATGAGTTTTTTCGGATACCTCGGCTGATAGTCTTTGATCTTGCTCTGTTTCATTTCGGCACCTCCTTACGGCATTTCGTCGATGATCGCGACGTCGCCCATGAGCTCCAGTTCCTCCGGTTCCGGCGTCGGCGTGATCGCGGGAAGTCCCGTCGTCATCGGCGGTTCCGGCGTCTCCTCATACGCAACATATCCCTCCGTCTGCAGTTCCTCCGGCGGAACGGTCTCCTCAATGCCGGGGTCTTCCATCGGCACAAGGCCGGTCGTTTCCGGTTTGATCATGCGACAGCCCGTCGTTGCGCCGATCGCCACTAATGCGGCGGCGGCAAGCGTCATCCCGCGGATCGCCTTTTTCGGATAGTTCGGCTGATAGCCGGAAAGCTTTTGCTGTTTCATAACGGTCTCTCCTTTGAATGCTTCTTTCTTATAGACACTTCAAAGTGCAAAAGTGCTGCATCTTTTCAACAAAAATACTGCGCAGATCCGAAAAAGGTTGCAAAAGGGGGAACAAATCGCTTGTCCCCCCGTTGTTCTTCAGTTGTTTTCGGTGTCGAGGCTCATGTCCATCAGGCGCTTCAGGAAGCGGTGATCGAACATCGTGCTCATCGGCGCGCGGTCGTGAATCGTCTTGACCGCCTGCGCGAACATCGGCGCCGCCGAAATCGTGCGGAGCTTGGTGCTCTCGTTCGCCCACGGGCACTCGAGCGTGTCGGTGGAGACGAGCCATTCGTAATCGCTCTCCTCGATGCGGTGGATCGCCTTCTGCGTCATAACGTTGTGGGAAAGCGCGCCGTAAACGTGCTTCGCGCCGTGTTCCTTCAGCGCTCTTGCAACGTCGACGAGCGTGCCGCCCGTGATGGAGAAGTCGTCGACGACGAGGCAGTTCTTGTCCTTGACGTCGCCGATGATGTTCAGAACCTTCGCGTCGCTCTTGTGGTCGTAACGTGTCTTGTCGCCGATCGCAACCGGAACCTGCAGCGCCGTTGCAAAGCTGTGCACGCGCTTTGCGCTGCCCGCGTCGGGCGAGACCACGACGAGATCGTCGTTCACAATGCCCTGCCGCTTGACGTACTCGAGCAGCAGCGGACGCGCGGAAAGGTGGTCGACCGGCTTCTTGAAGAAGCCCACGACCTGATCCGCATGCAGATCCATGAACAGAACGCGGTCGACGCCGATCGTCTCGATACAGTCGGCGCAGACGCGGGCACGGATGGATACGCGCGGCTCGTCCTTCTTATCGCCCTTGGCGTAGGAGAAGTACGGAATGATCGCGGTGACCGAGTTCGCGCTCGAGCGCTTGAACGCGTCGATCCAGAAGAGCAGCTCGGTGAACTCGTCGTTCGGTTCTCTGCCGATCGGCTGCACGATATATACGTCCTTGTCGCGGATGGATTCGTTGATGCGGACGAAGATGTTGCCCTCGTCGAACATGATCGTCGTTGCATCGCCCATCTGCGCGCCGAGGTAATTACACATACGCTGTGCAAACGGTTTGCCCGTTCTGCCTGCAAAGATCTTGATGATTCCGGATCCGGTATACATTTTGTTCCCCATGCCCCTTTTCAATGAAATTTGCTCATAGCAAGGTAAGTATATCACAACCGTTTGAAAAGGGCAACCGTTTCCGCGTCATTTTCCGACAATTTCCGGATCAATCCTGCCGCCCGCCGTCTCCGCCCAACGCTTCGCGCATCTTCTCCACCGCCTTCTTTTCTATGCGCGAAACGTAGCTTCTCGAAATATCCAGCACGTTTGCGACCTCGCGCTGCGCCATCGGCGCGTTGCCCGAGAGACCGAACCGCAGCGTTAAAACGACGCGCTCGCGCTTTGTCAAAACCTTTCGCATCGTGTCCGTGAGGATCGCCGCGTCCAGCCGTCCCTGCACCTGCTCGAAGATTGTGTCCGCCTCGGTGCAGACGAGATCCGCAAGCCGAAGCTCGTTCCCCTCCTTATCCGCGCCGACCGGCTCCTCGATCGAGACGGTCTCCACAAGCTTGCGTTCGCGCCTTAAATGCATCAGGATCTCGTTTTCGATGCAGCGCGCGGCGTACGCGGACAGCGTCCCCTTGGATTCCGAAAACGTCGAAACCGCCTTGATGAGCCCGATCGTGCCGATGCTGATGAGGTCCTCGCGGTCGCGCTCCGCCTTCTGGTACTTCTTCGCGATGTGCGCACAAAGCCGAAGATTGTGCACGATCAGTTTTTCCCGCGCCTCCTCGGAGCCTTCGATCAGCCGCTGTACCCATTGTTTTTCCTCCTCCGGGCTCAAAGGCTTCGGAAACGAACCGTTCGATCCGATCGCGCCGACAAACGCAATCGATTGAAACAACAGCCACAAAAAAGAAAACATACCGTATCCTCCCTTGGATACGGTATGTCGAATCCTGAAGAATCAGAACAGATGCTTCGTCTGCGCATCTGAGAAAGCA
>CADAPG010000082.1 GCA_902789675.1 uncultured Eubacteriales bacterium
ATGACGTTCACCGAGGAGGACCTTGACGCGTACGAAAAGGACAGCTGGATCGGATACGTCGGTCTGGAGCTCCAGTACGAGCGCATCCTCCGCGGCGAAAAGGGCGGCTACGCGTACATTCAGGGTCTGGACGGCTCCAACCGCCAGACGCTGTACAACAACCCCGCAAAGGACGGACAGGATCTGCATCTGACGCTTGACATCAAGCTTCAGCAGCGCGTGGAGGAGGTCGTGAAGACCGTCGTCTACGACGAGAACATGTCCGGCACGATCATCGTGATGCACCCGAAGACCGGCGCGATCCAGGCGATGTACTCCTTCCCGGACTACGACGTGGAAGCGTTCAGCCGCGGCGCCGTCGGCACGGAAGCGTTCGAAGCGCTTTCCGAGGACCCGAAAACCCCGATGTTGAACCGCGCGATCCAGGGTCTCTACGCGCCCGGATCGACGTTCAAGCCGTTCACCGGCGCGGGCTCTCTGGAGTCCGGCGTCATCACGACGGATACGGTCTTTCCGGACACCGAAAAGATCGCGAACCAGAGGTATAAATCGCTGTCCGGCTATAAGGACGTCTGGTATGTGCAGCAAGGCGAATATGCCTACACCGGCATCGACGAGATCACGCGTACCGGCTCCACGCGCCGCCACACCCCGATGAACATGGAATCGAGCATCATCGACTCCGACAATATCTTCTTCGCATGGTGCGCGCTGCGGCTCGGCTGGGATCGGTTCAAGGACTACCTGAAATTCATCGGCATGGGCGAGAAGGTCCCGTTCGATCTGCCGACGCAGACGTCGCAGATCAAGAACGAGGGGAGCAATGAGACCTACAGCCTGCTCGCAATGAGCGGATACGGACAGGGCGAGCTGCTGGTCACACCGCTGCAGATGGCAAGCTATATCGCGGCGTTCCACAACGGCGGCAAAGCGCCGGTCCCGTACATCGTCGAATCGATCTGGCAGGCGGAGGGGCAGGACTATACGGAAACGTACCGTCATCAGAGCGGAGAGACCTGGAAAACGATCTGCTCTGCGGAGAACGCGAACAAGATCGAGCACATGATGATCGGCGTCTGCGCGCTGCCGGAGGATCACGGCGGCACGGCGCGCTATCTCGGCGTTCGCCGCGTCTATACGATCGCGGGCAAGACGGGAACCGCCGAGGTCGGCAAAGAGAAAGAAAAGGAACTTGCGTGGTTCATCGGCTTCCGGGAATCCAAAAAGGACGGAACGACGATGGATGACGACGAGGAACGTCTGGTGCTGGTTATGCTCGAGCTTGACATGAACAATCTGCCGGATGAATACGCCATGATGAAGTTCATGATCGGCCGCGTGCTTCTGAAGGACGACGTCCTGACCAAGCCGGGCGAAACGAAACTGGCGATTTCCACATCGACCGACAGCGCAAACTGAGCGCCGAAACGCATAGGATAGAAAACGAGGGGGAGAACGAATATGAAGAAAACGATCGTATTTACCGGCGGCGGCACGGCGGGGCATGTGACGCCGAACCTTGCGCTGATCGAAAAGCTCGACCGCGCCGAATGGGACATCCACTACATCGGCACGTCGGGCATGGAAAAGGATCTTCTGAAGCCGGTGGAGGACGTTACCTATCACGAGATCGACTCCGGCAAGCTGCGCCGCTATGCCAGTCTCAAGACGCTTTCGATGCCGTTTCATGTGCAGAAGGGGTATCGGCAGGCAAAACGGATCCTGAAAGAACTCAAGCCCGCCGTTCTCTTCAGCAAGGGCGGCTACGTCTCCGTGCCGGTCGTGGCGGCGGCGAAGGGGATCTGCCCCGTGCTGACGCACGAATCGGACTATACGCCCGGTCTTGCGAACCGGATCGACGCGCATTTTGCGGATAAGGTGCTGGTGACGTTTGCGGATACCGTTCCGTTTGTGAAGGGCGGCAAGGGCGTGCACACCGGCACGCCGATCCGTCCCGAGCTTTACCGCGGCTCGCGCAGTCATGCGCTTGCGTTCACCGGTCTTCAGGGAGAAAAGCCCGTGCTGCTCGTCACCGGCGGCAGCCTCGGCGCGCTTTCGGTCAACGTCGCCGTGCGCGAAGCGCTTCCGGAGCTATTGAAAACGTTCGACGTCGTGCATCTGTGCGGCAAAGGCAAGGTGGACGAATCCGTAAACATGCCCGGCTACGTCCAGTACGATTATATCAGCGACGAGATGGCGGACCTCTTTGCACTTGCGGACGTCGTCGTGTCCCGCGCGGGCGCGAACGCCGTATTCGAGCTTTTGGCGCTCAAAAAACCGATGCTGCTGCTGCCGCTGTCCGGCGCTTCCACGCGCGGCGACCAGGAGCTGAACGCCGAATATTTCAAAAAGCGCGGCTATGCCCGCGTCCTCCTTGCGGACGAAGTCAACGCGGGATCCGTTTTACGGGAGGTCAACGCGCTGTATGCGGATCGCGACGCCTATCTCGAAACCATGCAAAACGCCGAGGGCGTCGACGGCACCGACATGATCCTGCGGCTGATCCGCGAAGCGGCGAACGCATGACGGCTTTCGAACTCATCACACAACTGAACGGCGACACCGCAACGGAAGCGCTGTCCGCGCTCTGCGCGATCGCAAAGACGAAGCAGGGCAGAGCGGAGATCGAGGCGTGTCTTTCCGATCGCGCGATCCTTTCCGCGCTTGCGGGAAGCGAACAGCCCAAGGTGCGCAAGAACGTGTATCGCCTGATCGGCGCGCTCGAAAACGAAGCGGACGTGCCGATCCTTTCGCACGCGCTCGAAACGGAAACGACGCTCTTTACGGTGCCGAGCCTCATCCTGGCGCTGGGCAGGCTGAACGCGCGCGACGCGCTGGAAGCGTACCGCGTGCCGGTCTCCGAATCGCCGGAGACGGACAAGCATATCGCCGAGATCACGATCGCCTGCGAAAAAGCCATGCAGCGGTTTGAAACGGCGCCGGAAAGCACGCTCGAGACGCTTTCCGCCCCGCGCGAGATCCTGTGCTTCGCGCCGCACGGCTTTGCGGCGGAGCTATCGGACGAGCTTTCCGCGCTCGGGTTTTCGGGCACGGTACAGGGCGACGCGGTGCGGCTTCATACGTCCGATATCGCGCGGGTCTATCGCGCAAACTGCATGACGGAGGCGCTGCTGCCGATCGCGTCCGACGTGCCGATGGAGCCGAAGGCGATCGCCGCGAAGGCAAAAACCTGCATCGGCACGTATTATCGCATCGAGATCCGCGGATACTTAAAGGACCGCAGCGGGTTCATCGAAAAGCTCAAGGCGCTTCTGGACGGACACAACAACCCGTCGGCATACGACTGTGAGCTCAGGATCGATTCGAGAAACGATCGGTGCGATCTCTACTGGAAGCTTTGGAACGTCCGTGACGGGCGGTATCCGTGGCGAAAGGGCACGCTGCCCGCGTCGATCCATCCGGCGCTCGGCTATGCGCTGACCCGCCGGGCGCTGTCGCTTGTGAAGCGCGAGCGTCCCGCCGTGTTCGATCCGTTCTGCGGATCCGGCTCGCTGCTGTTTGCCGCCGAAGCGCAGGCAAACTGCCGTTCGCTTCTGGGCGTCGACAAGAGCGGCTCCGCGATCGCGATCGCGCGGGAAAACGCAAAGGCGGGGAACAGCCGCGCGCGGTTTGTCTGCCGCGACATCCTGCGCTTTGAAGCAAAGAGCGGCGCGGACCTCGTGATCAGTAACCTGCCGTTCGGCACGCGCGTGGGCTCGCATAAGGAGAACGAAACGCTCTACGCGCGGTTTTTGCGGCGGCTGCCGTATTATATGAACGAACAGGGCGTCGCGGTGCTCTATACCGCGGACGGAAAGCTTCTGGAACGGCTGATCCGGGAAAATCCGCAGCTTGCGCTTCGCGAAAAACGGCGCACGGCGGCGGGCGGCTTAAGTCCGTGGATATTTACGATTGACAAAACGGCGAATGCTTCTTATACTGACAGGAACAAGGAGAGGGAATGACTATGAGAAAAAAGTTTTACATGACAACCGCGATCGCGTACGCGTCCGGCAAACCGCACATCGGCAACACCTACGAGGCGATCCTCGCGGATTCCATCGCGCGATGGAAGCGCTACGAGGGCTACGACGTGTATCTGCAGACCGGCACGGACGAGCACGGTCAGAAGATCGAGGACAAGGCAAAGGCGGCGGGCGTGACTCCGCAGGAATACGTCGATCGGGTCGCGGGCGAGATCAAGCGCCTGTGGGATCTGGTCGGCACGAGCTACGACCGCTTTATCCGCACGACGGACGAAGACCACGTGAAGGCGGTCCAGAAGATCTTCAAATATATGTACGACAAGGGCGACATCTATAAGGGATACTACGAAGGCATGTACTGCGTACCGTGCGAATCGTTCTTCACGCCGTCGCAGCTTGTGGACGGCAAGTGCCCCGACTGCGGCAGAGAGGTGCAGCCCGCAAAGGAGGAAGCGTACTTCTTCAAGATGAGCAAGTATGCCGACCGCCTGATCGACTACATCAATACGCATCCGGATTTCATCAAGCCCGTTTCGCGCAAGAACGAGATGATGAACAACTTCCTGCTGCCGGGACTTCAAGATCTCTGCGTGTCGCGCACGTCGTTCAAGTGGGGCATCCCGGTCGATTTCGATCCGAAGCACGTCGTCTACGTCTGGCTCGACGCGCTCGCAAACTACATCACCTGCATCGGCTACGAATGCGGCGGAGAATCCACGGAGCTGTTTAAGTCGCTCTGGCCCGCCGATCTGCACGTGATCGGAAAGGATATCATCCGTTTCCACACGATCTACTGGCCGATCTTCCTGATGGCGCTTGACCTCCCGCTGCCGAAGACCGTCTTCGGGCATCCGTGGCTTCTGCAGCAGGGCGACAAGATGTCTAAGTCCAAGGGCAACGTCATGTACGCCGACGATCTCTGCGAGCTGTTCGGCGTGGACGCGGTGCGCTATTACGTGCTCAAGGAGATGCCGTTCGACAACGACGGTTCGATCACCTGGGACAACCTGATCGAGCGGCTGAACGCGGACCTTGCGAACACGCTCGGCAACCTTGTGAACCGCACGGTCGCGATGAGCAACAAGTATTTCGAAGGCAGCGTCCGGCGTACCGACGCTGCGGAGCCGGTCGACGACGATCTCAAGAAGGTCGTGACGTTCGCGCTGCCGCGCGTGAAAAAGGCGATGGACGATCTTCGGATCGCCGACGCGCTCGAGGAGATCTTCAACATCTTCCGCCGCTCGAATAAATACATCGACGAGACCGCGCCGTGGGTGCTCAGTAAGGACCCGGAAAAGGCGGATCGTCTTTCGGAAGTGCTCTATAACCTGATCGAAAGCATTTCGATCGGCGCAAACCTCCTCGCGCCGTTTCTGCCGAAGACCGCGGAGCATATTCTCAGGCAGATCGGCACCGAGCCGCGCACGATCGATTCGCTGCAGACCTTCGGCGTCTATCCGGAGACCGGGAACAAGGTCGCGGAAAAGCCCGAGATCCTGTTTGCGCGTCTCGATCCGAAGGTCGTGATGGAAAAGGTCGAAGTGCTGACGGCAAAGCAGAAGAAGCCCGAAGCGCCCGAAGCGCCGGAACTTCCCGCGATCAAGGACGAGATCACGTACGACGATTTTGCGAAGATGGATCTCCGTCTCGGAAAGGTCGTCGCCTGCGAAGAGGTCAAGCGCTCGAAGAAGCTTCTGAAGCTGACGGTCGACATCGGCAGCGAGCAGCGCACGGTCGTGTCCGGCATCAAGAACTGGTACAAGCCCGAGGACCTCGTGGGCAAGACGGTCGTGGTCGTCGCGAACCTCAAGCCCGTCACGCTCTGCGGCGTCGAAAGCCACGGCATGATCCTCTGCGCGTCCGATCCGGAGGATAAGGAGCTTGCGTTCGTGACCCCCGCAGCGGCGCTCAAACCGGGCTGGGTGGTGCGCTGATGCGGCTCTTCGATACCCATGCGCATCTCCTCGACGAGCAGTTTGACGCGGACCGCGAGGAACTGATCGCCGCGCTTCCGGAAGCCGGGATCGCGCATGTCATGGAAGCCTGCTGCGACGAGGCGGGGATCGATCGGGTGGTCGGGCTTGTCGCGCGCGTGCCGTACTTTTTCGGCAGCGCGGGCGTGCATCCGCATTCGGCGGACGAGTTCCGTCCCGAAACGCTCGATCACATCAAAGCCGCGCTGACGCACGAACGGATGCAGGCGATCGGCGAGATCGGGCTCGACTATCACTACGATTTCTCCCCGCGCGAGGTGCAGCGAACCTGCTTCGACGCGCAGCTTGCGCTGGCGGCGGAGCTGCATCGCCCCGTCATCATTCACGACCGCGAGGCGCACGGCGACACGATGGACCTTTTAAGGCACTACCGCGGGAACCTTTCGGGCGTGATGCACTGCTTCTCAAGCAGCTATGAGGTTGCGAAAGAGTGCATCGACCTCGGACTCTATATTGCGTTCGGCGGCGCGCTGACGTTCAAAAACGCGGTGCATCAGTGGGAGATCGCGTCGAAGCTGCCTCTGGACCGGCTGCTGATCGAAACCGACTGTCCCTATATGACGCCGGTGCCGTTCCGCGGCAAGCGCAACGATCCCACGCGCATGGTCCTGACGCTTCAAAAGCTTGCGGAGCTGCGGGGCGTCGAACCCGAAACGCTTTCCGAAACGCTCTATGAAAACAGCTTCCGCGCGTTTTCCATCCAACAATAAATAAAAAGACGGTTCCATTCCGGATTCCATTCCGGATGGAGCCGTCTTTTTTTTCGTCCTGAACTTAACCGCAGGTCATACATCGTTTGCGGCTCTGCCGCATACATCATTGCGAAGCGGCATCACTTGCGCGAAGCGCAAACATCACTGCCGCGACAACCCCTCCGGCTTTTGCTTCGCAAAACCCACCTCCCCTTGCACAGGGGAGGCAAGAAACTCGGTACGCACATGATCCGATGATTCTCCGGCAGGAGAATCTACCTGAACGTGCCCGAAGGGCACATATCACATCCCGCAGGGATATATCACACGCCGCAGGCGTATATCACGTTTCGCGCAAGCGGAACATATCACTGCCGTTCTGCGGCTACAGCGGCTTTTTGCTCGGCAAGCCCGCCTTGCGCGGGTAGGTCGACGGAGTTGGTGCGTTTTTGGTACAGATCACCAGCGTGCGCGCGCCGTAGTCCGATTCCAAAGGAACCGTTTCCGCCGTGCAGTGCAGAAGATGCAGGGCGCTCTTTGCGGTCTTGAGCTCCTCACTTACGTCGCCCTTATAGCAATACGCTTTGCCGCCGACCCGGAGAAGCGGCACGGTCAGCTCAAAACCGTATCCGTAAACGCATCGACGATGTATTGTTTCATTCTTCTTCCGAATTGCACTCTTCGTTCAGCGTAATATCCAATTTCAGATTGCGCAGTGTTTCATCTATTTCGCCGATTCTCGCCGTTTGTTCTCTCATCAGTACGCACGATTCAATCACAATACCGAAGCCATATAACAGCAAATACATCAGGTATGCCGCAAGCGGTCCGCCAAGCAGTAAAACAAGACCGGTGATCCCGCCGTGGTAGACAAAATCGTAGCCAGAGTATTCGCACGAAATCGACAGCTGCACGATTGCAAAAGCAATACTTGCTACCGCAAAAATCAATGCAAAAACGGCGGCTAACGTCTTCAAGTATTCTCCGATTTTTCGATCAGTTTCTTGTTGCATATGATCCTCCTGTGAGAGTTATTACAGCGGCTTTTTGCTCGGCATGCCCGCCTTGCGCGGATAGGTTGACGGTGTTGGTGCGATTTTGGTACAGATCACCAATGTGCGCGCGCCGTAGTCCGATTCCAAAGGAACCGTTTCCGCCGTACAGTGCAAAAGATGCAGGGCGCTCTTTGCGGTCTTGAGCTCCTCACTTACGTCGCCCTTATAGCAATACGCTTTGCCGCCGACCCGGAGAAGCGGCACGGTCAGCTCGGTACTTCGGATCGCGTCCGAAGTCCTCCGCCCGCGCATGCACGCATTCCGCCGAAAGCTGCAGCGTTTTCAGCACTTCTTCGAGAAACGTCAGCCTTTTTTGCAGCGAATCGACCAGCGTGATCTTCAGGGTCGGATTCAGAATGAGCAGCGGGATCGCGGGGAAGCCCGCGCCGGTGCCGACGTCCGCGATCTTCGCGCCGTCCGGAAGGTACGGAAGCGCTGCGAGCGAATCGTAAAAATGTTTTTTCACGACCTCCTCCGGCTCGGTGATCGCGGTCAGGTTCATCCGCGTGTTCCAATCGATCAGCAGGTCATAGTATGCGACAAATTTGTCGCATGCTTCGTCGGTGAGGTTCGGGATCGTTTGTTTCAGCAGTTCACGCATGGTTCGTTCCTCTCTTGAGATACACCAGCAGGACGCCGACGTCCGCGGGGGACACGCCGGAGATAGTCCAGGTCCTTCGGCAGCGGCGTCTCCTCCATTGCGCGGAAGCGGCGCACCTGTTCGGTCTGCTTTTCGATATAGCCGTCGTAATGCGCCATCACGTCGATCTGCTCCTCAACCGCGGGTTCCAGCGGCTCGAGGCAGTCGAAAAGGTTCAGAAGATCGGTATAGCGCACGTTCGGACGCTTCAGAAGATCAAAGAGCTTTGCGCCGGAACCCGGTACGCTCTCGCCGATCGATTCAAGGTACACGCGCAGCGCGTCGGTCGGCGGCACATGCGTGCCGAGCCGCTCCATGGCGCGGGCGATGCCCTCTTTTTTGCGCTGCAGAACCGCCCAACGCTCGTCCGTGATCAGCCCGAGCCGCCTTGCGCGCTCGGTCAGCCGCAGGTCCGCGTTGTCCTGCCGTAGCAGCAGGCGGTATTCGCAGCGGCTCGTCATCATGCGATACGGTTCGGGCGTGCCCTTGGTGG
Organism: uncultured Eubacteriales bacterium; assembly: GCA_902789675.1. Classification (GTDB taxonomy): domain Bacteria; phylum Bacillota; class Clostridia; order Christensenellales; family CAG-138; genus UBA3792. Next base: position 8,861 of record CADAPG010000082.1, read on the forward strand.
CAAGATCGTCGACGAGCACGCCGGTATAGGCGTCGCTTCTGCCGAGGAAGAACGGCTCCTCGCCCTTCACATAGAGAGCGGCGTTCACGCCCGCGTAAAAGCCCTGCGCCGCGGCCTCCTCATAGCCGCTCGAACCGTTCACCTGTCCCGCGGTGAACAGACCCGGGACGTCCTTCACCATCAGCGAAAGGTTCAGCACGTTCGGCACGAGGCAGTCGTATTCGATCGCGTAGCCGAGCCGCATCACTTCGCAGTGCCGGAGTCCCGGCATGGTGTGCAGCATATCGACCTGCACGTCGGCGGGCAGGGACGTGCTCATGCCCTGCACGTACATCTCCTCGGTCGTGCGTCCCTCCGGCTCGATGAAGATCTGGTGCCGGTCATGGTCCGGGAAGCGCACGATCTTGTCCTCGATCGACGGGCAGTAGCGCGTGCCGGTCGCGTGGATGCGCCCCGCGTACATCGGCGAGCGGTCGAGGTTTTTCAGAATGATCTCGTGCGTCTTTTCGTTCGTATAGGTGAGCCAGCACGGGTCCTGTTCAAGCTGCAGCCGTCCGTTCAGAAACGAGAACGCGGGCGTCGGCTCGTCGCCGCGCTGGATCTCCATTTCGGAAAGATCCAAAGAGCTCTTGCGCACTCTTGCGGGCGTACCGGTCTTGAACCGCTGCAGCGGGATCCCGAGATTCCGTAATGCGTCGGACAGTCCTTCGCTGCGCATCATGCCGCAGGGACCACTTAGCCTCGACCATTCGCCGATCAGGATCCGGCTTTTCAGGTACACGCCGGAGCACAGCACGACGGCGCGGCAGGCATAGGAAAAGCCCTCGTCGGTCTTTACGCCGGAGACGCGTCCGTTCTCGGTTACAATCTCCGTGACCTCGCCCTGCACGATCGTCAGGTTCTGCTGCGATTCCAGCGCGCGCTTCATGCGCTCGTGATAGCGGCGCTTGTCCATCTGCGCGCGAAGCGAGTGGACCGCGGGACCTTTCGACGTGTTCAGCATGCGCATCTGGATCAGCGTGTCGTCCGCAGCAAGCCCCATTTCGCCGCCCATGGCGTCGACCTCGCGCACGAGGTGTCCCTTGCCGGTGCCGCCGATCGCGGGATTGCAGGGCATCATGCCGATGCTGTCGAGATTGAGCGTGAGAAGCAGAGTGTTTAGACCCATGCGCGAACAGGCAAGCGCGGCTTCAATGCCCGCGTGCCCCGCGCCGATGATGATGCTGTCAAACCGTTGCCGTTCCATGTGCGTCCTTTTCGATAAAACTTGACAGTACAGTATAGCATATCCGAAGGAATTTGTGCAACGAATAGTGGAAATTTCCGCAAAACTCTGCTATACTGGAAAAAACAGGAGGATGCAGTTATGGGAAAAATGCGATTGATCAGGGAAGCGTACGGCACGACCGAGGGATTCTGCCTCGTGAAAAGCGCGGCGGTGCGCACGGACGTCAAGGGGACCGAATACCTTGACATGGTGCTCGCGGATTCGGAAGGCGAGTGCGTGGCAAAGCTCTGGAACTATTCACGCATCACGCACGGTGAATATGACGCGAACGACATCATCAAGGTGCGCGGTTCGGTGCAGGTGTGGAAGGACACCGAACAGTTCAAGATCGACCGGATTCGCAAGGCAAACGACGGCGACGACGTGGACATGAGCAGGATCATCCCGACCGCGCCGTTCGATCCGCAGGAGATGTACGACGAGCTGTACAATACGGCGGCGAACTTTGCCGACGAGGACCTTCGTCGCATCGTACAGTATCTTCTGCGCGAAAACCGCGAGGAGCTTCTGATTTTCCCCGCGGGCGTGAAGCTTCACCACGCCACGCGCGGCGGGCTTCTGCACCACACCGTTTCCGTGCTGCATCTGGCGCAGCGGATCGCGGAGCTCTATCCGAATCTGCATAAGGACCTCTTATTTGCGGGCGCGATCCTGCACGACATCGGAAAGATCAAGGAGCTCGACGCCGGCGCGCTCGGCATTGCGGGCGCGTATACGAACGAGGGACAGCTTCTGGGGCACATCAACGTCGGCATGGCGATGATCGCCGCCGCCGCGGAGATCACGATGATCGCGCCGAAGACTGCGATGCTTCTGGAGCACATGATCCTGTCGCATCACGGCAAGCCCGAGTTCGGAAGCCCCCGGCTTCCGATGATTCCGGAAGCGGAAGTGCTTTCTATCTGCGACCTTCTGGACAGCAAGATGTATGAAATGGACGCCGCTTTGGACGGCGTTTCGAAGGACGGTTTTTCCGAGCGGCTCTGGGCGCTCGACAACCGTCAGCTCTATAAAATCGACTGAAAAGGAGAATGGTATGTTTGAACGGCTGGATGCGGTCAAACCCGCATTGCAAAAACTGATCGCGGCGCTGCGCGAGCGCTACGCGTACGCCTCGGTGCTCGCCACGGCGGAACGCTTCCGTTCGTGGAAGGTATCGAAAAACGGCATTTCGCTGTCGGCGTCCGGACTGGACGGCGGCGACGGCTACGTGATCCGCGTGTTCGATGAAACCGGCTGCGCGGAGTATTCGATCAACGCGTTTTCCGAGGAGATGATCCCGGAGATCGTGAAGGAGATGGAGACGCGCTTTGCTGCGGAACGCGCGGCGCTGCCGGAGGGCATCTCGCCGATGCCCACGGCGATCCCGGACGATTCTCCCGCCGTGCTCAAAAAGGAAGCGAAGTACGAGATCGATCCGATGGAGCTCGGCGACGAGGCGATCCTTGCGCTGATCGGGCGCATCCGGGAAAAAGGACTGAAAGCGGATGGCATTCTGGACATCTTCTGCGGTGTCAACTATTCCGCCGAGCGCAAGATCTTCCTATCCGAAAACCGCGATCTCGACGAAAGCCATATGTGGACGAACGCGTATGTGGGCGCCATGGGCGCGCGCGGCGAGGAGCTCAAGAACAGCTATCGGGGCTATTCGGTACTCGGCGGCGCGGAGCTGCTCCGGGAGGTCGAAAACGACGTCGATCACGTGACCGGGGCGCTCAACGATCTGCTGCGGTCCGAGCCGATGATCCCCGGCGAATACGAATGCGTCTGCGATCCGGACGTCACCGGCATGATCGTGCACGAGGCGTTCGGGCACGGCGTGGAGATGGACATGTTCGTGAAGGACCGCGCGCAGGCAAAGCAGTTTATCGGCGAATACGTGGCAAGTCCCCTGGTCACCATGCACGACGGCTCGGCGGTCGACGAGTGCGCGACGTGGGCGTTCGACGACGAAGGCACGCTCACCGGCGACACGGTCATCATCGACAAGGGCGTGCTGCGCCGCGGCATGTGCGATGCGCTCTCGGCAATGCGGCTGGGCGTCAAGCCCACCGGCAACGGACGGCGCGAAAGCTACGAGCGCAAGGCGTACACCCGCATGACGAACACGTACTTCGAGGGCGGCGACGCCGCGAAGGAGGAGATGATCGCCTCGATCCCCTACGGCTTTTTGCTCGAGGAGCCGACCAGCGGCATGGAGGACCCGAAGAACTGGGGCATCCAGTGCATGGTCAACATAGCGCGCGAGATCAAGGACGGCAAACTCACCGGCAGAGTCTTTTCGCCGATCGTGCTGACCGGCTACGTGCCGGACCTTCTGAAATCCGTTTCGATGATGGGCGGAAAGGTTCAGCTTGCGGGCGGCGGCTACTGCGGCAAGGGCTACAAGGAATGGGTCAAGGTCTCCGACGGCGGCGCGTACATGAAGGCGCGCATCCGCCTGGGTTAAGGAGGGAACGCTATGGAACGAATCAAGAGACTGCTTGCGGAAGCGGGCATTTCGGATTACATCGTTTACGGATACACGGAACGGACCGCGGAGCTGTTCTTTGTGAAGAAGCAGCTTGACACGCGCCGCATCAAGGACGTGGAAAAGTTTGTCGTGACCGTGTTCCGCACGGACGAACAGGACGGCAAAAAGCTGCGCGCCGCGACCGACGTGACGGTGCTTGCGGCGATGACCGACGCCGAACTGCTCGATGCGTTCAAAGGCGCGTATTTTGCCGCGCAGTTTGCGATGAACCCCTATTATGAACTGCCGGATCCGGTGCAGGCGCCTACGGTCGAGGCGCACGGCAGGCTTACGGAACAGGCGCCGGAGCAGAGCGCGGGCGAGATGGCGGCAGCGCTGTTCAAAGCGGATTGCGAGCCCGGCGCGTTCCTGAATTCCGCGGAGGTTTTCGTCATCCAAAAGCATGCGCATGTGATCAGCTCCCGCGGCGCCGACGTTTCGTGGGTCGAAGCGGAGGTCAATGGCGAATACGTCGTGCAGGCGAAGGAGCCCGAGGACGTCGAAATGTACCGCGATTTTGCGTACACCGAGCTGAACACGGACGCGCTCTCGGCGCAGGCAAAGGAAGCGCTGTCGTTTGTGCGCGACCGCGCGCGGGCGCAGAAGATCCTGAAGAGCGGCAATTACGACGTGATCCTGACCGATGAAAACGTGATGATGACGCTGTGGTTCTACGGCGAACGCACCGCGGCGAACATGATCTATCCCGGCTATTCGACCTGGAAGATCGGCGACGACGTGCAGGGCGAAACGACGGGCGAGCGGATCACGCTCACGATGCGCGCGCTTGCGCCGTATTCCAGGGAGGGCATTCCGATGCGCGACCGCGCGCTTTTGGAAAACGGCGTGATGCGCAGCACGCACGGATCGAACCGCTTCTGCCGCTACCTCGGCGCGGAGCCGACGGGCGACTACCGGAAGTATTCCTGCGACAATCCGGGCACGATGTCCTTTGCGGAGATGCAGAAGCGTCCGTGCCTTTGGGCGGTCACGTTCTCCGGGTTCGAGATGGATTCCTTCTCCGGGCACTTCGGCGGCGAGATCCGTCTTGCGTATCTGATCGAGGACGGCAAAATGACGCCCGTCACCGGCGGCTCGATCAACGGCAGCATTCTGGAAGCGCAGAAGGATCTCGTGTTCTCCACGGATCGCTACGCCGAGATCGGCTACGACGGTCCCTATGCGATCCTGCTGAAGAACGTTGCGGTTGCGGGAACGGACGGCGAAGCATAAAACAATCGGCAAACGGCGGCGAAACGGTTCGTCGCCGTTTTTTTATACATTTTTATGAAAAAAACTGCTTTTTCTCTTTTCAAATCCCGCGCGCGCGTGGTATGATAAGGATGTAATGTGCGGGGATATCCCGCAAAGAATAAGGAGGAAGCACATGGTCATTCAAAAGCCGGCGGTCGCCGGTACGGTGGAATCCAGCGACGCGCTCGTTTCCGTGGAACCGGGCGACGGAAAGATCGAGCTGACGCTGACGTCGAGCGTCATGAACCAGTACGGACGGCAGATCAAGGAGACGGTCCTGGAGACGCTCGCGCGTCTCGGCGTGGACAACGTCAGGATCAGCGTCGTGGACAAGGGCGCATTGGACTGCACGCTGAAGGCGCGCGTGGAGTGCGCGGTGTTCCGCAGCAGCGACGCATCCGAAAAAGACATTCCGTGGGGAGGTATGATCCAATGATCCCGAGACCGAAACCCGAACGGTTCCGGCTGCGCCGCACCATGATGTTCATGAACGCGCAAAAGCCGGGTCTCATCAAGGACGCTTACATCTACGGCTGCGACAGCATCATGCTCGACCTTGAGGACGCGGTCGCGGAGAATCAGAAGGACGCGGCGCGCTTCTCGCTGTACCATGCGCTGAAGACGATCGACTACGGCGATACCGAGGTCATCGTGCGCATCAACGGACTCGACACCCCGCACTGGCAGGAGGATATCCGCGTGTGCGTCGCGGGCGGCGCGGACGGCATTCGCATCGCGAAGTGCGAAAGCGCGCAGGACGTCAAAACCGTCGAGGCGGCGGTCGAAGCCGCCGAGAAGGAATTCGGCGTGGAAGTCGGCAGAACGCTTCTGATGGCGGCGCTCGAAAGCCCGAAGGGCATCCTGAACGCGTACGAGATCTGCACGGCAAGCGACCGTATGTTCGGCGTGGCGATCTCCGGCGGCGACTTCAGAAAGTGCATGCAGACAAAGCCGCAGCCCGACGGCGTCGATATGCTCGTTGCTCGCGGACAGATGCTGATCGCGGCGCGCGCGGCGGGCGTGCAGTGCTTCGACACGGTCTATACGAACCTCGACGACATGGCGGGCTATGAAGCCGAGCTGCGTCAGAACAAGGCGATGGGCTTCGACGGCAAGAGCCTCATCAACCCGAAGCAGATCCGTCTCGTGCACAAGCTGTTCGCGCCGACCGAGAAGGAGATCCTGCAGGCGGAAAAGATCGTCCGCGCGTACCGTGAACAGAGCGCGGCGGGCGTCGGCGTGTTCACCGTCGACGGCAAGATGATCGACATCGCATTCATTCCCGGCGCGGAGCGCACGCTGAAGCTTGCCCGTGCCTGCGGACTTTGGGAGGGGGATCTGGTATGAAGAATTTCGTCGGAAGAGATATCCCGGACTACCTGCTTCAAAACGGCAAGGAAGTCTATCAGGGCAAGAATTACATGGACGGCAAGTACATTCAGAAGGCATCGCCGCGTACCCGCCGTTATGAAAAACCGCAGGAGAGCAAGATCGTCGAAACGCTTGCGGACGCACTCCGTCAGTGCGGCGCAAAGAGCGGCATGACGTTCTCCTTCCACCACCATCTGCGCGACGGCGACTTCGTGGTCAACATGGTCATGAAGGCGGCGATCGAAGAGCTCGGGCTCGATAACCTCACGATCGCGGCGACGAGCCTCGGCGCGGCGCACGACCCGGTTGCGGAATACATCACCGAGGGCAAGGTCGTCGGCATCCAAACGAGCGGCATCCGCGGCAAGATCGGCGAGGTCGTTTCCAAGGGTCTTCTGAAGACCCCCGCGATCGTCCGGAGCCACGGCGGACGTCCCCGCGCGATCGAAGGCGGCGAGGTGCATATCGACATCTGCTTCGTCGCGGCGCCGACCTCCGACTGCGTCGGCAACTGCCGCGGCATCGGCGGAAAATCGAACTGCGGCTCGCTGGGCTATGCCATGACCGACGCGAAGTATGCGGACCACGTGGTCGTCGTCACCGACTGCCTTGTGGACTTCCCGAACATGCCGGCGTCCGTCGAGGCGATCGACGTCGACGCGGTCGTCGTCGTCGATTCCATCGGCAACCCGAAGAAGATCGCGTCCGCGGCGGCGCGCATCTCGCAGAACCCGCGCGATCTGATGATGGCGGAAAACGTCGCGAAGGTCATTGCGGCGACGCCGTACTTCAAGGACGGCTTCTCGTTTCAGACCGGCGTCGGCGGTCCGTCTCTGGCGGCGAACCTGTTCCTCGAAAAATACATGGACGAACGCGGCATCAAGATGGGCTGGGCGATCGGCGGCATCTGCGGACCGATGGTCGAAATGCTCAAGAAGGGCAAGGTCGGCAAGGTCATCGACGTGCAGGACTTCGACCTCGACGCGGTCAACTCCATCAACCAGACGCCGAACCACTTCGAGATGAGCGCAAGCCAGTACGCGAACCCCGCGAACAAGGGCGCGTTCGTCAACAAGCTCGACTTCGTCGTGCTCGCGGCGCTGGAGATCGACACCGGCTTCAACGTGAACGTGCTGACCGGCTCGGACGGCGTGCTGCGCGGCGCGCCCGGCGGACATCCGGACACCGCGGCGGGTTCTAAGTGCTGCGTCATCGTCACGCCTTTGATCCGCGGCAGAATGGCGACCGTGTGCGAACACGTCGTGACCGTCACCACCCCGGGCGACTGCGTGGACGTGCTCGTTACCGACTACGGCATCGCGGTGAACCCCCTGCGTCCCGACCTCATCGAGTGTCTCGACAACGCGGGCATCCCGCACGTCTCGATCGAATGGCTCAAGGAAAAGGCGTACAGCCTCGTCGGACGGCCCGACGACCTCCGGTGGGAGGACAAGGTCGT
>CADAPG010000083.1 GCA_902789675.1 uncultured Eubacteriales bacterium
AGCGATCGCGCGCGGCGCGTTCGAAGCGGGCGTCAAGGTCTGCTCGGCGTATCCGGGCACGCCCAGCACGGAAATCTTTGAAAACCTCCCGCAGTATAAAGATGCTTTGTACTGCGAGTGGGCGCCCAACGAGAAGGTCGCGGTCGAGGTCGCGTACGGCGCGTCGATCGCGGGCGTACGTTCTCTCTCGGCAATGAAGCACGTCGGCGTGAACGTCGCGGCGGACCCGATCTTTACGGCGGCGTACAACGGCGTCTGCGGCGGCTTCGTCATCGTTTCGGCGGACGACCCGTCCATGCACTCCTCGCAGAACGAGCAGGACAACCGGCACTATGCCCGCGCGGCAAAGATGGCGATGGTGGAGCCCTCCGATTCGCAGGAATGTCTCGATTTCCTCAAGGAGGCGTACGAGATCTCCGAGAAGTTCGACATGCCGGTGCTGTACCGTATCACGACCCGCGTCGCGCATTCCAAGAGCCTCGTCACGTTCGGCGAGCGCACGGAGCGCGAGGTTCCCGCCTACAAGCGCAATATGAAATACGTCTCGAGCCCGGCAAACGCGTACAAGAACCACGCGAAGGTCGAAAAGAACCTTAAGGCACTCGAGGAGTACGCAAACACTTCGAAGCTCAATAAAGAGGAGATCAACGGCTCCGAGATCGGCGTCGTCACCGCTTCGATCGCGTACGAGTACGCGAAGGACGCGTTCCCGGAGGGCACGTCGTTTTTGAAGCTCGGTCTTACCAATCCGCTTCCGATGGAACTCATCAAGTCCTTCGCGAAGAAGGTCAAAAAGCTCTACGTCGTCGAGGAGCTCGATCCGTTCATGGAGGAGCAGATCAAGGCGGCGGGCGTCGAGTGCGTCGGCAAGGAGCTGATCGGCAACCTCTACGAGCTGAATCCGCAGCTGCTCCGGGAACGTCTGTTCGGCGAGAAGCCCGAAACGGTCGACGTCGGCGTCAAGCCCGTCTCCCGTCCGCCGGCTCTGTGCCCGGGCTGCCCGCACCGCGGCTTCTTCTATACGATCGGCCGCCGCAAGAATTACGTCGTCGCGGGCGACATCGGCTGCTACACGCTCGGCTTCGCCCCGCCGTTGAACGCGCTCGATTCCTGCGTCTGCATGGGCGGCGGCTTCACGGTGGCAATGGGCATGGCAAAGGCGTTTGAAGCGTCCGGTCAGACCGACAAGAAGGTCTTCGGCGTGGTCGGCGACTCCACGTTCTTCCACAGCGGCATGACCGGCGCGGCGGAGATCATCTACAACAAGGGCAACGTCATCCCCGTGGTGCTCGACAACTCGATCACCGGCATGACCGGGCATCAGGATAACCCCGGCAGCGGCTTCACGCTCGAGGGCGAGATCGCCGAAAAGCTGAAGATCGAGGATATCCTTGCCTCCTACGGCTACAAGAACATCATCATCGTCGATCCGCAGGATCTGAAAGCGATGGAAGCGGCGGTCGACGCGGCGGCGAATTCCGACGTGCCCGCGGCGATCATCACGCGCCGTCCGTGCCTCTTAATTAAGCGCATCAAGCACGACATCGGCAAGTGCGAGGTCGATACCGATAAGTGCATCGGCTGCAGGAAGTGCCTCTCCGTGGGCTGCCCCTCGGTCATGGTCGAGAACAGGAAAGCGAAGATCGACGTCACCACCTGCGTGGGCTGCACGGTCTGCGCGCAGGTCTGCCCGATGGGCGCGATCACCCGAAAGGAGAAATAAGCAATGGAAAACAAGAGTGCTCTTTTGGTAGGCGTCGGCGGTCAGGGCGCGATCCTCACCGCAAAGGTCCTTGTCACGGGTCTCATGCGCGCGGGTTATGACGTGAAGATGAGCGAGGTCCACGGTATGTCGCAGCGCGGCGGCAGCGTTTCGACGCAGGTGCACTGGGGAAAGAAAGTCTACTCCCCGGTCATCGGCGACGGCGCGGCGGACATCATCGTCGCGTTCGAAAAGATGGAAGCGGTGCGCTATGCAAATTATCTCAAGCCCGACGGCGTTGCGATCATCAACGATTACGAAATGGCGTCTTCGACCATTGCGGCGGGCATGGAAAAATATCCCGAGGGCTGCCTCGAGGCGATGCAGAACCACTTCAGGGTCTATCCGCTGAACGCGGAAAAGATCGCCTCGGAGCTCGGCAACGTCAAGTGCGCAAATATCGTGCTGTTCGGCAGCATGGTAAAAGCTTTGGGCATGACGGACATCGACTGGGACGCGGTCATTTCTGACGTCGTTCCCGCGAAGTTCCGCGAGCTGAACCTTCGTGCGTATCACGCGGGCTTTGACGCGGTATAAGCCATGAAGGTACTGGTCATCAACCCCGGCGCGACGTCCACGAAGATCGCGGTGTTCGAGGAAGAAACCGAAGAATTCCGCGTCTCCATCGACCACAGCGCCGCAGAACTGAAGGACTTTGACCGGGTCGCGGATCAGATGCCGTACAGAAAAGCGCTGATCCTCGACGCGCTTCAGAAGAAGAACTTCGATCTCAAAACGCTCGATGCGGTCTGCGGCAGAGGCGGTCTGTTCCGCCACATCCCGTCCGGCACGTACGGCGTGAACGACCGCGCGATCGCGGACATCCTGCACCCGTTCTACGGCGAGCACGCGGCGAACCTCGGCGCGTACATCGCGCGGGAGATCGCAGATCCTCTGGGCATCCCGGCATTTTTCGTCGATCCCGTGTGCGTCGACGAGCTTTGCGATCTCGCCCGCGTTTCGGGTCTTAAGGGCATGGTGCGCGAAAGCTTCTTCCACGCGCTGAACCAGAAATCCGTCGCGCGGAAAGCGGCGAAGCAGCTCGGCAAACCGTATGAGGAACTCAACCTGATCGTGCTGCATCTCGGCGGCGGCGTTTCCGTCGCGGCGCACGAAAAGGGCATGGTCGTCGACAACTTCAATGTGAAGGACGACGGCGCGATGGGGCTCGACCGCGGCGGTGCGCTGCCGGTCAACGCGGTCGTGAACCTCTGCTTCTCGGGCAAATCGAAGCAGGAGATCAAAAAGCTCATCAGCGGCGAGGCGGGCGTCTATTCCTACCTCGGCACAAAGGACTTCCGCGAGATCGAGCGCCGCGCGCTCTCGGGCGACGAACCCGAAGCGACGCTGATCTTCAAGGCGCTTGCGTATCAGCTCGCAAAGGACGCGGGCGCGCTGGCAGCCGTGATGAAGTTCAAGGTCGACGCGATCATCTATACGGGCGGCATGGCGTATTCGAAGCCGTTCTGCGATGAGCTCGATCAGTACCTTGCGCCGCTTGCGCCGGTGCTGCGCTTCCCGGGCGAGGAGGAGATGAAGAGCCTTGCCGAGGGCGCTCTCAGAGTGCTGCACGGCGGGGAATGCAAAACGTATCTGGGGGACGGAAAATGAGAACGATACAGGAGATCATCAAGGCTGCGGAGGGCTTTGCCTCCGGCAGGATCGCGGTCGCCGCCGCGCACGACGCGGACGTTCTGAAGGCGGTCGCGGAAGCGAAAAAGAGAAAGATCGCCGAACCGATCCTGGTCGGTCACGAGGAGCAGATCAAAGCGATTCTCAAAGAGATCGGCGAGGATCCGGAAGCGTACGAGATCATCCACGCGGATTCCGACACGGACTGCGCGGCAAAGGCGGTCGAATGCGTGTCCGAGGGGAAGGCAAACTTCCTCATGAAGGGGCTTTTGAACACGCCGGACATCATGCGCGCGGTGCTGAAACCCGAAGCGGGGCTTCGAACCGGCAAGCTCATCAGCCACGTTATGATGTACGAGCCGAAGGGGCACCGCATGATGGGGCTTACCGACGGCGGCATGAACACGTTCCCGGACCTCGAAAAGAAAGCCGAGATCCTCGAAAACGCGGCGAAGGTGTTCAAGGCGCTGGGCTATGACGAGATCAACGCCGCGTGCATCTGCGGCGCGGAGGTCGTGAACCCGAAGATCCAGTCGACGGTCGACGCAAAGACGCTGTCCGAAATGACGGATCGCTGGGCGCCGTACAACATGAACGTGTACGGACCGGTCGGGCTGGACCTTGCGGTTTCGGAGGCGGCGTGTCATCACAAGCATTACGACGTCAGGGGCGCGGGGCAGGCGGACATCCTGCTCGTCCCGTCCTATGAAACGGGCAACGGCATCGGCAAAGCGATGTCGATCTTCGGCGGCGCCATGAACGCCGGCATCGTCGTCGGCGCCAAGGTGCCGATCGTGTTGGTTTCCCGCGCGGACAGCGCGGAGGTCAAGCTTGCGGCAATGGCGCTCGGTGCGGTCGTCGCAAGGGGCATGTAAAAGAATTTCAGGGAGGATCATCAAATGCTGGTAAACGAAATGGTACAGCTCGGCGCAAAGCGCTCGGGCATTCGCGAGCTCTTTGAGTACGGACTCCGCAAAAAGGCGGAGATCGGCGCGGAAAACGTCTTTGATTTCTCGATCGGCAATCCGTCCGTGCCCGCACCGCAGGCGGTGCAGGACGCGTACAAGGAGATCGCCGCGCGCAAGGACACCGTCAAGGTCCACGGCTACACGTCCGCGACCGGCGCCATGAGCGTGCGCGAAGCGATCGCGAAGAACCTGAACGAGCGGTTCGGCTGCGGCGCAAGAGCGCAGAACCTGTTCTTCACCTGCGGCGCTGCGCCCGCGCTGATGAGCACGATGAAGGCAATGTGCGTCGCGGATGCGGAATACATCGTCCTCGCGCCGTACTTCCCGGAATACCCGACGTTCATCCACGCGGTCGGCGGCAAGATGGTCGTCGTCCCCGCGAACACGACCGACTTCGACCTGCACGTTGAGGACATCGAGCCGTATTACACGGAGCACACACAGGCGATCATCATCAATTCGCCGAACAATCCCTCCGGCGTCGTTTACAAAAAGGAAGCGCTCGAAGCGCTTGCCGCGCAGCTCAGGAGAATGAGCGAGAAGTTCGGACACCCGATCTACCTGATCGCGGACGAGCCGTACCGCGAGCTGGTGTTCGACGGGCTTGAGACGCCGTTCATCCCGAACATCTACGAGAACACCGTCGTCTGCTATTCCTGGTCGAAGTCGCTGAGCCTGCCGGGCGAGCGTATCGGCTACGTGTACGTGCCGGATCGCTGCGCGGACAGCGTCGACCTCTTCCACGCGGTCGCGGGCTCTGCAAGAGCTTTGGGGCACATCTGCGCGCCGACCACCTCGCAGTACATCGTCGAGAAATGCTGCGGGCTGATGCCGGACATCGCGGCGTACGACGAGAACCGCAAGACGCTCTACAAGGGACTCACCGAAATGGGCTACACCTGCATCTATCCGCACGGCGCGTTCTATATGCTCCTGAAAGCCCCGTTCGGCACCGCGATGGAGTTCTCCGAGCGCGCGAAGGATTTCAACATCCTCGTCCCGTCGTGCGAGCCGTTCGGCTGCCCGGGGTATCTGCGGCTTTCCACCTGCGTGAGCCACGAAATGATCCTGCGCTCGCTGCCCGCGTTCAAGGCGCTCATCGAAGCGGGTCTGTAAGTTCAAAAGGATCTTCGGCGGAGGCTTCGGCTTCCGCCGTTTTTATTCCGCAAAATGCAAAGAAAACTTTGCAAAAAGGTATTGACAAGTAAACTTGGCAATGCTACAATGATGCCAATAAAACTTGGCAGGAGGAACAGGAAATGAACAAAGAGGAGATCCTTGCAAAGAGCAGGGCGGAAAACAAAGGACAGGACGAGCGGGAAAAGCAGGTTTTGATCAAAGCCGGACAGATCGCGTTTACGGTGGGCGGCGTCATGTGTATGCTGATTGCCCTGTTCAACAGCATTTTGTCCATGGTGGATCATGGAGGGACACGGTTCGATCCGAAACTGAACACCATGCTGTGGAGCATCTATCTGTCGATGCTGGGTTCGCTGTTTCTGTATAAATACGTCAAGCTGAAAAAGAAACACGAACTGTTTCTTGCCATTGCGCTTCTTACCGTTTCGCTTGCGGGATTGGTATGGACTATGCTTAAGATGATAGGGGTGCTCTGATGAACGACGCATTGATCCTGAAAAACCGCCTGAAGGAGGCGCGCACGGAAGCCGGCATGAGCCAGGGGCAGCTGGCGGAGGCGGTCGGCGTCTCGCGCAATACGATCAGCTCGATCGAGACGGGGCAGTTCAACCCGACGGCAAAGCTCGCTTTGATCCTGTGCATCGCGCTGGACAAAAAGTTCGAGGACCTGTTCTATTTTGACGAATAAAGGAGAGCACCCATGAAAAAGCTTGCGATTCTCATTCTGTGCCTTGCGCTGCTGCCGATCCTCGGCTGCGATCGGCCGAAAAACGGCGTGTACGTTATGGGCGTCGATATCGCGCCGGAGGACGTGACGGAGTTTTACTACACCGTTTCGACCTCGACCTTCCCGCCGCATTATCAGCGCTATCGCTTTTATAAAGAGGACGGCGCGTACAAATTCTTCCACGAAACGCGCGAGGGCGATCACTTTCCGCTGACGGAAGCGGACGCGACGATTACCGGCACGGTGACGCTCTCCGGCGATCAATGGTCCGATTTCCTCGTCCTTCTCGTGGGCGGCAGGGTGATCGCGCGGCAGGAGCATCTCGAAGCCGGCGACGACGGTCCGTGGCTCTATCTCTATTGGACCGGCGACAGGGGCGACGTGCAGGAGTTTTCTTTCGTGTCCCCTGCGACACAGTCCGATTTCGAATCGCTCTGCGAATCCCTGAAAGGTTCCTGATCGGCAAACGAAAAAGAGCTTCCTCTCGGGAAGCTCTTTTGCGTTTTCAGTCGTCCGTGCGCACTTCGGGCACGTCCGTCCGGAAGGCTTGTTGCGCTGCTCAGGCTTGGGAGCGCGGCTGTCCGCAGACATAGCAGAAGCGATCGTCCGCGCCGCAGACCGTGCCGCACCTCGGGCACGTCCACCCGGCGGGCTCTTCGGGCTGCGCGGGTTCGGGACGCCGCTGTCCGCAGACGTAGCAGAACAGATCGTCCGCGTCGCTGACCGTGCCGCACTTCGGGCATTTCCAGCCGGCAGGCTCCTGCGCCGGTTCGGGTTCGGGCTTCGGCTCGGGACGCCGCTGTCCGCAGACGTAGCAGAACAGATCGTCCGCGTCGCTGACCGTGCCGCACTGCGGACATTTCCACCCGGCAGGTTCGTCGGACTGCGCGGGCGCAGGCTCCGGCTCGGGTATCGACTCGGGTTGCGGTTCGGGTTCGGGCACAGGCTCCGGCTCGGGCTCGGGACGAGGCTGTCCGCAGACCAGACAGAAGCGCGCATCCATGTCGCTGCGTCTTCCGCAGTTCGGACAAATCCATTGCGCGGGCGCGTGTTCCGGTTCGGGCTCGGGTTCCGGCTCGGGTTCGGGACGAGGCTGTCCGCAGACGTAGCAGAAGCGATCGTCCTCGTCGCTGACCGTGCCGCACTTCGGGCATTTCCACCCGGCAGGTTCTTCGGGCTCGGGTTCCGGCTCCGGCTCAGGTTCCGGTTCGGGTTCGGGCTCGGGTACAGGCTCGGGTTCCGGCTCGGGTTCGGGTACCGGCTCCGGCGCAGGTTCGGGTTCGGGCTCGGGTTCGGGCTCGGGTTGCGGCTCCGGTACGGGTTCGGGCTCCGGCTCGGGTATCGGTTCAGGCTCCGGCTCGGGTTCCGGACGCGGCAGTCCGCAGATGATGCAGAAGCGCGCGGCTGCGGCAAGCTCCCTGCCGCAGTTGGGGCACGTCCACCCGGCAGGCTCCTGCGCCGGTTCGGGCTGCGCTTCGGCAGGCGGTTCCGCAACGGCGGGGGATCCCGCTTCGACAGGCTCCTGCGCCGGTTCGGGCTGCGCTTCGGCAGGCAGTTCCTCCGGCGCGGCAGGCGCGGGAACGACCGGCGCCGCGGTCTGCGTTTGGACCGCGCCGTCCAGAGGCGGACGGAATTTTTTGCCGCCGGGAGCAAGGAATGCGTACTTCAGGGAAAAGGTGCTGAATTTCTCCTTCGGATTGCCGGACCGCGGGATCGAGGCATTCAGACATTCCCGTGTATACGCAAGCTCGCTTTCCTCTTTTTCGTCGGTCATCGCAAGGCGGTATCGGGCAGCCCGGTGCAGGATTTCGTTCGCCAGAAACGCGGTGTCGATCACGCTGTCGAAGCTCGTTTCCACGATCCATTTCGCCTGATCCGCGTCCTGGTAATGCAGCCGGATCCGGAAATCGTTGGATTCGTACCATTTTTGCTTGTGATAGTCGCTGTACTGGATCGTCGTCAGCCATTCGTAACGGATGTGTCCGAGCAGAACGGTCCCGGCGGAGCGGCGATCTGCCTTCGCCCGCTCATAGGCGTTCAGCGCGAGCGCGGTCAGACCGCCCGACCATTTTCGGTCGCCCTTGTCGTATTTCAGGCACCGGTACGCAACGCGCGAATCGGTGATGTAAACGTCCAGTTCGATGTCCGAAACGAACAGCAGCATTTCGAATTCGGACGCACCGGCAGCTCTTCTGAGGATCTGCAGCCTGGTCGCCGTGACCTTATGCCGATCCGGGATCTTGATTGCACTGTATCCCATGATGCGCTCCTTTGATTGAAATCAGCGTAAGCCGTACAGAATGCCGAAGACGGCGCCGGCGATGATGATCGACACGATCGTGATAATAAAGGAAACGCCGCCGATGACGTTGCCCGCCTTTTCCGCCTTCTCCGAGCGCTGCCGTTTCTGATTCTTTTTTGCGTCGGCAGACAGGATCTCGTCCCATTTTTGTTCTTCGTTCATCTGCTTTGCTCCTCCGAAAAAATACTGGGCGAATCTTGAAAGATCCGCTTTCAATATACAGGAAACCGTCCGCAATGTCAACAAAAACACGGGGGAGCGCCTTCGGCGCCGGTACGGAAAAGGAGCCTCCCGAACGTTCGGGAAGCTCCTTTTTTGCTTGTTCAGTCTTCGAGCTTTTCGCAGCCTTCGCAGTCGTCCGCGTCGCAGTCCCAGCACTCCATGCGCTTTTCCGCGATCGCAAACAGCTCGTCGAGCTTGTCGTCCGGAACGGGCACGAACTCCTCGAGGTCCTCTTCTTCGTTGACCACGATCTCCATGATGCAGACCTCGAAGTCCTCTTCGGGTTCCTCGGGCAGATCGGCGTCCACGAGCACCGCGTACTCCTTGCCCTCATGCTCAAAATAATCAATGACCTCAAGGTCAAACTCGTTGCCTTCCTCATCGGTAAAGGTGACAAGATCTCTTTCGTCTTCCATAACGGTTCTCCTTTCATTTCATTCAATTTATTGTACCGCACTTTGCGGCGCTTTGCAAGCAAAAACCAGCGGCGCGAAAAATCTTTTTGCAAAACAAAATCAAAATAAGATTATCCCTTGTGCATCGGGCGGAAATCGTTTATACTGTATCATGACGAAACATAGGGGGAAATCGGATGGATCTGGATTTTTTTGAACGGCTCAGCAAGGCGCTCGCCGTGCAGTTCGGTCCGAACTGCGAGATTGCGGTACACGACCTTCAAAGCGGCGATCTCGAACACACGATTGCCGTGATCGAAAACGGGCACGTCTCGCACCGCAAGGTCGGCGACGGTCCGAGCCGCGTCGTGCTTGAAGCGCTGCAGGAAAAGGACCCGAACGCGCTCGCGGATTCCGCGGGCTATCTCATGCGGACGCACGACGGACGGATCTTAAGATGCACCACGGTCTACATCCGCGACGAAAACGGAAAGCCGGAGGGCGTGTTCTCGATCAATTACGACATCACCGAAATGCTGATGGCGGAGCGCGCGATCGCGTCGCTGCTGCCGCAGAAGGATGAAAAGAAGACGCCGGACCGCATTCCGCTGTCGGTCAACGATCTTCTGGACGACCTCATCGAGCAGTCGGTCGAGCTGGTCGGCAAGCCCGTCGCCATGATGAACAAGGAGGACAAGATCAGGGCGATCGCGTTCCTCAACAAGGCGGGGGCGTTCCTGATCACCAGAAGCGGCGACAAGGTGTCGAAGTATTTCGGCATCAGCAAATATACCCTGTATTCCTACATTGACGCAAAGAATACCGTTCAGGATTGAAGAAAGGAAACCGACATGGATTTTGAACTGATCAAAAAGACGGCGCAGGGCTATCTCCCGGCGATGACGAAGTTCCTCCGCGATCTCATTGCGATCCCCAGCGAAAGCTGCGAGGAGGAGGGCGTCATCCGCCGCACGATCGCCGAAATGGAAGCGCTCGGCTTCGACAAGGCGGAGATCGACCCGGAGGGCAACGCGCTTGGCTGGATGGGCGAAGGCAGCCGCATCATCGCGTTCGACGGACACATCGACACCGTCGGCATCGGCAACAAAGCAAACTGGGAGCACGATCCCTATAAGGGCTACGAGACCGACGACGTCATCTACGGCAGAGGCGGCTCCGACCAGGAGGGCGGCGTGGTCTCGGCGGTGTACGGCGCGAAGATCATGAAGGACCTCGGGCTCATCCCCGAAGACACGAAGATCCTCGTCGTCGCCTCGGTGCAGGAGGAGGACTGCGACGGTCTTTGCTGGCAGTACATCCATAAGGAGGACGGCATCACGCCCGAGTTCGTCGTCTCCACCGAGCCGACCGACGGCGGCATCTATCGCGGACACCGCGGCAGAATGGAGATCCGTGTGGACGTCAAGGGCGTTTCGTGCCACGGCTCCGCGCCGGAGCGCGGCGACAACGCGATCTACAAGATGGCGGACATCCTCGAGGAAGTCCGCGCGCTGAACGAGAATTCGGCAACCGACGCCGACGAGATCAAGGGTCTCGTGAAAATGCTCGATCCGAAGTACAATCCCGAGCACTGGGAGGACGCGCGCTTCCTCGGCCGCGGCACGATCACCTGCTCGCAGATCTTCTACACCTCGCCGTCGCGCTGCGCGGTGGCGGACTCCTGCGCGGTCTCTTTGGACCGCCGCATGACCGCGGGCGAAACGTGGGATTCCTGTCTCGACGAGATCCGCAATCTTCCTGCCTGCAAAAAGTACGGCGACGACGTCAAGGTCTCGATGTACCTGTACGACCGTCCGGCGTGGACAGGGCTCAAATACGAGACCGAGTGCTATTTCCCGACCTGGATCAACAAAGAGAGCGCGGCGCACGTGCAGGCGCTGGTCGACGCGCATAAGGCGCTGTTCGGCGATAAGCGCATCGGGCATCCGAGCGCCATGGACAAGCGCGACCGCCCGCTGATTGACAAGTGGACGTTCTCGACAAACGGCGTTTCGATTCAGGGGCGCTACGGCATCCCGTGCGTGGGCTTCGGACCCGGCGCGGAATCGCAGGCGCACGCGCCGAACGAGATCACATGGAAGCAGGACCTTGTGACCTGCGCAGCACTGTATGCCGCGGTCCCGATGTGCTATAAGCCCGAAAACCGCACGGACGACGTGACCGAATACCGCGCGGGCAGAACCGACACCAAGTTTGCAAACGACTGAGGAGGAGCTATGAGCAACGTCAAAAAGTATACCGATAAGCTGAACGAGCTGAAGTTCGACAACATGTACAACGGCGACTTTTTTCTGACCTGGGAAAAGACCGACGACGAGATCGCGGCGGTGTTCACCGTGGCGGACGCGCTGCGGCATCTTCGCGAAAACAACATCTCCTGCAAGATCTTCGACTCCGGACTCGGCATTTCGCTGTTCCGCGACAACTCCACCCGCACGCGTTTTTCGTTCGCGTCGGCGTGCAACCTTCTGGGGCTGGAAGTGCAGGATCTCGACGAGGGCAAGAGCCAGATCGCGCACGGCGAAACGGTGCGCGAGACCGCGAACATGATCTCGTTCATGGCGGACGTCATCGGCATCCGCGACGACATGTACATCGGCAAGGGCAACACCTACATGCACAACGTCGTCAACGCCGTCACCGAGGGCAACAAGGCGGGCGTGCTCGAACAGAAGCCGACGCTCGTGAACCTCCAGTGCGACATCGACCACCCGACGCAGTGCATGGCGGACATGCTGCACTGCATCCATACGCTCGGCGGATCCGATGATCTCGACGAGGCGATCAAAAACCTCAAGGGCAAGAAGGTCGCGATGACCTGGGCGTACAGCCCGTCGTACGGTAAGCCTCTCTCCGTGCCGCAGGGCGTCGCGGGGCTGTTTACCCGGTTCGGCATGGACGTCACGCTCGCGTATCCCGAGGGCTACGAGATCATGGACGACGTCGTAAAGGTCGCGGAGGAGAACTGCAAAAAGTCCGGCGCTTCTTTCAAGATCACGCACGACATGAAGGAAGCGTTCCGGGACGCCGACATCGTCTATCCGAAATCCTGGGCGCCGTTTAAGGCGATGGAGGAGCGCACCGAGCTGTACGGCAACGGCGATTTAGAGGGAATCAAAGCGCTCGAAAAGCGCCTGCTCGCGCAGAACGCGGAGCACAAGGACTGGGAGTGCACCGAGGAGATGATGAGCCTCACCAAGGACGGCAAGGCGCTGTATCTCCACTGCCTGCCCGCGGACATCACGGATGTTTCCTGCGAAGCGGGCGAGGTTGCGGCGTCTGTATTCGACCGCTATCGCGATCCTTTGTATAAGCAGGCGTCGTTCAAGCCGTACATCATCGCGGCGATGATCTTCCTTGCGAAGGTCAAGGACAAAAAGCGCTGGGAGGGCGGAGAAGCCTGAGTTCAGAAACCGACCCGTCTGCAATGCCGGAATCCGGCGCTGCAGACGGGTCCTTTATGTGATTAAAATTGCGATTTCCGAACCGTTTGAAAGAGAGAAAACAAATGAAAACCGAAAAACAAACGCGTCCGATCCATATGCGGCAATACCGTAACCGCAGGATCACGCGGATCGTGCTGCGCTGTTTCGGCGCATATCTCATGGGTTCCGCGCTTTTCGGTGCGCCGTTTCTGATCGGAAAACCTGCGGGCGACGGGATCGGCATATGGGTGTTTTTGATCTGCTGGTTTGTGGTCGGCGGCATTCTGCTTACTCTCAGCTTTTTCGTTCCGAAGCTGCCTCGCTATCGGGATACGATCGGTGCGGGAAGCCCCGTATGTGCCGGCTGCAGCAC
>CADAPG010000084.1 GCA_902789675.1 uncultured Eubacteriales bacterium
AGCGCGATCGGCATCATCGAGAAGCCGTAAAAGAAGCCGACTTCCGGCAGAGAATAGCCCGCCAGCGCCGGGATGGCCTGCAGGATGAAATAGATCGCCGCGAGTGAGCAGAAGTTGGAGAAGAAGAACGAGAACAGCGCAACGATCGTATCCTTCTTATATTCCAGACGGGAGATCATGCTGCGCTTGATGCAGGTAAAATACAGATGAACGTACCGCATATCAGCCTCCGTGCACCGTGACCTTGCGGACGGCGTGCGAGAACAGGAGCTTTGCAAAAAGCTCCAGCACGACGATCCATGCGACCGACAGCGCAACGCAGCGCAGCGATTCCTTCAGGTCGTATTTCATCATCAGAATCAGGACAGGGTTTTGGCTCATGCCGGCAAAGGGCATCCGGCTTACGACCTCCCGGAGTCCCTTCGGAAAGAATGCGATCGGCAGCAGCGTGCCGGAAAGGAAAGAGATCAGCGTGACCTTGAGTGAATTCAATCCCCAGCCGGAGGAGGTGTAGAAGCACAGGATGCCGAAGATGTAGGAGATCGTGTCGTTCAGAAGCGACGCGCACAGCCCGGACAGCAGAAACAGCCCGAGATTCGCAAAGAACGCGGGGAAGCTGAGCCCCGGCAGAAACCCGAGGACGCCGAGCGTCACGAGCGCCGCGGCGTACAGCGGCACACCGAACATCAGCGTCATCGTGAGCAGGTTGCCGAGACTGGTCGCGGCGAACTTGCCGCGGTAGCTGATCGGCTTGATGAGGTAGTTGCCGACCGTACCTTTTTTGATGTCGGTATTGATGTTCCACAGCGTATCGTTGTTGTACGTCACGAAATTGAAGATCGTCGTCAGCACGACGTAGGCGATCATTTCGCGGTAGGTAAAGCCGTGGATCTCGGCGTCGATGCCGCCCTCGCTCGACCGGTAAACCGCCAGCCACAGAAAGACCATGCAGGCGACCTCGCATACCGTAATGGCCGCCCAGATCAGAATATTGAACCGATACGCCATCGTGTCGATCGCGCCGGCGCGAAGGAAGGGCTTATACTTTTTCAGCATGCTCCGCCTCCTGCTGCTCGAGAATCGTCTTGACCACGTCGCCGATCGAGATCTCGGCGATTTTCATATCCATCGCATGAAGATCACGGAACGCATACTGAATCGCCTGTTCGAGAGCGACCTTGTCCGCATCGAAGCGCAGCACCAGACGCCCGTCCGCCTCGGAAACGGCGACCTCGGGCGAGAGCATGGGCGCGGTCTCGGCATGGATCTCCGCCGGAACGGTCAGCGTCAGGGTCTTGATGTTGCCGAAGCGGGTCTTGAGGCTTTTTTGCGGTCCGTCGTAAAGAATGCTCCCTTTTTCGAGCAGAATGATGCGTGAGCAGAGATTCTCGATGTCGGTCATGTCGTGCGTGGTCAGCACGACCGTGGTGCCGTACGTTTTGTTCAGTGCGCGGATCGCAAGCCGGATCTTCTCCTTCACGAGCACGTCCATGCCGATGGTCGGCTCGTCCAGAAAGAGGATGCGCGGGTTGTGCAGCATCGACGCCGCGAGATCCGCCCGCATCCGTTCGCCCAGTGAGAGCGTGCGCACCGGCTGCGAGAGAAACCGCGTGATGTCCAGAACCTCGCCGAGAAAGTCCATGCGCTCCCGATAGTCCGCGTCGGATATCTGGTAGATCTCCTTGAGCACCTTAAACGATTCAACCAGCGGGATATCCCACCAGAGCTGCGTCTTTTGTCCGAAGACGACGCCGATGCGCTGCGCAACCTGCCGCCGCTTGCGGTAAGGCTCCACCCCGTCGATGAACACGGTGCCGGACGTCGGCGTGAGGATGCCGCACATCATCTTGATCGTCGTCGATTTGCCCGCGCCGTTCGCGCCGATGTATCCCACGATCTCGCCGTCGGGAACGGTGAAGCTGATCCCGTCCACCGCCCGGATCTCGTCGTATTTTCTGGAAAACAGCGTCTTCACCATCCCGGAAAGACCGTTTCCGCGGATCGGTTTTTTGAACACCTTTGTTAAGTCGTTGACTTCGATCATGGGTACGGCGCCCTCTTTTCTGTAAAACTGTCGTTCTTATGCTTTCTTTTAGCATAAAAAGCGTGGGTTTTCAAGGATTTTCAACAAAAAAACCGCCCGGAAACTGTTCTTCGTCCGGAAAGGCAGTTTTCGATCAACAGAATGGAATTTTGCTTCAAAATGAGACACGAGCCGATCCATGCACCTTGGCGCGATTCACGTTCCGCAGGAGCAATTCACGGCGCAGTCAATTCATGCACAAATCATTGCAGGAGACGCTGATGCGCGAAATCTGCTTTCGAAACGAATGGAGTTCGCGAATAAAAGAACGACAAAAAAACCGTCAAATCTGGCGACATGCGCGGCGGATTTGACACCTTGCAGATGGTATGTGCGAGAAGCGCGCGATCTGTCTCTGTAACGAAGCACAGCGTAGTGGACCGCCGCCCGGAAACGCCTGCGTTTTTAAAAAACAGGCGGTTGAAAGCTTGCCTTCAACCGCCCGAATAATTATTATGCAAACGCCCGGTAGATCGCTTCGACCGCGCGCTCGAAGTCGCGCTGCTCGACGCCGACGATGATGTTCATTTCGTTGCTGTCCTGGTCGATGAGACGCGCGTTGACCTCTGCGTCGGAAAGCGCCGAGAAGAGCTTTGCCGCAACGCCGGGGTTTCGCACCATGCCGATACCGACCGAGGCGATCAATGCTATGCAGCTTGCGATCTCAACCGTGTCCGGCGAGCACTCGACCATGATGTCGTGATAGAGCTGATCCATCCTGCCGATCAGGCGCTTGTCGTCGATGACCAGCGAGATCGTGTCGATGCCGGAGGGCATGCGCTCGGCGGAGATGCCGTTTCGCGCAAGGATGCCCATCAGCCGGTAGGCAAAGCCGAGTTCGTTGTGCAGATTGTCCTTTGTCAGCGTGATGACCGTGTACCCGCGCCGCCCCGCAATGCCGGTCAGCGGACGCGCGTGCTCCTTGTCGGTCGCCATGCTGTCCGGCACGATCATCGTGCCCCTGGCTTCCGGCTCGTTGGTGTTGAGCACATGGATCGGGATGCGCGCTTTTCTGACCGGGAAAATCGAATCCTCATGCAGCACCGTCGCGCCCATGTAGCTGAGCTCGCGAAGCTCCGAATAGGTGACCGTTTCGATCACCTTTGCGTCCGGCACGATGCGCGGATCCGTCATCAGAAAGCCCGAAACATCCGTCCAGTTTTCGTAGACGTCGCTGCTCGTCAGCTTCGCCACGATCGCGCCCGTAATATCGCTTCCCCCGCGGGAGAACGTGCGGACCGCGCCGTTGCGCTGCCGTCCGTAAAAGCCCGGAATGACCGCGCGTTCGTGCGCCGCAAGGGCGTTGACGCGCAGGCTTGTCGCGTCGTCGTCGAACGTGCCGTCGTCGCGGAAGCGGATGAACTCCGCCGCGTCCAGAAAATCAAAGCCGAGATAGGCGGACATCAGCTTTGCGTTGAGGTACTCGCCGCGGCTTGCGGCATAGTCCGGCGTCGTGCCCGCCTCGATGCGCGAACGGATCTCGTCGAGCTCCGCCTCGATGCACAGGTTCAGTCCGAGCCCGTCGCGGATGCCGATGAAGCGTTCCGCGATCTTTTTGTATTCCGCGTCGAACGGCGCGCCCAAAGCGCGCAGCGCCTGGCAGCGGTACAGAAGATCGGTGATCTTATCGTCGCCCGGGAAGCGTTTTCCGGGCGCGCTGACCACCACGTACCGCCGCGCGGCGTCGCGTTCGATGATCGCTTTGACTTTTTTGAACTGTTCGGCGGAGGCGAGCGAGCTTCCGCCGAACTTGACGGTCTTTACCATGCGGGTTTCCTTTTCGGGGCGCCGGGGTCGGCCTCCCCTACGGGTTCGTTGTTACGGCGGACGGGCAATGCCCGTCCCTACGGTTCTCCGGGAGTTTGCATGCGGCGGGCAACACAAGCGCGTTGCAGACGCGCGCGAAAGCAGCGAAGGAAGAACGGAGAATCAATCCGTCAAATCCGGCGACATGCGCGGCGGATTTGACTCCTTTCAGTCCCCGCCGCCCGGAAATCCGAAGAATTTCAGGCGGGGTCTGCAAACCGATCTGTTGAAAACTTGTTTTCAACAGATCGAATTACTTCTCGATCTTGCGGCACTCGAGGTAGTAGCGCTTTTCGTTCGCTTCGCCCATCGAGAACGTCTTTCTGGGGAGCGCGCCGTCGAACACGACGGTCGGGAACAGCTCGCTCTTCTGCATCGCGGGAAGCAGGAAGCCCATCGTGTCGGGCTTTTTCGCCAGATCGCGCACGACCGCTTCGCCGTGGATGTAGTCGACCTCCGCGCCTTCGGTCTCTTTAAGAAGCGCGTCGATCGCGTTTTGCAGGGTGCCGACCGCCAGCTGCGCAGCGGGCTTTTCGACGACGAACGCGCCGAAGATCTCGCCCGTGCAGAACGGAATGGTGTGGATTTCGCCGCCGCTTGCCTTCGGCATGTCGTCACTCAGAACGATCTTTGCGTCGCCGTTCTGCGCCTTCAGTTTCGCGAGCAGCTTCTCCGCGCCTTCCATGCCGCCGATCCCGAACAGCACGCGATGGATCGGCTCAAAGATGATGCCGTCGTCGTGCACGTTCTCGACCTCGACCAGCGCGTAGCGCGCGGGATGATCCTTCTGCTCCTCGGGCGAAAGCGTCGCCTTGACCTTTTCCCAGTTCGCCTTTGCGGTCGCGAAGCTGTGGTTGCCGTCGCCCATCGCAAACAGCAGCGGCGCGTGATCGCCGTACTTTGCTTTGAACGCGTCCGCGTCGGTCAGGGTTTCCATCGCGTCGATCGCGCCCTGGATATCGGCTGCGCCGTCCACGAGCCAACCGGTGATGTGACCGCCGTCCAGCATCAGGTCGGTGTCATAGAGCTTGTCGAGGTTCTCCGTCTTCGCCGCCAGCGGTTCGATGACGGTCCGCTTCGGGTCGTCGATCAAAACGAGAATGTGCGGAAGCTCCAGCGGCGCGCCCTCGCGGATGCGGAGACGCGGCGGGATGCGCTCGACGATCGTGCCCTCGGTCGCGCGGATCAGCGTCGTTGCGCCCTTGTTATAATCATAGCATTCGAGGTCCAGCGCCATGACAAGACCCCAGCGGGTGTTCCCCGCGACGGAGCGCTTGACGAGCACGAAGCCCTGCGGCTTGGTCTCGAGGATGCCCTTTGCCATGTACTCGCGCATGTTCTTGCGGATCGTTGCGATGCGCTCGGCTTCGCCTTCCTTACCGAGGTACGCTTCCGGCAAAAAGAGGTCGAGAGTCGTGGGCGCGTCGCCGATGAATTCGCGCGCCGCCGCCCAGTATTCGGGCTGCGAGGTGAACTGGTCGCATGCCACGACCGCCCATTTCGAGAAGTCCGCGCCCTTCGGGGGCAGCATCACGTTGGGAACCAGAACGCCGATCTTGTTTTCAAACATAATCCATTCTCCTTTTCAAAAGCATATTGATACATATACATTATACGGTATCTCCCTGCGCTTTGCAAGCATGAAAACACGGCGGCAGTACAGCGAAATTCTCTCAGTCTGCCGTTGAAATCTCTCGGTTTATTTGTTATATTATCTTGAATGGTCGTTTGACGAGAAAACCGGCGTACTGACGATCAGCGGAAACGGAGAGATGGATTACCAATACAGTTGGATTCACCCTCCGTGGGAGCCTTTCCTTGCTGAGATAACTGCCGTTGAATTGCCGGATGGATTGACCGATATCGCCGGTGAAGCATTCACAGGCTGCTCAAATCTGACGGCAATAACGATACCAGACACCGTGACTGCCATAAACTGGGAAGCATTCAGCGGATGTACAGCTTTGTTGGGAATTGACATTCCGGACGGCGTGACTTTCATTGGGTGGGGCGCATTTTCTGCCTGTACAACACTCGTGGAAGTGATGATTCCGGACAGCGTGACGTTTATCGGCGAAATGGCGTTTTACGCCTGCGACGCGCTGACGGACGTGTATTACTGTGGCACCGAAGCGCAAAAGGAACAAATTGAGATCGGGGAAGACAACAATCCGCTGCTGAACGCGACCTGGCACTATCTGTACGCAAATGTCATGTCCAAGAGCCTGACGCTGGAGGGCAAGATCCGGGTGAACTTCTATGTGGTCGTTTCGGACGATGCGCTTGCAGACGAGGACAGCTATGCGCTGGTGACGCTCAACGGTGTGACGACCAAACACATGGTGAAGGACGCGCCGGTTTCCGAAAAGAACGGCGTTGTGCGTCGGCAGTTTACGCAGGACATTTTCGCGAAGCAGATGCACGATGACGTCACGATCGAGCTGTTCGACGGCAGCGGCAGAAGGCTTGCGTTGTTTGATTCCGACGGTACGGAAACAGAAGGCGGCTTACACTATTCCGCATCGGATTATGTGGAAGCTGCCATGCAGTCGAGCCTCGGCGAGTCGTTGAAGGAGCTCGTGAAGGCGTGCGCAAACTACGGGATCGCGGCGCAGATCCAGTTCGGCTATGAGGCGGACGGTCTGACGCTGCCGGAAGATGTCACGTCGGTAGCGGTCAATGCGCTTTCGGCGTTCGAGGCGACATATACCGGTACGCTGCCGGAGGGCATTGAAAAGAGCACAAGTACGCTGCTGATCCAGGCGGACAATACGATTCGGCTGTATTACTATCTCGAAGATGGACGCTTGATCGACGATTATACCTTCACGATCGATACGGAAACGGTCACGCCGCAAAGCGCCGGAAACGGGAAATACTATCTGGAGATCGCAAACATCCCGGCGCAGGCTTTGGACCAGCTGCACACCTTTACGGTCAGCGACGGCACGAACACGCATACGGTCGAATACTGCGCGCTGAGCTACGCCTATAAGGCGCTGACCTACGACGACACGCTTGCGCCGACGAACCTCAAGAACATGGCAAAGGCGCTGTATCTGTATAACCAAAAGGCGGACGCCTATTTTGAAAACAATTGATTGGGAAGATACGAATATGAAAGAGATCTATGTACGGCCGAAGATGGAGCTGATCGAGCTCGGAGCGGTTGACGTCGTGACGGCAAGCTGCCCCGACGAGCTTCCTGAGCTCCCGTAATAAACGAATCCTATACCGCAAAAGCCCCGCTTTCCAGCGGGGCTTTTGCATAACAACGGATCAGGCGCGAAAATTGCAGCCGCAATCCGGACAGTAGTAGGTTCTGCGCCAAGGCGAGAACCAGCGCTTTGAGCGCCATGCATAGCCTTTGCCTGCGATTGCTTTGAGGATCGCAATCCACCAGTCGAACAGAATGAGGATCAAAAGCCCGATGATCCAGCGAATCACGGTCCAGATCACATAGTAAATACCGAACAACACAAGCCAGAAGCAGCCGTGCCGCTTGTTTTCGCTCGTCAGCATGGCGCGCGTACCACCGCACCGCGGGCATTTAACGTTCAGCGACATGACGAATCACTCCCTTCCTTTTGATAAGAACAGTATAACAGATCGACGCATGCAGCGAAAGACATCGTTTGCAGAAAAAAAATATTTGGTATTTCCGAAAAATAATCGTTGACAGACGCGGCATGATTCGTTATAATAAACCTTGCGCTAAGTGCGTAGGGGAGCATAGCTCAGCTGGGAGAGCATTTGCCTTACAAGCAAAGGGTCACAGGTTCGAGCCCTGTTGTTCCCACCAAGAAATGGCCCGGTAGTTCAGTTGGTTAGAATGCCAGCCTGTCACGCTGGAGGTCAGGGGTTCGAGCCCCCTTCGGGTCGCCAATATGCCTCGGTAGCTCAGTTGGTAGAGCAAGGGACTGAAAATCCCTGTGTCGGTGGTTCAAGTCCACTCTGAGGCACCATCCTGCGGGAATAGCTCATTTGGTAGAGCGCAGCCTTGCCAAGGCTGAGGTGGCGGGTTCGAGCCCCGTTTCCCGCTCCACGACAATAAGGCGGCTGCAGCCGCTTTTTCATACAGGATTCGGCGCCATGGCCAAGCGGTAAGGCACGGGTCTGCAAAACCCTTATCCCCGGTTCGATTCCGGGTGGCGCCTCCAAA
>CADAPG010000085.1 GCA_902789675.1 uncultured Eubacteriales bacterium
ATGAAGCAATACATCGTCGACGCGTTTACGGACAAGCCGTTTCACGGCAATCCCGCCGCGGTTCTTGTGACGGACCGGTGGCTTTCGGATGAAACGATGCAGGCGATCGCGGCGGAGAACAACCTTGCCGAGACCGCGTTCGTCGTGAGGGAGGGGGAGCGCTATCGCATCCGCTGGTTCACGCCCATGACGGAGGAGGAGCTTTGCGGGCACGCCACGCTTGCGGCGTCGTTCGTGCTGCTGACCTTTTTTGAGCCGGACGCGGACGCGGTGCGCTATACCTCCGTGAGCGGCGACCTTTCCGTCAGGCGGATCGGCGACCGCTTTGAGCTGAACTTCCCGACGTATGAGCTGACCGAAATCCCGGTCACCGACGCAATGGAACGCGCGTTCGGCGCGCGTCCGGTTCATGCGTTTCTCGGGCTCGATCTCAACTGCGTCTTTCGGGACGAGGAGACCGTGCGGAGCCTGACGCCCGATTATGAATTGCTGAAGCAGCTGCCCGGACGCATCTGGAACGCCACGGCGAAAGGCAGCGAATACGACTGCGTGTCCAGAAGCTTCACGCCGGAGACGACCGTGCCGGAGGATCCGGTCTGCGGCTCAGCGCACTGCCAGATCGCGGACTGGTGGGCGAAGGCGCTCGGCAAAAAGATCATCCGCGCGTATCAGGCGTCGGCGCGCGGCGGCGAGCTTGTCTGCGAGCCTTTGGGCGGCGGGCGCATCGCGCTGCGCGGCAAAGCGGTGCTTGTTGCAAAGAGCGAGATCGTCGTTCCCGTATCGTAATCAAAAAAGAAAAGATCCCGGGCGTTCCGGGATCTTTTGCATTTTCGGATTTTTACGGATTGACGAGCTTCGCAAAGTGCGCGTCCTTCACCAGTTCACCCGCGTCGCTTGTGATCGTGACGGTCGTCTGTTCGCGACGGCAGCCGCAGCCGCCGGAAACGGTCGTGACCGTGCGTTCATAGGAGCCGTCGCCGACAAGCCAGTCCGTCAAAAGCTTTGCGGTCTTTCTGCCGGTATCGGAGTTCTTCGGGGAAACAAGCACGGTGAAGCCGAACATCTGTTCGTTTTTTTCCTTCTGCGCATTCGTCCAGTCCTCCGTTTCGGTCCAGCCTGCGTCCCGAAGCTTCTGCGCGATCGCCTCGTCCTTGAGCAGGGCGGCGCCGATCTTGGACGCAAACGCCTCATAGTCCGTCTCGGCGTTCAGGACCTCGCAGGTCACGAGGCAATCCTGGTTTGCCTGGAAGTAGATGAGCAAGTCCGTGGTGAGCGCGTTATCGCAATACACCGTGATCTCGCCCCGGTGCGTAACGGTCTGCTGCTGCGCGCCGCAAGCGCATGCGGCCGCCGTGAACAGCAATACGGAAATCAGAAAGAATGCAATCAGTTTTTTCATGGAAGTCTCCTTCTCGGATAATCGATTTATCATAGCATACTTTTTTGGGAAGGACAAGCCCCAAATACGGAAAAAGGGTAAATCTTGCATTTTACGCCGAGAACTGATATACTATTATATTATTGTATTGATGCGCGGAGGGATTTATGCAGATCATGATCGTCGGCTGCGGCAAGATGGGATCGACGCTTGCGGTACAGCTTGTCGCGGAGGGGCATCGGGTAACCGTCATCGACCGGAACGAATCGGTCATCGAGCAGATCAGCAACACACAGGACGTCATCGGCTACGTCGGCAACGGCGCGGTCTTTTCCGTGCTGGAGGAAGCCGGCGCAAAGGACGCAGACCTGCTGCTTGCGATGACGACAAGCGACGAGATCAATCTGCTGTCGTGTCTGATCGCGCATAAGATCGGCGCAAAGCACACGATCGCGCGCGTCCGCGACCCCGAATACGCGAACAATATGTACCGCATCTCCGATGATCTCGGGCTTTCGATGACGGTCAATCCGGACCGGCAGGCGGCGGAGGAGATCGCGCGCGTGCTGCGGTTTCCGGCGGCGACGCACATCGAGCTGTTCGCGCGCGGACACGTGGAGCTGGTTACCTGCCGGCTGCCGGAAAAGAGCGTGCTGAACGGGATCCCGCTGTATGAACTGCCGCAGAAGCTCGGCGTCAAGGTGCTGATCTGCGCGGTCGAACGCAACGGCGTATTTACGATCCCGTCCGGCGGATTCACGCTTTCGGGCGGCGACGTTCTGTACGTGACCGGCGCTCCGCGTGAGGTCGCAAAGGCGCTCCGCAAAGCGAACGTCATCGCAAACCCGGTCCGTTCGGTCATTGTCGGCGGCGGCGGGCGCATCAGCTACTACCTTGCGCAGGAGCTTTTGAGAAGCAATCTTTCGGTCAAGATCATCGAGCGCAGCAAGGATTCCGCGCGCAATATCGCGGAGCTTCTGCCGGACGCGGTCGTCATCAACGGCGACGTCACCGATCACGATCTGATGCAGGAGGAAGGCATCGAGCGCGCGGACGCGTTTGTCGCGCTGACCGGACTCGACGAGGGCAATGTGCTTTCCGCGCTGTACGCAAAGCGGCACAACGTCGGCAAGGTCATCGCCAAGGTCAACAACGACGGGCTGGAAAGCCTTGTCAAGGAGACGGCGCTCGATTCCGTCATCTCCCCGAAGCGCGTTGCGACCAACGTGATCCTGCGTTATGTGCGCGCCCGTGAAGCGAGCGCGGATCACGGCAGGATCCGCGGGCTCTATAAGATCGCGGACGGTTCGATCGAGGTGCTGGAATTCAATGCGAGCGACGAAAACGGCAATCTTCTGAACATTCCGCTCAAGGATCTGAAAACGAAAAAGCATCTGCTGATCGCCTGCCTCGTGCGAAACGGCAAGGCGATTATCCCCGGCGGCGCGGACAGCATTCAGGCGGGCGACGTCGTGCTGGTCGTGACCGAACAGCGTCGGCTGAACGACCTTTTCGATATCATGGAGGAAACAAGATGAACCGCCGGATGGTCGTCTTTCTGCTGAGCCGCATCATGCTGATCGAGGCGGTGCTGATGCTCCCGTCCGTGCTGGTCGGGCTCATCTATCGCGAAGCGATCACGTGGTGCTTCCTGCCCGCAATCGGCGCATTGGCGCTTTTGGGGCTGTTCGGCATCAAAAAACCGAAGGACACGGCAATCTACGCGCGTGAGGGCTTTCTGGTCGTCGCCGCGGCGTGGGTGCTGATGTCTCTGTTCGGCGCGGTGCCGCTGTGGCTCTGCGGCGGATTCAATACGTTCTGGGACTGCCTGTTCGAAATCGTGTCCGGCTTCACCACGACCGGCGCGTCGATCCTCGAGACGGTCGAACAGCTGCCGCACTGCATCCTGTTCTGGCGCAGCTTCTCGCATTGGGTCGGCGGCATGGGCGTGCTCGTGTTCGTCCTTGCGGTCATGCCGATGAGCGAGGAGCGCTCGATGCACCTGATGCGCGCCGAGGTTCCGGGTCCCGTCAAGGGAAAGCTCGTGCCGCGTATGCGCGACACCGCAAAGATCCTCTACACCGTCTATTCCGTTCTGACGCTGATCCTCGTCGTTCTGCTGTGGGCGGGCGGCATGCCGCTGTTTGAGTCGATCTGTCACGCGTTCGGCGCGGCGGGAACCGGCGGATTCTCGGTCAAAAACGCAGGCATCAAGGCGTACGACAGCACCTATATCCACGTCGTGCTGTCCACGTTCATGCTGCTGTTCGGCGTCAATTTCAGCTTGTATCATCTGATCCTGATCGGCAAATGGAAGAACGCCGTCCGCTCCGAGGAGCTGCACGTCTACGGCGGGATCGTTGTGACAGCCGTCGTGCTGATCACGATCAATACGTTTTCGGCGATCAAAGGCTTCGGGCTGACGCTGCGGGACGCCTATTTTCAGGTCTCGTCGATCATCACGACGACCGGCTACGCAACGGTCAATTTCGACCAATGGCCGGGCTTTTCCAAGATGACGCTGCTGCTTTTAATGGTCTTCGGCGCGTGCGCGGGCTCGACCGGCGGCGGTCTGAAGATCAGCCGCGTCGTGATCCTGTTCAAGGCGGCGCGGGAGGAGGTGCGAAGGCTGCTGCACCCGCGCGCGGTCACCGTCGTGCGCATGGAGGGCAAGCCGGTCGGATCGGATCTGATCCGCGCGACGCTGACGTTTTTCCTGCTGTATGTCGTGTGCCTTGCGACGGGCGTATTTCTGCTTTCGCTCGGCGAGCAGGATTTTCTGACGAACTTCACCGCGACGCTCGCGTGTCTATCGAACATCGGACCGGGTCTCGCGCTGGTCGGACCGACCGAGAACTACGGCTTTTACAGCAGCGCGTCCAAGGTCCTGCTTTCGCTCGAAATGCTTGCGGGCAGATTGGAACTGTTCCCGATCATCCTGTTGTTCAGCCCGCTGACCTACCGGCACAGATCCAAATAAAACACGATATTCCACACACATTATATGCTTTTTTCGATCCGTCCGTCCGGGCGGATCTTTTTGCAAAAACGCAGTCCCGTTCGCTGTTTTCCGACATATTTTTTCTTGCAAATTGCTTGCAATCCCGAGTTGTATATGATATATTTACTTAAGGGAAATATGCTGTCTTTGCGTATTTTATGTTCCGAAACAGATCCAAGCAAAAAGGGGGGTTATCATGAAAATCAAAAAGCTTTTGTCCATGCTCCTGGCGCTCGCGCTCGTGTTCGGCCTGCTGCCGACGGCGGCGTTCGCGATCACCGCGGACGAAATGGCTAATGCGCCGGAGCTCGTCCTGGGCGAGAATACCGTCGAGGTCACGACTGCCAGTCAGCAGGCGTATTACAAATTCACACCGCCGGCAACGGACAAATACGTCCTGACCTCATACAGCGGAGACGACCCGAGGTGCTATCTGTATGACAGCAGCGGGTCGCAGCTGGCAAATCACGACGACATCAGCTACGGCACGAACAACAATTTCCGGTTGGAGTACACGCTGACGGGCGGGGAAACCTATTATTACGGCGTGTATCTGTGGAACAGCGCTACGGGCAGCTTCACCGTGACGCTGGAGCGGGTCCATAACTACGTGCTTTCAAGCACGACCTCGACCTGTCAGGAATTGGGCGAAGACACCTATACCTGTACGACGTGCGGCGACAGCTACACCGAGCCGGCGACTGCGCTGGTGGACCACGACGACACGATCGTGTCCAACAACGACGGTACGCACACGATGACCTGCTCGGTCTGCAGCCGCGTCGAGACCGAAGACTGCACCTATGAGACGGTGTCCGAAGGCGGCGTTGCACAGCACACCTGCACCAAATGCGGGTATTCCTATTCGGAAGCGGTCAACGAGCCGGAGCTCATACAGGGCTGGTACTTTGAATCCGACGACGAGATGACCGGCTGGACCATGCTCGACTTGGATGGTGACAACTACACATGGGGGCGCTACGGTTCAAACGCGTATGAGGGCAGCGGCTGTATTCGCGTGCATTGGAATGAAAACGGCGCCGACAACTGGGCGATCTCCCCGGCGGTCGATCTGCGCGGCTGCGAAAACGCGACGCTGTCGATCTGGTCCAGGAGACAAAGCACGAGTTATCCGGACAGATTTGAGCTCTACGCGGGCACCTCGGCCGATCCCGATCAAATGACGAAGATGCTCGATGAAACGATGCCTTCCACGTCATACGAGAACTTCACTGCGGATATCTCCGCCTTTGCCGGCGAATCCGCAGTCTACATCGCGATCCGGCACCATACCACGGAAGATTCGTTCTATCTGTACGCGGATCAGGTGGAGATCACGACGCTGCGCGACGCCGATTGTGAGCACCAGATCGTTCTGATGCCGGCATCCCCGGCGACCTGCACGGCGGCGGGCAATTCGCAGCCCTACTATAAGTGCACCGAATGCGGCAGACTGTTCCATGACGCGGAAGGAACGCAGCCCGCATTGGCGAGCGATATCATGGACATTCCCGCGCTCGGCCATAACTGGGGCGAATGGGAGGAAACGACTGAGGCGACCTGCACGACGGCGGGCGAGCAGACCAGGACCTGTTCCCGCTGCGGCGAAACGGAGACGCAGGCGATCGCGGCGCTCGGTCACGCCTGGGGCGAATGGGAGGACGTGACCCCGGCGACCTGCACCGAAGAGGGCGAGCAGCAGAGGACCTGTTCCCGCTGCAATGAAACGGAGACGCAGACCGTTGCGGCGCTCGGCCACAATTGGGGCGCAGCGGTTTCCAACAACGACGGCACGCACACCTATACCTGCGGTCGCTGCAGCGAAACGGAGACGGAGGACTGCACGTTCGATCAGCACGTAGAAGGCGGCGTCGTGACGAACACCTGCACCGAATGCGGCTATTCCGTCTCGGAGCAGGCGATCGGAGAGCTGACCGTGGAAACCTGGGACTTTGAAGAAGGGTCCACCGGCTGGACACTGCTCGACGTCGACGGCGACGGCTATAACTGGTATTGGAATAATCAAGGTCTCGGCCACGAAGACAGCGCCGGCATGATCTTCTCCTTCTCCTATTACAACGACGTCGGCGCGCTGACGCCGGACAACTGGGCGATCTCCCCGGCGTTCTCTCTGGAGGGGACCGTCGAGGCGTCGGTCTCTCTGTGGGTGAGAGATTACGGGTACACCGAGAACTTCGCGATCTTCGCCGGGACCTCGGCGGATCCCGATCAGATGATCGCGGTGTCCGAAGATTTCACTACCACATCCGAATATGCACAGTACACGGCGGATCTCACCGAGTTCTGCGGCGAATCGGAGGTCTATATCGCGGTCCGTCACTATAACTGCACGGACGGGTACTATATTTTCGTCGACGACGTGGCGATCACGGCAACGTTCGCAGCCGAATGTGAACCGGGCCATCACAACCTGTACCACGAAGAGGCGACGGAAGCGACCTGCACCGAGCCGGGCTATGCGGAGTATTGGTACTGCGACATCTGCGGCAGATACTTCACGGACGAGGAGGGAACGAACGCGGTTTCGCTCAGCTCTCTGATCACGTCGCCGGCGCTCGGCCATGACTGGGGCGATCCGGCAGATCATAACGACGGCACGCATATCTATACCTGCGATCGCTGCGGCGCAACGTACAGCGAGGCCTGCGGGCACTTTAAGACCGTGGCGTTCAATTTGATGTCGGAAGTGTGCCCCCTTTGCGGACACGATTTCGGTGAAAATAACGTCTACGGCGAACAGACGGCGATCGGCTGGTACTTCGAAGAAGCGTATGAGGTTGCGGACTGGGCCTTTATCGACGTGAACGGAGACGGCTTTACCTGGGTGTGGGATACGGATCCCAAGATGGTTGCGTATGAAGGCGAAGGCAAGATCTGTTCGCCTTCCTATGACAAACCCACGCAGACGCCGCTCACGCCGGACAACTGGGCAATCTCTCCGGCGTTCTCTCTGGACATCGGCTGCAGGAACCCGATGCTGTCCCTGTGGGCAAGAGGACAGGACAGCACCTATTACAACGAAGTCTTTGCGGTCTATGCCGGCACCACGCCCAATCCGGCTGACATGGTGAAGATGACGGACGACATCACCACCGACAACAACTATCAGAACGTCACGGTGGATCTCTCCGATTACCTCGGCGAGGAGACCGTCTATATCGCGATCCGGCATTATAACTGCGCGGATATGTTCTGGCTGAACGTCGACAACGTGGAGATCGTTGCCGAGTTCCCGTACCTCGTTGCGGTCGATGAAGCGATCGAAAACGGCGCGGTCACCCCGGACAAGGAACTGGCATTTGCAGGCGATACGGTCACGCTGACGGTCGAGCCTGACACGGGGTATGTGCTCGAAACGCTGACCGTCACGGATGCGAACGGCGATCCGGTCGAGGTCACGGACAATACGTTCGTGATGCCGGCGTCGAACGTCACCGTCACCGCGACGTTTGTGAAAGGAACGCTCAGCGACGGCTACTACCTGATCGGGCAGAACGGCTGGACGGTCGACGCGCTCGATCCGGCACAGGTATTCACGGTGAACCCGGAGAATGCAAACGAGTACATGCTCGAGACCACG
>CADAPG010000086.1 GCA_902789675.1 uncultured Eubacteriales bacterium
CGGATCGTGCGCTCCAGAAGCGTCGTCTTGCCCGCGCCGGGCGACGACATCAGGTTGATGAGCAGCGTGCCCTTTGCCCGAAGCTCTTCGCGCAGCACCGCCGCGTCGCGGTCGTTCGACGCCGTGACCGTTTCCTTCAATTCGATGATTTTCATACGAGTTCCCCTTTGATAAACTTATACATTATTATATCAAGCCGCGGGCATAAACGCAAGGAAAAATGCGCCGTTTCGTCGCTTTTCGACACGTCCGTTCCGATCGTTTCCGCCGCGGCGCGGACGAGGGGGATGGATCGCTTGCAGCTCTTTGACATTGCGGACAAAAACTGGTAAAATACGGATATGGAACACTATACCGTGTATCACAAGGAAATCCCGGCGATCCTCTCGGACTGCGCCGAAACCCCGTGCATGCAGCGGCTCAAAGCCGTCGGCATGAACTGCGGCTGCGAGTATACGGCGTTTCCGCGTTTTGCGGGGTTAAAACCGTATTCGCGGTTCGATCACAGCCTCGGCGTGGCGCTGATCGTGTGGCATTTCACGCACGACGGACAGCAGGCGGTCGCGGGGCTTCTGCATGACGTCGCTTCGCCGGTGTTCGCGCACGTCGTGGACTTTTTGAGAGGCGATTATCTTGTGCAGGAATCGACCGAGGACGGCACCCGCGCGATCATCGAAGGCGACGAAACGCTTCAGCGCATTCTGTCCGCGCACGGGATAAAAACCGACGGCGTCTGCGATTATCACATCTATCCGATCGCGGACAACGATTCGCCGCGCCTTTCCGCCGACCGGCTTGAATACACGCTCGGTAATCTTTTGAACTACCGAATCCGCACACCTGACGAGGTCAAAGCGTATTATGCCGATCTTTCCGTCGGCACGAACGAGGACGGCGTGCCGGAGCTCGTGTTCTCGGACGCGCGGCGGGCGGAGGACTTTGCGCTTGCATCTCTCGATTGTTCGAAGATCTACGTCTCCGACGAGGACCGCTATGCGATGCAGATGCTGTCCGAGCTGCTGCGCGACGCGATCCGCGGCGGCGTGCTGACCGAAGCGGATCTTCTTACGACCGAGCCGGAGGTCGTTGCAAAGCTTTTACGGAACGAGCGGACCGCCGCGGCATGGCGCCGGTATCGCGCATATCATCTCACGCGGCGCGTCGAGACGCCGGAGGGCGAGGGGGAGCGGCGCAGGATCCCCGCAAAGAAGCGGTACATCGATCCGCTGATCGCGGGCGTCGGACGCGTGTCCGCACATTCCGAAGCCTTCCGTGCCGCAAGGGACGCGTTCCTTTCCGACCCGCAGACGGAATGGATCGCGGGGGAATGACGCGTTTTGCGGGATCGTTGACCGCCGTCTCGCAGACGATACTTGAAAAACAGGGAGAATGGGAAACATGAAGCAGGAAAACCTTGAACCGATCGGCACAAAGGAGCGGCAGATCTGTTTCGATGTGCTGAAAATCATCGCGACGTTCGCCGTCGTCATGCTGCATGTCTCTGCACAGCATTGGTTTTACGTAAAACTGAAGACGCCCGAATGGCGCGCATTCAATCTGTACGACGGCAGCGTGCGCTTTCCGGTTCCCGTGTTCGTCATGATCAGCGGCGCGCTGTTTCTGTCCGCGGATCGTCCGCTCAGACAGATGTACGGAAAATACATCCTTCGGATCGTGACGGCGTTTCTCTTCTGGTCGGTTCTGTATGCGGCGATCTCCTATGTCCATGGAACGGCGCTGATCGAGGTGCTGAAAGAAGCGATCAAGGGGCATTATCATCTCTGGTATCTGTACATGATCGCCGGGCTTTATGTGATCGTTCCGCTCCTGCGTCCCGTCGTTCAGAACCGGAAGCTGCTGCATTACTTTCTGATCCTTTCCTTCTTTATCGGGATCGTCATTCCGCAGGCGATCGCGATCGTGACCGTGTTCCGTCCCAACGCCGCGGAATTTCTGCAGAGCGTCTGGGATCAGGCATATCTGTATCTGCCGTTCGGCTATTCGTTCTATTTCGTCCTCGGGTATTGGCTGAACGGGATCGCACTGTCAAAGAAGAAGCTCGTTCTCGCCGCCGTGCTGATACTGGTCGGGACGCTGACGACGGTTTTTCTGACGAAACAGATCAATTACTATATGCTGGATTTCAACCTGAAGCACAAGATCGTTCTGTTTTATCAGAATCAGACCGTCAACGTGGCGATGACGGCGGGCGGCGTGTTTTTGCTCGGACGGGGGCTGTTTCGGGGACCGTACTCCGCCCGCGCGCAGAAACGGATCCTTGCGCTGTCCAAAGCCACCTTCGGCGTATATCTTGTTCATCCGATCATGATCGACGTGGTCAAGGGGTTCGGACTCGAAACCGTCACGTTCAATCCGTATCTGTCCGTTCCGGTGATCACGATCCTCGTTTTCCTGCCGTCCCTTCTTGTGTCGCTGATATTGAACCAAATCCCGTTTGTAAAAAAGTATTTCGTATGAACCGATCCGAAATCCGTGCGGTGCGCAAAGAGCGCGTCGTAAACGAGAAAACCGCCCGACGCCGACGGAACGGAGACCGCTGAAAACGGTCGGTGTAACCGGCAGGACCGGAAGACCGGATCCGTCGGACACAGCATCAATGAAAGGGGAATCGCTTTCCGCAAAAAGGCTGCGGCAATGCAAAGCGACACATCTCCCGCAGTATGCGATCACGCTGAACGTGCAGTAACGGCATTGAAAAAGACAGTTCACGCGGCAACAAAAAGGACTGCAAAAGCTCCCAATCACAAACAGCAAACGAGCCGGAACGGGAATTTCGTTCCGGCTCGTTCAATTAAGGGAAATATTATCTGTCGGCAGGCCAGAGGCTGGAAGGCCAATCTGCGCCGTTTGACAGCTTTTCATAGGTGTCGATCACCACGACCGTGTCTGTGTTCACGCGCCGCATGACAAACCGCATATAGTCCTCCGGAATGGCGACGCAGCCGCCGGTGTACGGCTTGACCGGACCGAAGCAGTGCAGAAAGATCGCGGAGCCGAGACCCGGCGTGCATTCTTCGTTGTAGCTGATGTTCAGGCAGTATTGGTAGTGATAGACGTAGTCGATGATATGCTCGGAATCGCCGCTTTCGACGTCGAGTCCCGGCAGATCCTTGAGATTGACGAGTTCATTATAGCGGTAGCCCTCGCGCGGATCACCCGACCAATAGGTATCCTGATCCACCTTGACATAGGGGATCAATGAGCCCGGATCGTCGGCGATACCGAAGGCGCGATTGAAGTGAAATACGCCGACCGGCGTCTTGGCGTCGCCCTCTTTTGTCTTGCCGACGCCGCTCTTGCCGATAAAGCCGGGCGTCGTCATCACCATGTGCCAGCTTCCGTCGCTTTGCTTTTCGTGCAGCGAGATCCATGCGTCCGTTGCGTCCTCCGATAACGCCGCGACGACAAAGATCTGCTTTGCGTCCTTCGCGGCTTCGAGCTCTGCGACCCACGCGGGCGAAGCGACGTCAATTCCATGATACTCCGCGGTATTCGCTGCCTGCTTGCCGCATCCGATCAGGCTAAGGCAAAGGAACAGGCACGCTGCAAGAAAACAAACAGTTCTTTTCATACGATCCTCCCGGGTACGATTATTCGAATTTCTTTCCGAAGCTTTTTTCATTATACCATACCTGCTTTGCGTTTTCTATCGCGACATACAAAAAAGACCGGGAAGTTCCCGGTCTCTTTTATGCTTCGGAATATCGTTTTGTCGGACGCACACGCAGAGAGAAGAGCAAAAGTGCAAGCCCGAGGAAGATATGCGGGAATTGCGGCAGCATTTGCGCAAAGCCGACAGAGAGAAGCTCATACGTACGGCCGGGTCGGGGCGTAACGGAAAGACGGTAACACTGCATAAGAATATACAGCAGTATAAAGAAGCCTGCACCGATCACCCCGACGACGGTAAAGCGCTTGTTGGCAAAC
Organism: uncultured Eubacteriales bacterium; assembly: GCA_902789675.1. GTDB lineage: Bacteria > Bacillota > Clostridia > Christensenellales > CAG-138 > UBA3792. Next base: position 3,949 of record CADAPG010000086.1, read on the forward strand.
ACCAGAATTGCGCAGATGAGCAACAGTACAGCGCAGTAGATGCTGCATTGCAGATAGGCGATCGTCGGCCAACGCAGAAGGGCACGACCGCTGGCATACAGATAGCCGAACGCGGTATACGCGCAGGCAAGCGAAACAAGCAGCATCGAGATGCCGCCGGACACGGGACGCTTGCCCTGCGGCAGTGGGCGAACCAGACAGTACAGCAAAAACAGTGCGGCGAAAAACAGCAGTACGTTGACGAAGAACGACGATGACTGATAGACGCTGAGCCGATCATGCTGGATGAACAGATCTATGAGGCTGCGAATACCTGAGAAGATGTTGCTGAAAAACGGACCGATCGCAAGCGCCGCGAACAGCAACACCGAGAACAGGACCGGACGCTTCTCGGGAAGCGCGATCGACGCAGCGGATTTTAGTTCTTCCGGCGCGGGCTGCGGGTCCGCCGCGCCCGGCGCTTCGACGGGCAGACCGCATTCGGGACAGAACCTAACGCCTTCTCCGATAACAGAGCCGCAGTTTGTGCAGTACATAGGATTTCCTCCTAATTGAAGTACCTTTATCATATCATACCGTTTACGTTGCCGCAAGCAGTACGGGTAAAAAAGCGGCCTTCCGTCGGAAAGCCGCTTATGTTCGGTCGATTTGGTTATTACCGCACGGTCAAGCCGTTTGCGTCCGCGTCGAGGGTCAGCGTCGTGCCCTCGGCGGGGGATTCGCGGATGATGTACCTCGCAAGGAGCGATTCCGCGTGCGACTGGATGAATCGCTTCAACGGACGCGCGCCGAACTGCGGGTCGCTGCCGTTTTCGACGATGTACGCCTTTGCCGCCTCGGTGACGTTGAGGTGATAGCTGCGCCCCTCGAGCCGCTTCTCGAGGTCCTTGAACAGCAGTTCGACGATGTTTTTGAGGTTCTCGCCGGTCAAAGGCTTAAAGAACGCGATCTCGTCGAGACGGTTGATGAACTCGGGACGGAAGTGCGTCTTCAGCTCATTGCGCACCCAGTCCTCCACGCCGGGACGCAGACGTCCCTGCTCGTCCATGCCTTCGAGGAGCGTATCGGAACCGATGTTCGAGGTCAGGATGATGATCGTGTTCTTGAAATCGACCGTGCGTCCCTGTCCGTCGGTGATGCGCCCGTCGTCGAGCACCTGCAGCAGCACGTTCAGCACGTCCGGATGCGCTTTTTCGACCTCGTCGAACAGCACGACCGCGTAAGGCTTTCTGCGCACCGCTTCGGTGAGCTGTCCGCCCTCGTCGTAGCCGACGTATCCCGGAGGCGCTCCGATGAGCCGCGCCACGGAGTATTGCTCCATGTACTCGCTCATGTCGATACGCACCATGTTGCGCTCGCTGTCAAACAGCGCTTCGGCAAGCGCCTTGCAGAGCTCCGTCTTGCCGACGCCGGTGGGTCCCAGGAACAGGAACGAGCCGATCGGGCGGTTCGGGTTCTGAATGCCCGCGCGGGAGCGAAGGATCGCGTCGCACACACGCTGGACCGCGTCGTCCTGTCCGACGATGCGGCGGTGCAGCACTTCGTCGAGGTGCAGCAGCTTCTTGCGTTCGCTCTCCAAAAGCTTCGACACCGGGATCCCGGTCCATCTTGCCACGATCTGCGCGATCTCCTCCTCGGTCACATGATCGCGGAGCAGCGTGTTTTCGCGGTTCGCGTTCTTCGCCTCGGCTTCCGCAAGCTCCTTCTGCAGCTGCGGCAGCTTGCCGTACTTCAGCTCCGCCGCCTTGTTGAGGTCGTAGGCGTTTTCCGCCGCGGTGATCTCGTTGTTGACGGTTTCGATCTGCTCGCGCAGTGCCTGCACCTTGGAGATCTCGGCCTTCTCGGCTTCCCACTTCGCCTTCATGGCGTTGAATTCGTCGCGCTGTTCGGAAAGCTGCTTTTCGATCTCCGCAAGGTGCGCCTTGGACTTCGGATCGTCGTCCTGCTTCAAGGACGTTTCCTCGATCTCCAGCTGCATGATGCGGCGCATCTTTTCGTCCATCTCGCTCGGCATCGAGTTCATCTCGGTCTTAATGAGCGCGCACGCCTCGTCCACGAGGTCGATCGCCTTGTCCGGCAGGAACCGGTCGGAAATGTACCGGTCGGAAAGCGTTGCCGCCGCGATCAGCGCCGCGTCGTGGATCTTCACGCCGTGGAACACCTCGTAGCGCTCCTCAAGACCTCTGAGGATCGAGATCGTGTCCTCGACGGAGGGCTCCTCGACCATGACCGGCTGGAACCGGCGTTCCAGCGCCGCGTCCTTTTCGATGTACTTGCGGTACTCGTCGAGCGTCGTCGCGCCGATGCAGTGCAGCTCGCCGCGCGCGAGCATCGGCTTTAAGAGGTTGCCCGCGTCCATCGCGCCCTCGGTCTTGCCCGCGCCGACGATCGTGTGCAGCTCGTCGATGAACAGGATGATCTTGCCGTCGCTCTTCTTGATCTCCTCGAGCACCGCCTTCAACCGTTCCTCAAATTCGCCGCGGTACTTTGCGCCCGCGACCAGAGCGCCCATGTCGAGCGAGAACAGGCTGCGGTCCTTGAGGTTATCCGGCACGTCGCCGCGCACGATTCTGAGCGCAAGTCCCTCGGCGATCGCCGTCTTGCCGACGCCCGGCTCGCCGATCAGGCACGGGTTGTTCTTCGTTTTGCGGGAGAGGATGCGGATGATGCTGCGGATCTCGTTGTCACGTCCGATGACCGGGTCCAGCTTGTGGGCTCTCGCAAGCTCCACAAGGTCCTGTCCGTACTTTTTCAGCACGTCGTAGGTGCCCTCGGGGTTGTCGGTGTTGACCGAACGGTTTCCGCGCACCGCCTTCAATGCCGAAAGGTACGCGTCCTTCGTGACGTTGAACTGCCGGAACAGCTTTTTAATAGCTTCGTCCGGCTTCTCCAAAAGACCCAGCATCAGGTGCTCGACGGAAACGTACGCGTCGCCCATGCGCTTTGCCTGCGCGTCCGCCTCCGCGATCGCGCGGGAAAGACCCGGCGTCACGCCGCTCTGCTGCCCGTCGCCGGAATAGGTGAGAAGTCCCCCGATCGCGCGGTCGACCGCGGCTCTGAGCCCCGCAACGTCGATCTGCATCGAGCCGAAAAGCTGCGCGTTGAGATCGTCGTTTTCGTCGATCAGCGCCTTCAGAAGATGCAGCTGCTCCACCTGCGTGTTGCGGTTCGCGTCCGCAAACTGCTGCGCGGTCTGGATCGCTTCAATGGATTTTTGTGTGAATCGGTTTGCATTCATATGCTTCGCCTCCTATCATAACGGCATTCGCCGCTTCGATTCGCTTTTAGCACTCTCAACCTTCGAGTGCTAAAGCTATCATAGCACACTTTCCGTAAAATGCAATACGTTCGGCAATGAGTTTGCTTTCGTGTCACAATTCTTTCAAATTGCCGTGCAAATTGCGAAAAAACATGCTATACTGAAGGCAGAAAACAGGGGGGAGGAAGGGCAGATGACGGATCCGATGATCGCGTATTGCGGCGTAAACTGTGCGCCGTGCGCGGACTATACGTCCGGGAAATGCCCCGGCTGCCGCGCAACCGTCTGGGGCGACGATCCGTGCCTGCCGGTCGGATGCTGCCGGGAGCGGGGAATCTCCGTCTGCGGGCAGTGCGAAGCGTTCCCCTGCGGGGACATGGCGGCTTTCTACGAAGAATCCGAGGGACACAAGGAAGCGTATCGGCGGATGCTTGCCGTGCGCAAACAATAAAAGGAGGTAACCCATGGGCGTATTTTCCAAATTCAACCGATTCCGCGAGGCGGGCGAGCAGGCGAACGTCAACAACGTGGCGGCGTTCGGCGAGCCGGAGCGCTCGCTGTTCACTTCGACCAAGGTCTTAACGCTGCATCACCGCATCGAGATCACCGACGATCGCGGCGAGGTCGTGTACCGGGCGCAGTCGAAGGCGATCTCCCTGCACGATCGCACGGAGCTGTTCGACGCGCAG
>CADAPG010000087.1 GCA_902789675.1 uncultured Eubacteriales bacterium
CAAGCCGGATGCGAACGGCAATCTGCCGAACGAGATCTCGCTGAAGAACACGGAAGATCCGGACGACATCAAGGTCCAGTATGACGACGGCGTACCGGAGCCGATCGACTACCTTGCGGAAGCGCTTCAAAAAGGTCTGATCGTTGATCAGTGGTATCCGACGTATACGACGGCCGACGTCGACGCCGAGACGGTCGAAGCGCTCAGAGCAGCGATGGCGATGATCCCTGTTCCCGCGTCCGAAGAGCCCGCAGAGCCTGCGGAACCCGCGGAGCCCGGTGAAGAACCCGAGGCAACCATTCCCGAAGGATATGAGATCGCCGAAGGATTTACGGGGCTGGTGCTGAACGTCAAGAACAAGACCGGCAAGACGATCAACGCACTTTATATCTATGAGACGCCGGAAAACCCGGAACTCTTTGCGGATCTGTACGTTCCGATTTTTGACGAGCCGTGGCTGGACAAGGATGCCGATGAAGCGAACTATGAGCGGAACATCTACATCATCCGCAGGGCGTCCGAGAGCTATACGATCCAGGTCGAGTTTGATGACGGCACGAACTTCACCGCAGACCTCGGCGCACTGAATAAGTACGACAAGATCTCTCTGAAGGGACCGACGGCAGACGATGTCAAGCATGAGCCGAACGACGATCCGGAAGACATTGCGGCGATGGACGCGCTCGTCGCGGCAGGCGTGGCATCCGACGGTTGCTATCCCGGTCCCGCACCGATGGAAGCGCCCGAAGGCTACACCGGTCTGCATCTGATGCTCAAGAACAAGTCCGGCAAGGAGATCGAAAAGGTCTATCTGTTCCCGAACGGCGAGGACAAGGGCAAGAACATCTTCAAGACCGTTGTGGAAGGCATGATCCCGACCGAGGACGAAACGGTCGAGGGCAAGCCGCACGAGGTGTTTGCGTACGTGTATCGTGAGACCGCGAAGCTCGGCGCTATGACGCTTCGTGTGAAGTATGCGGACGGCACCGAACAGGACTTCGTTCTGGAAAACCCGGTCGAGGACTACACCTGCTTCACCATCAAGGCGGACGAGTTCAAGCAGAAGGTTACCGACGATATCGAGGACAGAGTTGCGATGGATACGGTGTGGTTCAAATCGAACGGCAAATCCACCGACGGCGTGGAATTTGAGCCGATCGCATAACCCGAATGATTGATGCGCGGAGTGCGGTCATTGTTGACCGCCTCCGCAATTCTCCGAAACGCAGCACGCAGAAAGGGGCGCAGATATGAGACGGTTTTTGACAATACTTCTTGCAGCTTTTCTGATCTGCGGGCTGTTTTCCGCTCCCGCACATGCGGAGGAGGAGCGTTGGTGGGAACAGGATCTTTGGAGCGTTGATGTTCTTCTGGAGCTCGGCGCCGAGCTTCCGACCTACAACGCCGCAGAGCAGCGCTATGAGATCGAAACGCCGGAACAGCTTCTGTACCTTTCCGGCACATGGAAGCCGGAGGATACGAACGGCGACGGCGCGCCGGACGCGCCGTGTTCCGGAACGTATGTGCTCATGAACGATCTCGACATGGCGCCGCTGAACGAACGCGTTCTTCGGCACATTCGACGGACAGGGGCATGCGATCAAAAATCTTCGCGTCGTGCGCATGGGACAGAAATACTGCGGTCTGTTCGGCAACATCGGACACGACTTCGGCGAAGGCTTTGCAAAGGATCTTGCGATCCTCGACGCCGAGATCGTCGGCCGCGCTTCCTGCGGCATCCTTGCGGGGAGCTTGTACGGCGATGCGGACAATATCGTCTGCACCGGCACGATCGATTGCCGGGAAAAGAACGCGGGCGGGCTTGCGGCAAAGATCAAGAAGAACGACAACGGCTATGTCGGCGTCGCGCGCAACTGCTTCGTGTACTGCGACATTCTCGTGCGCGGCAAGGGCAACGAAAACGGCGCGGCGGGCGGAATCACCGCTTCCTGCTCCGGCGGCGGAGAGGTGACGAACTGCTTCGCCGGCGGATCGATCAAGGTCCTGGGCGAGGAAGCGGACAGCGTCGGCGGCATCGTCGGAAACCTCAAGGGCGGCACGGCGATCGACAACAACGTCATGCTGCTCAAGCTGATCGACGGCGGCGAGGACAGCCAGAATGTCGGCCTCCTTTGCGGCAATTACGGCGGAGAGTCCGGCTCGCATCTCCACAACAATTACATTTTCGACGGCACGAGACTTCTGGGCGGCGTATCGAGCAGCCATCCCGAGACGGAAGCGTTCACGGCTGTGCGTGCCCTTACGCTGAAGCTGAAAGGCTTTTACGCCGAAAGGGTCGGCTGGGATTTCGACAACGTCTGGGCATGGGTCGGCGACGAGCTCGACGGCTATCCGATGATCAAAGCGTTTGCCGACACGGTCGATTTGAGCGAGCGCATCCGTGCGGATCTTACGATCGACAAGCCGGTTCTGATGCTCTCCGAACCCATGGTCAACAGCATGTACGCGGGAGAAACCGTCCCGATCGCGGCGCTTCTGAAGCTGCCGGAGGGGATGGAAGCAACCGACGCGACGCTGTACGTCGGAACGTCCAAGAAGCGTTCCGCCTGCACCGAAGCGCTGCCGATGGCGATCATCGACGATCACGGTCTGATCGGCGCGAATTTCACCGCGGACGAAGTCGGCGCGTACTATTATTACTGCGCGGTCACCGTCGACGGAACCAGATACACATTCCCCACCGAGGGCACGATGCGGCTTGACGTCGTTTCGCCCACCGTGCGCTATCTTCCGGAGCAGATTACGCTGACGCCGGGCGCAACGGTTTCGGAGATGTGTCTGAACTGGATCACCGCGGCGGACGGGTTGACCGCTTCGCTGAAATGGCGCGAGGCGGGCGCGGGCGAATGGCAGACGCTGCCGGTGACCGAGATCGAGCGCGTGAATGTTCTCGGCGATCACGGCACGTTTACGAGCTATTCGGCGGATCTCAGGGATCTCAAGCCGGGCACGGATTATGAGTATATGGCGGTGACGAACGACGGCACGGCGAATTATCAGAGCAGCGTCTATACGTTCCGTACGCTGCCCGCGGGAAACGCGTTTTCCTTTGTGCTCGTATCCGATCTGCAGTCCACCAACGAGGAAGGCTATCTGCCCTGGCTGTACACGCAGAAAACATTTTTGACCGACACGCTGCATCCCGATTTCATCGTCAATCTGGGCGATCTCACCGAGGACGACACGATGGCGGAATGGGGATTCCTGTTTGACAAGCTTTCCGAAACGCTTGCCGCGACGCCGACGGCGTTCGTTCCGGGCAATCATGAATCCAAGGGCGATGTGATCTATTCGCACTTCAAAGGCCGCACCAATCTGCCGGACGGCGTCGATGATCCGATGCTGGCGGAGAATACGGCAAGCTTTATCGTCGGCGACGTGTGCTTCGTGATTCTGAACACCGAACCGTATACCGGTGTCGACGGCACGGACGCATCGCAGGACAAGCTGAATTTCTACACGCTGGAAAAGGCGTGGGCAAAGGACGTGTTTGAAGCGTCCGGCTGCAGCTATCGCATTGTTCTCGCGCATGCGGGGCTGGTGCAGAAGGACCCTGTCGCGACAGCGTTCCTCGAGCAGATGTGCGACGAGCTCGATGTGGACCTGTTCTTCAACGGTCATATCCATAACTATTTCCGCGCGACGGTCGACGGAACGGGCAGCAAGGCGGAGATCGGCGAAGCAACGACCTTCGTCACGACGAGCCCGATGGGCATGAAGTTTGACGAGTACGGCGGCGAGATCGACGATGTTCTGGGCTTCCAGACCGGCGGACAGGCGGACGAACGGCAGTATTTCACCTATGTCGAGGTCAGCGGGGACGGTATTACGGTAACCGCCTATCAGCGAACCGAAGCGGGGGACGCCACACTGAAGTCCTGCGCCGACTACACGGTGATCGACCGCTTTACGATTGCAAAACAGGCGACGGCGGATCCTGCGGAACCGTCGGAACCCGCAGAACCCGCGGAACCTTCGGAACCCGCAGAACCGGCAAAAGCGGAGGAACCGGAACCGGCTCCCGAAAAGAAAGGCGTTTCGCCGATCGTGTGGGTGCTGATCGGCGCGGCGGTTTTGAGCGCCGCGGCGGCTGCGATCGTTCTGATCCGCAGGCGAAATCACGGCAAGATGAAAGCCTGAGTTCCGAAAAAGTTGTTACGACGCTTGTCGTCCGATTCCGGTCGGAATGACAAGACGGCAGCGTCGTATTTCTTTCTGATCTTTACGTAAACGTTTGCGTTCGCGTTTTTTCCGCGATTGCACCTGACAGAGCGAATTTTGTGAGAAAAGAGGGTCATATGGAAACATTATTCTGGATCGGTTTTATCGGCGCGGCGCTGGCAGGGATCTATGCGCTGCTGCAGGCGAAGCGCGTCAAGTCCTTTTCGGAGGGCACTGAGCGCATGAAGAAGATTGCGGCTGCGATCCGCGAGGGTGCAAACGCATACCTGAGACGGCAGTACAAGACGGTTCTGCCGGTGTTCGCGGTGATCTTCGTCATTCTGATGGTACTGGCGTTCGCGTTCAAGGGCGGACTTCTGTCGCACTTTACGCCGTTCGCGTTTCTGACCGGCGGTATCTGGTCGCTGCTGGCGGGCTTTATCGGCATGCGCATTGCAACGCACGCCAACGCGCGTACGGCGCAGGCGGCGAGCGAGGGTCTGAACCGCGGTTTGCGCGTGGCGTTTTCGGCAGGTTCGGTCATGGGCTTCACGGTCGTTGCGCTCGGCATCCTGGACGTCACGCTCTGGTACTTCCTCCTCTACTATGCGTTCGGCATTCGTGACGCCGTGCAGATCGGCAACATCATGGTCATGAACGGCATGGGCGCGTCCTTTATGGCGCTGTTCGCGCGTGTCGGCGGCGGCATTTACACGAAAGCCGCGGACGTCGGCGCGGACCTTGTCGGCAAGGTCGAAAAGAAGATCCCTGAGGACGACCCCAGAAATCCGGCGACGATCGCGGACAACGTCGGCGACAACGTCGGCGACGTCGCGGGCATGGGCGCAGACCTCTATGAATCCTATGTCGGCTCGATCCTTGCGACGTTTGCGCTGTCCGCAATCGGCGGCTACGGCTTTGAAGGCATGTTCCTGCCGCTGATGCTGGCGGTGTCCGGCATCATCTGCTCGATCATCGGCGCGCAGCTTGTTCGCGTCAAGGAAAACGCCACGCAAAAGACGCTTCTGCGGACGCTTCGCACCGGCACCTATACCGCGGCGATCCTGTCGGCAATCGCCGCGCTGCCGCTGACCTATTTCATTTTCCGCGGCGTGGAAGGCGCAAGTTGGCTCGGCATCTATATCGCGATCCTGTGCGGCCTGATCGCAGGCTGCCTGATCGGCTTCTTCACCGAGTTCTTTACCTCCGAGTCCTACCGCCCGACGCGCGACCTTGCCGCGACCTCGCAGACCGGTTATGCGACCATCATCATCGGCGGTATTTCGCTCGGTATGGAATCCGCTCTCACCTCGATCCTGATCGTCTGCACAGCCGTGCTCGTGAGCTACTTTGCAGCGGGCGGCACGACGACAATCGTGGACGCGAACGGACACTTCCTGCAGTCCTTTAACCGCGGTCTGTACGGCATCGGCATCGCGGGCGTCGGCATGCTGTCTACCCTCGGTATCACGCTGGCGACCGACGCTTACGGTCCGGTGGCGGACAACGCAGGCGGCATCGCGCAGATGGCGGGCATGGACCCGGTCGTACGCGAGCGCACCGACGCGCTGGATTCTCTGGGCAACACCACTGCGGCGACCGGCAAGGGCTTTGCGATCGGCTCGGCCTCGCTGACCTCGCTTGCATTGCTTGTCTCCTACGTCAACATCATTCAGGATAAGACGGATGCGGTGCTGAACTTCTCCATCATCAATCCGACGGTGCTCATCGGTATGTTCATCGGCGCAATGCTCGTGTTCGTCTTCTCGGCGGTCACCATGAACGGCGTCGAGCGCGCCGCGCAGTCGGTCGTCATCGAGGTGCGGCGGCAGTTCCGCGAGATTCCGGGAATCCTGGAAGGCACGGCAACGCCCGAATACGCCAAGTGTGTTTCGATCTGCACCAAGGGCGCGCTGAAGGAAATGGTCGTTCCGGCGATCATGGCGGTCGTCGTTCCGATCGTTGCGGGTCTCATCCTGGGACCGACCGGCGTCGTGGGGCTTCTGGCGGGCGTTTCCGTCGCGGGCTTTGCGGTCTCGGTCTTTATGTCCAATGCGGGCGGCGCGTGGGACAATGCGAAAAAATACATCGAAGAGGGTCACTTCGGCGGTAAGGGATCGAAGCCGCATAAGGCGTCCGTCGTCGGCGACACGATCGGCGACCCGTTCAAGGACACTTCCGGTCCGTCGCTGAACATCCTCATCAAGCTCTGCGCAACCGTTTCCATCGTGTTCTCCGGATTGATCGCGCTGATCCATCTCCTGTAATTTCCTCCTCATCTGTGCAAAGGGACCGTTCCGTCGGAGCGGTCCCTCGGTTTTTCGACAGAAAAACGCCCGGTCCGGACGGATCGGGCGTTTTATGATTCTGCAATCAATACTTTCTTGCGTCCTTGACGTGCGCAATATGGTCCTCGTAAGCCTCCAGGTTTCTCGGGTTTTCGGAAACCTCCGTGTCGCCGACGCGCCACCAGGAGCCGTAGCCGTCGGTCATGGATTTCGGCAGCACGCGGATATCGAACACGACCGGAACGCCCTCGATCTTCTTGGCTTCCTTGATCGCCGCCTTCATTTCTTCGATCGTATGGATCGTGAACGAACGGCAGCCGTAGCCCTCGGCGATCTTTGCAAAGTCGACCGGGATGAACGTGCCGGAATGCGCGCCGTCGTCACCGCGGAAGCGCAGCTCGGTGCACAGCGTGTCGTTGCCGTGCCCGACCTGCAGGTTGTTGATGCAGCCGAACGAGGCGTTGTTGAACACGCAGACGTTGATCTTCCTGTGCTCCTGCACCGCGGTCAGAAGCTCGCTGTGCAGCATGATGAAGCTGCCGTCGCCGACCATGGCATAGACGTCGCGATCGCCGATCGCGTACTTCACGCCCAGCGCGCCGGAGACCTCGTAGCCCATGCACGAGTAGCCGTATTCCATGTTGTAGGTGTCCACGCCGCGCGCGCACCACATGCGCTGCATGTCGCCCGGCAGCGAGCCGGACGAACCGATCGCCACATCCTCCGGATCGATCGTAAAGTTGATCGCGCCGAGCACCGCGGTCTGGGTGAGGTCGGCCTGCATGTCCTTGGCAAAACGATCCGCGCTCTTTGCGTTCGCATCGTTGACCTCGGGAACATAGCCCTCGCCGTAGGCGGTGTGGTGCAGCCGGTCGAGCTCCTTGAACCACCGGTCGCGCGCTTCCCTGACCTCATTTGTGTACGGCGCACGGTAGCCGTCCAGCGCCGCAAGCAGCACGGGCAGCGCGCGCTTGGCGTCTGCGATCACCGGAACGGCGTCCATCTTGTACGCCTGGAATTCGCTGACGTTGATGTTCACGAACTTCGCGTCGTCACGGAACAGCCATTTCGACGCGGTCGTGAAGTCCGTATAGCGCGTACCGACGCCGATGACGACGTCCGCTTCCTTGGCGATTTCGTTCGCCGCGGAGCAGCCGGTCACGCCGATGCCGCCGAGGTTGAGTTCGTGGTCATAGGGGATCGCGCTCTTGCCCGCCTGCGTTTCGCCGAACGGAATGCCGGTTGCTTCGGCAAACGCCTTGAACTCCGCATGCGCTTCGCTGTAACGAACGCCGCCGCCGCAGATCAGAAGCGGCTTTTTCGCGGCTTTGATGACTTTCGCCGCATCTTCGATCGCCTCCGCTTCGGGCAGACGCCGTGCAAGGCGCCAGACGCGCTTCATAAAGAAGCTCTCCGGATAGTCGTACGCTTCGCCTTCGACGTCCTGCGGAATCGCAATGCAGACCGCGCCGGTGTTCGCGGGATCGGTCAGCACGCGGAACGCGGAGATCATCGCGCTCATCAGCTGTTCGGGACGGACGATGCGGTCCCAGTAGCGGCAGACCGCGCGGAATGCGTCGTTCGTGGAGATCGAAAGATCGTTGACCTGCTCGATCTGCTGCAGCACCGGATCGGGCTGACGGCAGGCATAGACGTCGCCGGGCAGGATCAGCACCGGAATGTTGTTGGCGGTCGCCGTCGCGGCGGCGGTCACCATGTTGGCGGCGCCGGGTCCCACGGACGAGGTCACTGCAATGATCTTTTTGCGCTTCATCTGCTTGGCAAAGGCGACGGCGGTGTGCGCCATGCCCTGCTCGTTCTTGCCCTGCCACACTTTGAGACGGCGCGTCTCCTGCCGAAGCGCCTGACCGAGCCCGACCACGTTGCCGTGTCCCGGCAGCATGATTACGCCCTCGACGAACGGAAGCTCCTTGCCGTCATAGGCGATATACTGGTTTTCCAAAAAGCGCACCAGCGCCTGCGCCATGGTGAGTCGTACGGTTTTCATAGGTCCCTCCTGTGTTCAAGCTTGAAAGATATGTTCGTTCGCGTCCGGCTTCCAAAGCCAGCTGTGCTCCGGATCGTCGATGCGCGTTTTTTTCCACGGATCGCCGGGAAGATGGCGGATCGCCCACGCATAGCACATGGCGTAGCCCGGCGCGCAGACCTGCGAATGGAAGCCGTGCGCAATCGTCGCCATGCCGTTGTGCTCGGTCTTATAGATCTCGCCGTTACTGAATCCCGCACCGAAGCCCTGCGGATGATCGAACCGATAAAAATACACCTCCGGCTGCGGATGATGGTGCGGCGGATAGCTCGACCAGCGTCCCGGGAAGTTCAGCACCTCGCCCAGCACCATGTTCGAGAACGGCGCGTTGTCGTAATCGAAGAACGTCTTGATCTCGCGGCGCATGCAGCCCATCAGCTCGCCGTTCGCGCCCGCGTGCTGCACCTGCACCGTTTCCGGCGTGTACAGAACCGGCTCGTAATCGCGGTCGTTGTCCGTCTGCTGAATGAACAGCTCCGCGTGCGTTTTCGCTTCGATCCCGATGCGCACTCTGCGCGGCGACAGCAGGCAGGTTCCCTCGTACCGGAAGCAGTCGGGCCGGTCCGCTTCGACGGTTTTGCCCGCCCAGCTGAGCACGACCTTGCCTTCAAACAGCAGGACCGCCGTCTCCTTGTCCGGCTC
>CADAPG010000088.1:0-14053 GCA_902789675.1 uncultured Eubacteriales bacterium
GAACCGGGGTTGCCTCGATCTGCTCCTCGATCTTGTGATCGCCGCGGTTGACAACGTATTCCTCCTCCGGCGTCGGCTGACAGGCACAGAGCAGAAGAAGAAGAAACACAAGAAAAAGAAATCTGGTTTTATAAAGCATAAATAATCCTTTCTGGCGAAGAACCTCGTTTGAAGTTCTTCGCCAAAGCATACTCCTCATTTTGAGGGAGTCACGGATGTAATATGAATAGATCCTTTTGTCTGAAGTCGTAAAGTTGCACTATGACTGACTTCATCATAGTTCGGGTTATGGATTTTCAAATGCAACTCCTGCTCGCCATTAATGCCCGAATAACGACCAATTATGGACTTTGGTACTCCGCTATAGACATCATTGTATGATGAAAGCATTGTTCCATTCGCTTTACTTGCACAAGTCTTTTGATAACAACCGTTGGTAATAATTGTACCGGTACTCATATTCTTGTAACGGATTTGTTCATTCTCATCCTTTATGATTCCCCATACTTCGCTTGACGATTTTGTTACACCGTAGCTTGTTACAAATTCATGCTTTACAGGGGTTGTATAGCCTGGCATTATAGGAGCCGGCATCCGCAAAAGAAACAGCGGTAAGAGCAAACGAGAGAACAAGGGCCAATGATAATAGTACTTTTTTCATAGTATCATACTCCTTTCGTTGTTTGATTCGATCGTAAATATAAATAATACTCTTGCATAATCAATTGTTTACAGACGAGGGAATTCGGTTCGCCTGATAAAAGCATATCTTATACAATCATACGCATCCCTCCCGAATTGACTATTCTCTTTATTTGCAGTATAACAAACCACAAATAAAAAATGTTGTGTTTTGCATGAGATGACATAAAACATGCAGTTTTGGTCAATCATTTGATTTTAAAAAGGCTATTTTTTGTTTGATAACCGTCGGAATTTGTAGCAATGCTACAATACATATACCTGTTTCAATACAAGTTACTGTTTCCATGTGTTTTGACAGCATTAAAACAGCGCATAGACCAATAATGACTAATACTAGGATCCTTGCGATTAGTCCAAATACATTCTTTTCCTTTTCACTCAATCTTCGGTCTTCCGAATCGATTGGACTAAAGATGCAAATACTGACCGCAGCCAGCAAAGATAAAATGCCTATCGGCATATACCATGTATTCCTGACAGAAAGCCAGATGATTAACAAACCCAATCCTATGATTCCGGTAGAAGTAATAATACAAGTTATACTGTTTTGCATGAAAAGACATAAAATGCGTCGATTTGGTCATTTAGGGGTATTGCTTTTTTCTATTATATCGGTCATGATATAAAATAATAATAGATTTTATGATGCAGGGGTAAAAATGCGTATTGTATTCTGTGACGATGAACCAGACATTCTTCTGCAAATACAGAACTATGTAAAAGAATACTTTCAAAACATCGGCGGATTGCAGCCCGAATTCGCAGCATATTCGAGCGGAGATTCGTTGTTAAAGAGCGAGGATCTGAAAGCGGATATTGCTTTCCTGGATGTCGAGATGCCGGGCATCAACGGAATCCATGTCGGAGCTAAGTTGAAAGAGGCAAATCCGGATGTTCGCATTTTTATTGTAACCGCTTTCCCGGATTACTTGGACGACGCTATGCGGTTTCAGGTGTTCCGCTACCTTTCTAAACCAATCGACAAAAAACGGCTGTTCCGCAATCTCAAGGACGCGGTATCGCAGTACAATATGGAATCCAAAACCTACGCCGTCGAAACGACGGAGGGGATCATCACACTTCGAGCCGAGGAAATCGTCTGCGTGGAGGCGTTTCAGCGGCAGATCCTATTAACGTCCGTCGACGGCTCGTACCGATGCACAGGCACCATGGACGATTGGCGAAAGACGCTGACGCTGCCATGCTTCTTTCAGCCGCACCGGAGTTTCATTATCAATATGCGATTTGTCCGTGAGATCGGAAAGGACACCGTCCTTCTGCGATATGGAAACAACACGAAGCTCACCTACCTGACCCGACGGAAGCATACAGAGTTCAAAGATACCTATCTCATGTATCTGGAAAGAGTCAAATAATGACAAGGATTATCAGCTTTATTCTGACATACATCGCCGAAGCGCTGATTGCTTGGCTGTATTTTGATTACATCTACGAACGCAGAAGAAAGGCGTATCTTGCCATATTGACATATCTTGCGGGCTACGGCGTGCTGTTCGGACTGCAGTTTATCGGCAGCGTGATCGTCAACATCGGCGCATTCTTTGCCGTCACGGCGCTACTTTCGCTGTTCAGCCACCGGTGCAAGGTCAGGACCGCGATCTTTCATTCCGCGTTTCTGACGTTTGTTATGGCGGGATCGGAAATCCTTTGCGATCTGATCATCAGTAGTTTCGGGCACGAGTTCACTGAATATCAAACCAATGATTCCGTCATGATCGCCTTGATGGCTTCGAGCAAGATCATGTATTTGCTGCTCTCGCTGATCGGCGCGCACATATTTTCACCGCACAAGCGACGCCGCGAAGAGCCGAAGATGATGATCCTATTCTGCGCGCTGCCGCTTCTGTCGTCGATCCTTGCGCTTGTGCTCATTCAGACGGCGTCCCGGATGGAGCTGAACGCCTCGTCCGGCCTGATGATCGTGCTGACGGTGTTCTCGCTTTTGATCGTCAATCTGCTGTTTTTGGTGCTGTATAATTACATCCAACACGCAAATGAAGAATATCTTGCGCTGCAGCTCAGTTTGCAAAAGGAGGAAGCGGATACGGCGTACTATCAGGCGCTGCAGAAGCAGGCGGACAGCCAGCGTATTCTGATCCATGATATGAAAAACCATCTCAGCGTGATGGTCGGACTGCTTGAAAGCGGCAATATTGAGGAGCTGAAGGAATATCTTGCCGGACTACAGAAGGACCCGGCGCTGACGCAAAAGGCGCGCAAGTGCAGCGATCCGATCCTAAACATGATCCTGCTGCGATTCGCCGAGGAATGCGAGAACAAGGGGATCGCGTTTCAATGCGACGTACGCGAAAACACCGTGTCCTTCATGGACGCGCCGAGCATTACGACGCTGTTCGGCAATCTTCTCTCCAACGCGTTGGAAGCAGCGGAGCAATCCGAAGAGCCCAACATCGAGCTGTCCGTGACGCCTTCTCAGGGCAGCGTCAGGAACCGTCTCTGCACGGATTCGGCCTGAAAGCGATCAACCGCATCGTAAAGCGCTATCACGGCGATTCGCTAATGCGGTATGATTTGGAGCAGAAGCAGTTCAGTTTTGTTATACGGTTCCCAACTCATTAGTGGATGAATGGTGTTCAACAGTAAAACAATACTCTATGCAAAAGACTCCAAAGCAGCATTGTTTATGTCAAAGAGATCCTCTAGATGCATCCTTGCAAAAAAGCCATTAGGACTTGTCTGTCTTCTACCGGCGAATCAGCGTTTTTTTCATGAGACGATGAAGAACCGAAAAATGTGATTCACGAACACAGTTTTCAATCAATGTACTAGTATTGCGACTCGATTTATATACTATTGTAATCCGTGCTGAACGATTTCATTAAACAACCGCATAAAATATACTATGAATATATTGACAAATATAGAATGCAGAGTATAATTTTATTAAGTAGTAGGATTATTAGCATGAAGAAAGGATAATACTATGTATGTAGGTCAATATGAACCAGTAAGAATTCCGGATAGCGGAAAGCTCCACATTCAAAAGAATGGGTATGTATACTGGTCTAGCGCCTCCAAATGGGACAACGAGAAAAAACGGAGTATCGATAATCGAGTATCCATCGGTAAAATCATTCCGAATCAACTTGGCATGATGTATCCAAACAAAAAGTATTTTGACATCTTTGGAGTTGATATAAACAAAAGAGAGAAGGAGAATATGGGAATGGAAAACCTGATCAGTAATTTGGAGATTGAAAACTTTAGAGGCATTCAGAAACTCAGCATAAAAGACATGCGCCGCTTGGTGTTGCTGTCCGGGAATAATAACGTAGGAAAGAGTTCCGTGCTTGAAGCGATATTTCTTATGATGGATCATCTTTCTCCAGATTCGTTTAGTCGTATGAATAATTTCCGTGGGTTAAGCATCCCAACAAACGGAGTCAGCCTGTGGGAACCTCTCTTTTATCAAATGAATCCTGATAATACAATTAGGATTAAGGCAACACGAGGAGATGATACGCTCACTTTATCATATGAGAAGGATGATAGCTATGTTCCTGCCATGAATGGTGGAATACCAAAAAACGTAGTAGGAAGCTTTCAGTATTCTGCGAAGAAGAACTATACTTTGAGATTTGATTTCCGCGCAGAAGGAGCCGCTGATTATACAGAGACTGGACATTACACCACAAGCGAAAACGGAACGCTTCGTGAAATAGCGGATGATAATGGTGATAAGCAGCTCATGCAGCTTACTTATACTACATTCATCAATAACTATTTCGTTCGAACTGACCGAGCGATTCTTGACCGAATGGGAAAAGCTGAAATCAATGGGAAAAAGCAAAAAATAGTTAGATTTCTGCAACGAATTGATCCTTCTATCAGTGATATAGTAACCTTATCTGTTAGCGGTATCCCGCAGCTTTTTGTCAATACCAACAAGAAGCTTCTTCCAGTTCAGTTCTCCGGAGACGGAATAAATAAGTTGCTTTACATCGTATTAAGTATTATGGATGCAAAGAATGGTATTGTGCTTGTGGATGAGATTGATACGGGGTTCCACTACTCTATGTACAAGGATCTATGGAAGATCGTGTCCGACGTCAGCCGTGACTATAACTGCCAGGTAATTGCTTCCACACACAGCTATGAAAACATTATGGGTGCAATCGAAGGCATGAAAGATTATCCTGAAGAATTCTCATATTATCGACTCGGCTATGATAAAGATGGACTCAAGTCTTTCCGCTCCAGCTATGATCTCCTTAGGAGTGCGCTTCGCTCGGATATGGAGGTGCGCTGATGTCCGTTGAGCGAAAGGAAATAAAAAAGCCATATCTGCTGCTCTGTGAAGGAAGAGATGCGGAAGGATTTTTGATACAATACCTGAATAGTAGTGCGTTAGCGCAGGATCAAAGGTTCTCTAATAGTGTTCAAATCTTTGATTTTGGTGGCAATGATGATTTGTGTAACTTTCTGATGAATCTTAAGAATATGGATAAGTTTGACAGCGTTGAAAGCATGTCCATCATTCGAGATGCGGAAAAAGATTATGCTAAAGCATGCCGCGAGATTAAAGGCGCATTACAGAAATGCGGTTTTGCTTCTCCGGAATGTTGTGGGAAATGGATAGATGATGATACTGGTTTGAGAATCGGCTTTGAGCTGTTTCCTCTGAACAAAGATGTCGGCACTTTGGAAGATCTCTGTTTGAGAATTCTTTCAGAAAAGGAAAACGTAAGCATCCAATCTGCAGTAGACGCTTTTTTGGCCGAAATGGAGTCATCTTATGGACGTATTTATCCACGAAAGCATAAGAATAAACTCCATGCATATCTATCGTCCACTAACGAATATGTTGCGATGCCAATTGGTGTTGCATCAAAAGCTGGTGCCTTCGATTGGAGTAACAATGAGCTTGAAACGCTTAAAAACTTTTTAGTCGAAGGGTTTGGCAATTAATAGCGGTTGTCAAGGTAATTGTAAAAGAGAAATCATTGTTATCTGATGGTTTCAAAAAGCGTGGAAGATAATTACACATATTTATATGGATATATAAGAAAATTGAAGAACTCTGGCCAAGGCATATAATGGACTAAACACTGTGTGTTTTGTGATAGAATAGCGTGATAAAGAAAGATAGCAGAGAAATATACTTCACTCCTGCTATCTTTTTTCGTACTTGAAATGACTGATTAATCCAGGTATTCCGCAAGCACCATTTCTTCCGCAATGCTCCGGTAGGAATTGACTTCCTGTACCCAGCGCAGCTGATCGCGTCGCTTTAAGTCTTCGTTGACGCCGTTTTTCTTTGCGAGCTCCATCGTCAGATCCCAAATGCGCTCGCTGATGTACTCGTCCTGCGCAAGCAGGTATTCCTTCAGCGTTCCCTCAAACAGCAGGGAGGTGTACCTGTCGGGATCATGTTCTTTGAGCATCGCAAGCAGCTTGCTTCCGTAGCGCCCGACCCAGCCAATTACGTTTGTGTTCATCTCTTTTTCCTCCGTTTTGGTTTTATTTCAGAAGTGCTGAGATAAACAACAAATCCGAACCCATCGCCCACGAGCTTCAGGTTCGGATTTGTTCCAATTGGCTCCCCAGGTAAGACTCGAACTTACAACCCTTCGGTTAACAGCCGAATGCTCTGCCATTGAGCTACTGAGGAATGCTGCAAGCGATATAATAACAGCGTTCGCGTTTTCGCAACGGCGAATACAGACGATTATAATGAAATACAAAGTAATATCTTTTAAAATCTCATAAATACTCTCTATTTTGCGGTTTGATTGACGAAGTCGCTTTTTTGTTGTACAATACCCGCATGGAACGAGAGATGCCGCACATCGTGCATACGGAGCGTTGTTCGCCGGAACGGAGATTCATCCGTTCGGACGGCGCGCTGTACGTTTTGCTGATGCTCGGCGCGTTCGCGGCAATCTGGCTGTCGCGCGTGCTTGCGGGCAGGCTCGGCGTCAATACGCTTGTTGTACAGATCGCTCTCTACGCCGCTTTGCTCGGCGCGGGGTACTGTATCTACCGCGTGCGGCTTGTGGATTATCTGTACGAGCTGTACGACCGCGAGCTGCGGATCGTGCAGGCGGTCGGCGCAAAGCAGAAGACGCTGCTTTCGATCCCGACGGAGGCGATCACGGAGGTCGGACCGTACCGGAAGACCGACGCGAAGCCGGACCAGAGGACGTTTCACGGTCCGAGGAAAAAGACGACCGCTGTCTGGTATACGCAGAACGGCGAGCGGCGCGTGCTGTGCCTTTGCGCATCGGACGCACTGAAGGAAAAACTGACGGAGGCTGCCCATGCCGGAAAATGATTGGATGGATCGGATCGAACGCGGCGACGTTCCGCACGCGATCCTGTTTGCGGGACCGCAGGAGGGGGATCGGCTGCGCCTTGCCCGCCGTGCCGCGGCGCGCTATCTGCTGCATACGGATCGCGTCGAAGCGCTGGAGGGCTGTCCGTTCTACATGGAGCCGGACGATTATCAGGTCAAAGCGGTGCGCGACGCGCTTTCCGCCGTCAACGCGGAGGCGTACGAACGCGGGCGGCACTGCATTCTGTTTGCCGACGCGCACAGGATGAGCGAGGCGGCGCAGGACGTGCTTCTGAAAACGCTCGAGGAACCGCCCGTCGACACGATGATCCTGCTGACCGGCGCGGAATCGGGGCTTCGCCCGACGATCCTGTCGCGCTGCATGGTCCTGCGGGAAGCGACTGAGCCCTGGGAAACGATCGCCGATCGCCTTGTGAAGAACGGCGCGGACCGCGATCGGGCGACGCTGGCGGCAAAGCTTTCGGACGGCGTGTACGGACGCGCGGAGGCGTTTCTTTCGGAGGAATCGCTTGCGTTCCGGCGCGAGGCGCTCGCCTGCATCCGGCGCTTTGCGGCAAAGTCCAGACCGTACGCCGCGTTGGCGGAGCTCTGCACCGACACGGTGACGGAGGAGAACGAGGACGGCACGGTGAAGAAAACGAAAAAGGTCAGTCCCGCCGCGGTCGACGCGTTCCTCGAGATCCTGCTTTCGGTCCTGCTGGACGTGCTGCGGCAAAAGAACGGCGTGCGGGATGTGCGCAACACGGATTGCACGGAGATCGAAACAATTTTCAATTCGACCTTTACAACCAAGCAAATTCAAGGTATGATACAAGTTGCGGTCGATGCAAGGGAGATGCTGTTCTATAAGGCGAATCCCGCGATGACCGTCGATTGGATCCTGGCAAAGCTGCCGTGAGGGGAAAGTATGATAAAAGTTATTGAGATAAAATTCAAAACCAGCGGACGGGTGTATTACTTCGATCCGCTCGATCTGCCGATCAAGGCGGGCGACGGCGTGATCGTCGAAACCGCGCGCGGCATGGAGTTCGGCGAAGCGGCAAACGAACCGAAAGAGGTCGAGGAGAGCGAGATCGTCGCTCCTCTGAAGCCGGTCGTGCGCATTGCGACGGACGAGGACCGGCGCCTTCGCGCCATGTATGCCGCCAAGGAGAGCGAGGCATACGAGATCTGTCTTGAAAAGATCGCGGCGCACGGGCTCGACATGAAGCTTGTCGACGTGGAATACACGTTCAACGGCAGCAAGGTCGTGTTCTATTTCACGGCGGATGAACGCGTGGACTTCCGCGAGCTCGTCAAGGACCTTGCGTACGCGCTGAAAACGCGGATCGAGCTGCGGCAGATCGGCGTGCGCGACGAGGCGAAGATGCTCGGCGGGCTCGGTCCGTGCGGACGGCTCATCTGCTGCAAATCCTTCCTCGACGATTTCCGTCCCGTTTCGATCAAGATGGCGAAGGAGCAGAATCTTTCCCTGAGCCCGACCAAGATCTCGGGTCTTTGCGGACGTCTGATGTGCTGTCTCCAGTACGAGCAGAGCGCGTACGAAGCGATCCGCAGCGTCATGCCGAAGCCGGGCAAGGAGGTTAACACCGTCGACGGCGTCGGCGTCGTCGTGGAGAACAACGCGATCACCGAGCGCACCAAGGTCCGGCTGACGATGGAGGACGGTTCGATCGACATCCGCGAATATCCGTACACGCATCTCGGACAGCCCGGCGAACCGCTGCCGGAGGAGGCGCTTGCGGCGAAGAAGGGCGAAGCCGCGAAGGAGAAGGACGCGGACGCGCAGTTCCGCAAGGAAGCGGCGAACAACACGCGCAGAGGCAGCCGCAACGCGCCGCGCAAGCCCGAACAGAAAAACGAGCAGGCAAACCCCGCGCAGAAGCCGGAGCAGAAACCCGCGCAGAAGCCGGAACAGAAACCTGCGAAGCCTGCGCAGAACGCGCAGCAGAAGCCGCAGCAGCAAAAGCAGCAGCAGAAGCCTGCGCAGCCGAAGCCGCAGCAGCAAAAGCAGCAGCAGAAGCCGCAGAATCAGCCGAAGCAGAATGCGCAGCCTGCGCCCGAGGAAAGCGGAGACGGACAGAAGAAGCAGTTCCGCCGCCGTCCGCGCCGCCGTCCGAACAACGCGCCGAAAGCGCCGGATAAGAATTCGTAAGGAGATGCGGCTTCTTCGGAAGCCGCTTTTTGAGGGAAAAGGGTAAGGATTTATGTGGTTTTTACTGTCAATCGTCGCGCTGCTCTGCTGGAGCGGCTCGGATTTGTTTTCCAAGATCGGATCAAAGCAGAACGATAAGCTGAGCCATTGGAAGATGGCGATGGCGGTCGGTCTCGTGATGGGACTGCACGCGGGCTATGAGCTCCTGTTCGGCGGCGTCACGATCACGCTTCAGGATATCTGGACCTACATGCCGGCAAGCGTGCTGTACGTGCTGTCGATGATCCTCGGCTACGTCGGACTGCGCTATATCGAGCTGTCGGTCTCGTCGCCGATCTGCAATTCGTCCGGCGCGATCGCCGCGATCCTGTGCTTCGTCTTTCTGCAGGAAATGCCGAACACCTGGCAGTGGATCGGCGTTGCGTGCGTTGCGGTCGGCGTGGTGGCGCTCGGCGCGGCAGAGCTCACCGAAAGCGACATGGCGCGCGAAATGCGCCAGAAAAACAGCAAGGTCAAGTACGACAAGAGCTGGATCGCGCTGCTGTTCCCGATCCTGTACTGCCTGATCGACGCGTCCGGCACATTCGTGGATTCCGTGCTGCTGCGCGAGGAGGCGACGGGGACGTTTCTGGATACCGTATTTCCGCGCGTGCTCGACGAGGGCGTCGCAAACGTCGCGTATGAGCTTACGTGGCTTGCGGTCGGCGTCGTTGCGGCGATCTATGTGCTTGCGATCAGACGCGATCGCCTGCATGTCAGGGATGACGGCGCAAAGCTGATCGGCGGCGTGTTCGAGACCGCAGGGCAGTTCGCCTATATTTATGCGCTGGGCGATACGGCGCACGTCGGGTTCTCGGCGGCGATCATCTCCGCCTACTGCGCGGCGTCGGTTCTCTGGAGCCGCATCTTCCTCAAGGAAAAGCTGTCGTGGAAGCACTACGCCGCGATCGCGCTTGCCGTCGCGGGCATTGTGATCCTCGGTGTTTTCGACGTATAGCAGATCTGCCGCTGCCCGAACGGGCGGCGGTTTTGTATGACGGAGGGCAATATGGACTATATTCGGGTAACACGGGAAAACATCGAAACGGAGCACATCTGCTGCGCGATCTCGAACAACAAAGACGCGCAGGTTTCGTCCAAGAAGGCGTGGCTTCTGGACCGCTTCGACGAAGGTCTGGTTTTTCTGAAAAGCACCGAGCGCGGCAAATGCTTCATCGAGTACCTTCCCGCGGAAGCGGCGTGGAACCCGATCGACGCCGCGGGCTGGATGTATATCGACTGCCTGTGGGTCTCCGGCTCCATGAAAGGACACGGGTATTCGAACGATCTGCTTTCCGCGTGCGTTGCGGACAGCAAAGCGCAGGGGAAGAAGGGCCTGTGCATCCTCTCCTCCGCGAAGAAAAAGCCGTTCCTTGCCGATCCGAAGTACCTGAAATACAAGGGCTTTGCGGTTGCGGACGAAGCCGATAACGGCATTCAGCTGTGGTGCCTGCCGTTTTCGCCGGACGCGGAGAAGCCGAAGTTCAGACCGTGCGCGGCGCATCCGCACGTCGACGACCCGGGCTGGGTGCTCTACTATACGAACCAGTGCCCGTTCAACGCGAAGTACGCGCCGATCGTGGAACAGACCGCAAGGAAGCACGGCATTCCGTTCCGCGCGATCCGCATCGAAAGCCGCGAGGCGGCGCAGTCCGCGCCCACGCCGGTCACGACCTACGCGCTGTTTTTTGACGGCGAATATGTCACGAACGAGCAGATGAACGACACGAAGTTTCTGAAGCTGATCGAAGGGAGATAACGCGGTATGGTTTCTCTGCTGATCGCGTTTGCGGTGCTGATCGCGGGCTATCTTGTGTACAGCCGCGTCGCGGAAAAGATCTTTGCGGCGGACGACCGGAAAACGCCCGCCGTCGAGATCAACGACGGTGTGGACTGCGTTCCGATGAAGCCGTGGAAGGCGTTCCTCGTGCAGCTGCTGAACATCGCGGGCACCGGGCCGATCTTCGGCGCGCTGATGGGCGCGGTGTTCGGACCTGTGGTATTCTTATGGATCGTGTTCGGCTCGATCCTCGGCGGCGCGGTGCACGATTACATGTCCGGCATGATCAGCGAGCGGCACGGCGGCGCGTCGATCGCGGAGCTTTCCGGCGTCTATCTCGGAACCGCGGTGAAATGGATCATGCGGATCTTTTCGGTCGTGCTTTTGGTGCTGTGCGGGACGGTCTTTGTGACAAGCCCCGCCGCGCTGCTTGCAAAGCTCACGCCCGCGTGGATGAGCGGCACGTTCTGGACGGTCGTGATCCTTGCTTATTATCTTCTGGCAACGCTGCTGCCGATCGACAAGCTGATCGGCAGGCTCTATCCGGTGTTCGGCGTGCTGCTGATCGTCATGGCGGGCGCGGTGCTCGGCGGGATCCTGTTCTCCGGCGGGAAATACACGATCCCGGAGCTGACTCTAAGGAATCTCCATCCCGAGGGAACGCCCGTCTGGCCGTATATGTTCATCACAGTCGCCTGCGGCGCGGTATCCGGCTTCCACGCAACGCAGTCGCCGATGGTCGCGAAGTGCATCACAAGCGAGAAGGTGGGGCGTAAAGTCTTTTACGGCGCGATGATCAGCGAAGCGGTGATCGCGCTCGTGTGGGCGGCGGCGGGCGTCGCGTTTTACGGGACGACGCAGCTTCTGAACGACGCGCTGAAGGACGGCGCGTCCAACGTCGTCTATGAGATTTCGACCGGCACGCTCGGCGTGTTCGGCGGGATCCTTGCCGTTGCGGGCGTCGTGGTCTGTCCGATCACATCCGGCGATACCGCGTTCCGAAGCGCGCGTCTCATCCTTGCGGAAACGTTCCGGCTGGAGCAGAAGAAGATCAAAAACCGTCTGATCGTTACGATCCCACTGCTTGCGGTCGGCGGGCTTCTGACCTGGTTTGCAATCGCCGACGAGCAGGGCTTCAACATCATCTGGCGGTACTTTTCGTGGAGCAACCAGACCCTTGCCGTGATCGCGCTGTGGGTGGCGACCGCGTATCTGGTCAAAAAGGGCAGATATCGGTTCGGGTCCCTGCTCACGGCGATCCCCGCGGCGTTCATGTCCGCGGTCTCGGCGACCTATATCCTCACAGCGAAGGAGGGATTCCGCATTCCGACGAAGATCGCCTATCCGATCGGGCTCGGCTTTGCCGCCGCGCTGTTCGCCGTTTACGCCGTTCTGCTGTGCCGAAAGCTTTGCGGATCGCGCCGGACGGAGTGAGAGCGACGGATAAAAAATATATTCGCGAAAGCAACCCTTTTCGGTTGCTTTTCTTTTGCGGATGGTCTACAATGATATCGTAAAAATATGGCACTTTTGCCAAGAATAAAAAAGGAGTATGCAAATGAAGTACGATCGCGTTTACAATTTCTCCGCAGGTCCCGCCACAATGCCCGTCGAGGTGCTTGAAGAGATCCGTGACGAAATGATGAACTACAAGGGCAGCGGCATGTGTGTCATGGAGATGTCGCACCGCAGCAAGGTCTTTCAGCAGATCATCGACGAGGCGGAAGCGGATCTCCGCACGTTGATGGGTATTCCGGACAACTACAAGGTCCTGTTCATCCAGGGCGGCGCAACGCTCGAGTTCGCCATGATCCCGTTGAACCTCTGCAAGAACGGCGTGTTCGACTACATTGTCACCGGCAACTGGTCCAAGAAGGCGGCAACGGAAGCCAAGAAGTACGGCAAGGTCAACGTCATCGCGTCCAGCGAGGATCGAAACTACAGCTACATTCCGGATTGCTCCGACCTGCCGATCGACGACGACGCGGACTACGTCTATATCTGCGAGAACGAAACGATCCACGGCACGACCTATCCGGTGCTGCCGAACACCAAGGGCAAGATCCTCGTTTCCGACCAGAGCTCGATGTTCCTTTCGAAGCCCTGCAACGTGTCCGACTACGGTCTCATCTACGGCGGCGTCCAGAAGAACGTCGGTCCCGCGGGCCTCGCGATCGTCATCATCCGCGAAGACCTCATCCGTGAGGACATCGATCCCAAAGTGCCGGTTTATCTGCGCTTCGACACGCATGCGAACAACGGCTCCATGTACAACACGCCGAACTGCTGGGCGATCTACGTCTGCGGCAAGGTCTTTAAGTACCTGCTCAGAACCGGCGGTCTCGAGGCAATGGCAAAGCGCAACGAGGAGAAGGCGAAGGTCATGTATGACTTCCTCGATTCCTCCAAGATGTTCAAGGGCACCGTCGAGAAGAAGGATCGCTCTCTGATGAACATTCCGTTCATCACCGGCGACAAGGAGAAGGACGCGGCGGTCGTTGCGGCGACCAAGGCGGCGGGCTTCGACAACCTCAAGGGTCACAAGAGCGTCGGCGGTCTCCGTGCTTCCATCTACAACGCCATGCCGAAAGAGGGCGTGGAAGCGCTGGTCGAGTTCCTCAAAAAGTATGAAGCGGAAAACGCATAAGGAGGCATTTATGATTCGTATTCTGGCATCTGACGGTATGGACAAGAGCGCGATCGCCGCGCTCGAAGCAAAGGGCTGCGAGGTCGTTTCCCAGTTCTATGAGCCGGAAGACCTCAAGAAGGAGCTTGCAAATTACGACGTCATCGTCGTCCGTTCCGCAACGAAGGTCCGCGAGCCGATCATCGACGCAGCGGTCGAAGCGGGTCGGTTGAAGATGATCATCCGCGGCGGCGTCGGCGTGGACAACATCGACGTGAAGTATGCGGAGAGCAAGGGTCTGATCGTGAAGAACACCCCGCGCGCTTCCTCCCAGTCGGTCGCGGAGCTCGCCATGGGTCATATGTTCGCATGCGCGCGCTTCCTGTCCATCGCGGGCTACACCATGCGCAA
>CADAPG010000088.1:14066-15564 GCA_902789675.1 uncultured Eubacteriales bacterium
CCGGGCATCGAAGAACAGCTCGGCATTCCGTACGTCGAGATGGACGAACTTCTCAAAGAGGCTGATTTCGTCAGCGTCCATGCGCCGGCAGTCGACGGCGGCGCGCTGATCAACGCGGAAACGATCGCGAAGATGAAGGACGGCGTCGTCATCATCAACACGAGCCGCGGCACGAACGTGGACGAGGACGCGCTCCTTGCGGCGCTCGAATCCGGCAAGGTCCGCGCGGCGGGTCTGGACGTCTGGGCGGTCGAGCCGGCGAACAACCACGCGCTGTACAGCCATCCGATGGTCTCCTGCACGCCGCACATCGGCGCGACCACGGTCGAAGCGCAGAAGCGCATCGGCGCCGAGATCGTCGATCTCATCAGCAAGCAGTTCAATATCTAATAACAAATAGGTTAACAAAAAAGGAGATGCGACAATGCATCTCCTTTTTATCTTGTATGGTTATCTGCCTTCAAAATAGTTTTCAACCATGCTGGCGGTCTTGTGGTCAATTAGAAACTTCTCTCCGTTTACAAGATACAGAAAATACTGACCATCAGGTGTTTTTTCCATTTTTAGCATTTGCGGAATGTTGATCCAAACTTTAGACCCATCCGGCATCGGCAAAACAAGCTTGAAATATCTCATTGAAGAACCTCCTTTTTTATATATAGTTATCACAGAACAATTGATTAGTCAAGAGTGAAAACAGTATTGACCGATATTTTACTCTTTGATATAATAACCAAAACTGTGGGGGGGCAAAAATGATTGTTTTAACGTGTCCGAACTGCGGAGCGTCTATGGAAATAGAGGATAACAGACAGTTTGCTTTTTGTACATACTGCGGCACAAAGATTGCAAATCTCAAAAATAGAGTTGAAGTTGATCGGGGAACGGACATTAACAACCTTTTGATACGTGCATATGAATTTGAAGCAAGAGGCGATTATACACGTTCGTTAGAGTACTGCAACCGCGTACTCGATATAGATCCCCAGAATCAGATGGCACGAGCGCTTGAAAGTCGTCTTCCCGGAGCTGTGCCGGTCAAAAATGTGACGATAGTTTATCAATCGGAGTTGAATGAGCGATTCAAATTGCGGATTTCAACAGACGGAAGGAACTGGAGTGTTCTTGATCCGAACGGTCAGATATCTCTTTCTTTGCCGGTTGGTACACATCGAATAGTTCTTTCAGGGAAAAAAGCCTATATGCAAACAATCAAAGTAACAGATCCGCGGAAGCAGATTGTGATTCTATATCATGCAGGAAAAATGAAAAATGATATAACAATGACTGTTCGGTAGAGAAAAGGAGATGTAAGAAATTGCATCTCTTTTATATTCCTCCTAAAATCTCTTGACTCTGACGTTACGTCATAGTTTATAATGGCGTTGAAAGGGGATGAGAACGATGATGACCGTGCACGAGGTCAGCAAAAGGACCGGCGTTTCGATCCGCACGCTGCAGTATTACGATTCGATCGGGCTGCTGCATCCGACGGCGG
>CADAPG010000089.1 GCA_902789675.1 uncultured Eubacteriales bacterium
CTGCGCGACGCTTCGAGCACGACTGCGTCCTGTTCCGTATAGGTTACGAAGTCGCTGGTGGTCGTCAGATAGACCGAGTGATTATAGGAATCGCCGCCCTCTTTGAGATAATAGATATAATACGTGCCGTCCTCATAGTACGGCATGGTATCCCCGACGTAAGGCTGTACGCCGTTATCTTCCGCGGGAAGGAAAAAAATTTGGTAGTTATAAGCGGCTTCCTGCGATCCGGGCGTGCGCAGCGCGGCGAAGTCCGTTTCATCCTCTGGGAACACGAACGCTTCTCCGTCCTCCGCTACTGCAGGTTTTGCGGCTTCCGCCGGTTTGTTGCATGCACACAGCAATAATACGAAAGCGAGCAGGATCGCAAGCAATACGGTTGCATGAGATTTTTTCATAAGACTACCCCCTGATAATTCGAGAAGGGGGACGGGTTTTCCATCCCCCTTCGATCTATGCGTTCTTACTGAACGGCTTTCTGATAGATCTTGACGCTGGTAAACTCGATGGTGACGTCACCGAGCGCAGCGGTTGCTTCGGAGCCGAACTGGAACAGAAGTTCGCACGGCATATCCATAATGAAGGTATCGTTGGTTTCAAACGTGAAGGTCTGCTCCTCGGTCGTGAAGTCGATGCCCTCACTTACACGCGGATCCCAGCCGCCCTGCGGGTTCAGGAAGAAGCCGCAGCTCACGTTCTTCGTTGCCTTTGCCGTGATCTCGACAATGAAGTAGCTGTCCGCAGGCAGCGTGACCGGGCAGATCAGCTTGTTGTGCCAGTCGACCGTACCGCCGTCATCGATGCGGTAGAACAGGCTGCCGTCCGCCACCCAGATGGTGCCGACGCCGTGCTCGTTGTCCTCATCGGTGCCGTTGAAGGTCTCCCACGGATACTTTTCTTTGTCAATGTTGTCGATACGCATACCGATCGGTGCGAACGCTTCGATCGTCTTGATGGTCTCCTTGTCGCCGCCGACCTTGCTGAATACAAAGTTCTTGATCGTGAGCTTGTTGGAGGTCACGCCCTCGGACGGGTTGCCGATCTGCATACGGATGACCGGATCGCTGACGTTCGCTTCCGCAACAAACTGCGCGGAGATCGTCTTTTCCTCGCCTGCGCCGACGTCGAGCCCGTTGAAGTTCGCGCGCGCTTCGTGATACAGCGTCGCGCTTTCGGTCAAAGCTTCGCCGCCCTGCGCGTTCTCCGCAGCAATCGTGAAGCTGTAGTTATACTTCGTGCCCTGCTCGATGGTGATGCCCGGGAGCTCGAGGTTTGCCTTGATGCTCCAGACGCCGCCCTCGGTCGGGTAATTCTCGATCGTAAACACGGCTGCGCCGTCTTCAAACGCAACGTTTGCCGCCGCGCCGTCGCCTGCTTCTATGGTTGCGCCGCCATCAGCAAAGTCAGCGGTGTACAGCGGTTCCAGAACCTCTGCGCCGATGCTCTCATAGATCTCGACCTTGTCGATCGTGACGGTGAAGTTCTCCGGCGTGGTGTCCGCGGGGTTGTCCGGGTTCGGCGTGATCTTGCCGAGATGGAGACGGAGTTCCGCGTTGCCGTCCTCCGCAGGGGTAAAGTTGGATTCGATGCAGGCGATCTTCTCGTCCAGACGTGCGTTCCAGACTTCGCCGCCGAAGGTAGCCCAGTCTTCCACATCCGCCTTCTTCGGAATGAAATGTGCAAACGTCGGCGCCGTGGACTTTGCCCAGATCTTGATCTTATAATCCGCGCCCGCCTTCACGGGGAGAGTCTTGACGAAGCGGACCGCGCCGTCGCCCTCACCGGGGTTCACGATGTCGATGACGAACGCGCCGTCTTTCAGTGCGCCGGTCGCTTCCGCGCCGTCGATCACGGCTTCCCAGCCGTGCGCGTCGGTCGCTTCGAGGGTGCTGAAGTCAAAGTCCTTCAGAAGGACCGCTTCGCCGGTCTTCTTGGTAACAACGAGCGTTGCATATGCCTCTGCGGTTGCGCCGCTCTTATCGGTGACGGAATACACCAGCTCATAGTTGCCGGCGGTTTCAGGGGTCGCTTTGCCGCCCTTGAAGTCGAGCGTCGGAGAGGATTCGATCGTGATCATGGAGGTCAGATCGCCCGCGGAGACACCTTCGAGCACGTCTATCTCATGTCCCGCTTCCACGGTCATGTCATGCACGCCCGTGATCTCGACTTTGCCGCCGTCCGTCGCAGGCGTTTCCGGCTTGGTGCCGTTGCACGCCAGAAGCCCAGCGATCATGACAAGGGACAACAGAATAGCCAACAGTTTTTTCATGATACTTTCCTCCGTTGATTACTGATTCAGATAACGGTCATACGCATCCTGATAGACCTTCTGAAGCGCCGCAATGTTGCACTTGCCGGAAAGGTCCTTCTGGAACGCATCCCACTGTGCGTCGCTGACGCCGCCGCCCATCAGCCATTTAATCAGGTTGGTGCGGATGTAGTCGTTCAGGTTGGTCTCATAGTTCGAGAGCGTATTGAGCTCGTCGAGCGTGAACTGGAGGTTCGGGCACGGACGTACGTTGCTCGGCATGAAAGGCGTTGCGAATGCCGTCAGACGCTCGAGACGCAGCTTTGCGCGCGGCTCCATGTTGACGACGTTGTTCCACGCATACTCACCGAGGTAGATGATGCCCAGCGGTGCGTTCTGAAGGCGCAGCTCGTCGGTGGTCATGCCTTCCGGAACCGGCTTCTGCACGAGCATGCCCTTTTCATCGCGCTGTTCCTCATAGACGATACCGATCGGACCGTAGTTGATCTGCGCGGAGATGACCGGATCATAGTAGCGATCGAAGTACGCAAGCAGGACTTCGACGTTCGGGCAATCCGCAAAGATGACGACTTCGCCCGCACCGACTTCCGGATTGTTCGAGATGCAGACCGTCTGATCGCCGTTCGGACCGATCAGCGGATTGCATACGATATAGTTCTCGGGATTGCTGACGACCGTCTCGCTCTCCCACCAGTAGAATGCGCCGTAGGTTTCGAGGCCTTTGCCGTTTGCAAGGAAGTTGTCCTGCGAAAGCTCAAAGGAGACCTTGTCGATCAGGTTGTTGCTGACCCAGTTTGCGAGGAAGTTCGTCGCTTCCTTGAAGCGCGGATCCTGCACGGTGTAGGTCACCTTGCCGTCGATGATGATGCGGTGCTCAAGATTGTCGTTGAGACCGAACATACCGTAGAGGTCGCACTGATTGCCCTGCCAGTTGTTGTAGACAAAGCTCAGCGGGCGCTCATCGTCGGTCTTGCCGTTTCCGTTCATATCGTTGTCGCGGAAATAGGTGAGCATGGCTTCCATCTGATCGCAGGTCAGGTTGATGCCGTCCTTGAGGTCTGCTTCGGAGAGACCCTGGACTGCGCCTGCATCGATCGCGGCTTTTGCCCATGTCTTGTTGAGGAACAGGATGTTCGGGTTCTGCAGAAGTCCCATTTCCTCAATACGCGGCAGAGAATAGATCTTGCCGTCCTCGACGTTGATCAGCTGGTTCTTGATGTCCGGGCGCTCTTCCAGAATCTTGGAGAAGTTCGGCATGTACTCAAGGTAATCGCTGATCGGGACCAGCACCTTGCGCTTGGCGTATTTGATGATCTCGCCCGCGCCCATACCGGCGTGATAGATCGCGTCGGGACGCTTGTCGGCGTTGCCGAAGATCAGGTTTTTCTGCTGCGAGTACACCGATTCGGAGACGTTCTCCCAGGAGACGAATACATTGGTGCTCTCGAAGAGGTCCTGCATGATCTTCATGTCGTTGTAGTCGAGCGCGGAAGCGTTTTTGGACGAATAGACCGAGAACGACAGTTCTTTTGCGCCCTTCTCGTTGAGAATCGGCGCATTCGGATCCTTCCACTGGAAGCCGTATTCTTCGACCAGTTTTTCCACGCCGGCGCTTTCCTGCTTCGTATTGCTCTTGCCGCCGCCGCAGGCAACTGCGGACAGAACGAACAAAAGTGCAACGATCACTGCGAGTGTTTTTTTCATGATGCTTTTTCCTCCTATTGCTTTAGATGGATTCGATTACTCTTTCAGGGAGCCGATCATGACGCCCTGCGCAAAGTATTTCTGCACGAACGGGTACAGGCACAGCACCGGTACGCTCGATACGATGACCGAAACGTACTTCAGCTGGTTTGCCAAACGATACTGCTGGAGGATCGTTTCGCCGCTGCCGCCGGTGGTGCTTTCGGAAGCGATCAGGATCTCTTTCAGGACGAGCTGCAGCGGATAGAGCGTTTCATCCTGCAGGAAGATCATCGCGTTGAAGTAGCTGTTCCACTGACCGACCGCATAGTAGAGCGCCATAACCGCGATGATCGCTTTTGAGAGCGGGAGAACGATCGATCCGAATATCCGGAAACTCCCCGCGCCGTCGATCGTCGCAGCCTCGATCAAGCTCGATGGGATGCTTGACTCGAAGAACGTCTTGGTCATGAACAGGTTCCATACCGACAGGATCGACGGTAACACGACCGCCCAGATCGTATTGACCAGACCGAGGCTGGATACGACGTTGTAGAACGGGATCAGACCGCCGCCGAAGAACATCGGAATGATGAAGTAGATCATGAAGAGCTTCTTGGCCGGCAGTGTTTTACGACTCAGCGCCCAACCTGCGGGAACCGTGACGAGCAGCGACAGCACGACGGTCAAAGCCGTATAGAGGATCGTGTTGCCGTAGCCGCGCCAGATATCGGTACGCTCCAGGATCTTGGAATACCCTTCGAACGTGATGTTCATCGGGTACAGAACAACTTTACCGGCGAGAACCGCATCCGGGTCGGAGAACGACGCGATGACGATGAAATATACCGGATAGAGAACGATCAGCGTGAGGATCAGAAGGACGATGATATTGATCGTGTAAAAGATCTTATCGCCTACGGTGTCGCGCAGCGCTCTTTTGGGAGCTTTCTCTTTTGCCATACGATCCCCTCCTTACCACAGCGAGTTCTCGGAGAACCGCTTCGAGGTCGTGTTGGCGATGATCAGCAGCACGACGTTGATGATCGAGTTGAAGAGACCGATCGCCGTTGCGTACGCCTGATCCGGTACACCGGTCAGACCGCGTTTATAAACGTAGGTCGATATCAGCTCGGACACCTGCAAGTTGCCGTCCGTCTGCATCAGCAGCGCCTTTTCATAACCGACGCCCATCAGACCGCCGATCGACATGATCAGCATAACGGAAATCATCGGCATGATCGCGGGAAGATCGATGCTCCATACGCGCTGGAATCGGGTCGCGCCGTCAAGGATCGCCGCCTCATGCTGCTGCGGATCGACGTTTGACAGCGCCGCGATGTAGATGATCGCGCTCCACCCGAAGTCCTGCCAGTTGCTGGACAGAATGTACATCGGTCGGAACGCTTTGCTCTCCAGGAAGTACGAATACCGTTCTCCGCCGATACTCGCCGCAATGTTGTTGACCAGGCCGTAGCGCCCGAAGAACAGCGTCAGCATACCGACCAGAACGACCAGCGAGATAAAGTGCGGCGCATTGAAGATCGTCTGAATGACCTTCGCCATGCGCTTACCCTTCAAAGCGTTCAGCATCAGCGCAACGATGATCGGCAGCGGAAAGCCGATGATAAAACCGATGATACAGATCAGGAACGTGTTCTGCATCAAAGGCCAGAACATCGGATCGGTGAAGAACCGCTCAAAATTCTGGAAGCCGACCCAGATCGTCGAATCCGACAGGATCTTATCGCCGGGCATGAAGTCCTGGAACGCGATCAGGATGCCGTAGATCGGCAGATAGTTGAACAGGAACACCACGAGCACCGCGGGAAGGATCATCAGCAGGTAAGGAGAATTCTCCTTAAACTTGCGCCAGCGTCTTCCCTTCGGCGCTGCTACTTTTTCTTTGCGCAGCTTTTTGGACTGCACATTATTGACTGCTTCCATGTGCGTCCTCCTTGCTCAAAAATCGTAACGCTTGCAGACCGGTGCGTCCTTGGACGCCGACTCCGCATCGTACCAGATCAGGTTATTGCCCGTCTCCTTATCGAACATCTGGATCAGCATGGGCTTTGTGGTGAAGTTGACCGTTCTGCCCATCGAAACGTCGGTTTCAAGATCAAAGGTCGGAATCAGCATGACGACCTCGTCCTGTTCGCAGCGCGCATGGATGTTGTACTCGCTGCCCATCATCTCGGAAACTTCGATCTTTGCAAGCAGCTCGCCTTCGCCGACGGTAACATGCTGCGGACGAATGCCCGCGATAATATCCTGCGTTTCGATTCCGTTTTGCTTCAGCGCCTTCTGCTGGAAGTCATCGAGCTTGAAACGGACGCCGCGGATCTCCGCATAGTACAAGCCCTGCTCGTGGATGACCTTGCAGTTATCGAAGAAGTTCATGACCGGCATACCAATGAAGCCCGCAACAAACAGATTCACTGGCTTGTTGAACACTTCCTGCGGAGTGCCGATCTGGTTGACATAACCGTCCTTCATGATGACGATGCGATCACCGAGCGTCATCGCTTCGGTCTGATCGTGTGTGACATACATGAACGTCGTGTTGATGCGGGAACGAAGCTTGATGATCTCCGCGCGCATCTGGTTGCGGAGCTTTGCGTCAAGGTTCGAAAGCGGTTCGTCCATCAGGAACACTTTCGGATCGCGGACCATGGCGCGTCCGATTGCAACACGCTGGCGCTGTCCGCCGGACAATGCTTTCGGCTTGCGTTTCAGGTACTGGGTGATGTCGAGGATCTCCGCGACCTCGCGCACCTTCTTGTCGATTTCGGCCTTCTTGACCTTGCGAAGTTTCAACGCATAAGCAAGGTTGTCGTACACGGTCATGTGCGGATACAGCGCGTAGTTCTGGAAAACCATCGCGATGTCCCTGTCTTTCGGCGGCGTTTCGTTGACCAGTTTTCCGTCGATGTACAGTTCACCGCCGGAAATCTCCTCAAGACCCGCGACCATTCTGAGGGTCGTGGATTTACCGCATCCGGAAGGTCCGACCAGAACGATAAATTCTTTGTCCTTGATTTCCAGATTGACATCATGGACCGCGGTTACTTTGTTGTCGTAGACCTTCTTGAGCCCCTTCATGACGACTTCTGACATTCTTCCGTTCTCCTCCTTTGAACTCTTTTCAAAGATATACATTTTGTAAACTTAAGTTTACATCATGTCCTCTCTGACGCTTATATCATACAAGATTAGTGTCGTTCTGTCAATCACTTATGTAAAATAATTTTTTACATTATGTATTGTTATGTACGCAGACGGTCGAAACAACGGTTTTCTGTATATTCATAAAGTTTACACTTTGCACATCTTGATTTCTACAAGTACATGTGATATAGTGAATTTACAAAATGTAAACAAAAAGGAATTCCCCGCTATGGCAGTCAAACGGATCACTGTTTCGGATATTGCAAAAGCCAGTGGATTCAGCCGCAACACCGTTTCCAAGGTGTTCAACGGCCGCGGCTCGGTTCCGGAATCAACAAAACAACTCATTCTGCAAAAGGCACAGGAACTCGGCTACGGCGTGTTTTCCGAAACGGTTCCTTCCGAACCGGGCGAGAATCGCGGAAGTATTGCCGTTCTGACACAGCAAAAGATGCTGAGCCACAACTTCGGCACCTCGTTTATAACAAGTTTCACCAATCATATCAGCCGTCTGGGCTATTTTATGAAAATCTATGAAATATCCCGGGATGAAATCGCGCAGCAGAAGCTCCCGCCGCATCTTCTTCTGAAGGATACCGCGGGTATTCTCACCATTGAACTGTTC
>CADAPG010000090.1 GCA_902789675.1 uncultured Eubacteriales bacterium
GTCGGACGCGCTGACCTTGTATTTCAGGAGCTTCCGCGCCGCCGACGCGGGCTCGACCGTGTGCGAGATGCGCCGCCCCTCGTCCATCTTCAGCGTCAGCGTCGTTTCGGACAGCGTCAGCGATTCTGCGGGACGGGTGCGCACCAGAAGAAACAGCCCGACCGCCTGCGCCGCCGCGAATGCGCCAAGCGCAAGGATGATAAGGATCTTTTTCGATCGTTTCATGTGCCGCTCCTCCTTTCCCGACGGTTCTATTGTACCCGTCCTTTCGGCGGATGTCAATTCACGCAATGGCGTACACCGCACCAGTCGCGCAGCCAAAGGCCTTCCCCCTGGGTGGGAAGCCAAGAACCGCATCCTTACCTTCTCCTTTTGGGCGCGGAGATGAGCGCCGAAAGTCGCGGGAACAATCCCCCAGTCAGCCTGCGGCTGCCAGCCCCCTTTACACAAGGGGGCCAAGACGCGAATCGGAAGCGCGGGTCGATGGTACGCGCGATGGTACGCGCGGGAAGCGCGCGATCTACCGCCGAAGCGAAGTGAAACGAAGCGGAGCTTGTGGAAGCGTGCGATCTACCTCTGTAATGAAGCGCAGCGGAATGGAACAGGGAGAAAACCACACAGTGCGTGGTTTTCGACCATGCGAGACCATCAAGGTGGATCGCTCAGCGAGCCGGATGAGGGGTTCAAATCCAAGATTCACCGGCAGGAGAATCTTCCTGAACGTTCCCGCAGGGATTTATATCGCATATCCGTAGGGGAAGATCGTATCTTCCCGTTCCGCTGTTGCGGCGGGCGGATCATATCCGCCCCTACGGTCCGTTGGCGAAAAGCGCGCGCTCCCTTGCCTTCTCCTCCGAGGAGAAGGTGGCGAAGCGTCAGCGAGCCGGATGAGGTGGACACGCAGAAAAGCGGAACGCTTTTTGCGGATGAATGCCGTTTCGCCCAAAACAAAAACGTCGCCGCGAACGGTTCGACGTTCGCGACGACGATGGAGCTGATGATCAGATTCGAACTGACTACCTCGTCATTACCAATGACGTGCTCTACCTACTGAGCTACATCAGCGCTGCAACGCGCTCCTTTTCCCGGGCTGTTACGATCGATTCTTTTCGTACAGGATCATCAGCCCGTCGATCAGAATATCCGGCTCCAGGCGGAACGGATGCCTGCACGCAGGTGCGATCAGCCCCGAGAGTCCGCCCGTCAGAATCGGCGTTACCGCTTCGCCGAGTTCATCCTCAAGACGGTCCAAAAGCCCGTCGAGCATGGCGGCGGTTCCGTTGATTGCGCCGGAACGCATGCAGTCGACCGTGTTGGTGCCGATAAGCTTCGCGGGCCCGGTGAGGTCGATATACGGAAGCTGCGCGGCGTTCGCGGAAAGCGCGTTCATCGAGGTCCAGAGTCCCGGGATGATCATGCCGCCCATGTATTCGTTGTCGTTCATAACGAGCGACAGCGTGGTCGCGGTGCCCATATCGACGATCGCGATCGGGGTCTTGTACTTTGCGCGCGCGGCGACGGCTGCGACGATCAGATCGCTGCCCACGCTGGCAGGATTATCCGTGCGGATGTTGAGCCCGGTTTTGATGCCGGGGCTCACGATCATCAAGTCGATCTTTGTCAGGATGCGCACGGCCTCCGGCAGCACCGACTGCAGATACGGCACGACGGAGCTCAAAATGCCGCCCTCGATCTCCTTCGGCTTGACGCCGTACAGCGCAAGAATGCTCTGCAATTCCGCCGCGTACTCGTCCGCGGTCTTGCTGCGATCGCTCTTTAATCGTGCGGAAAAGACCTGCTTTCCGCCCCGGATGCCGCCCAGAACAATGTTGGTGTTGCCTACGTCGATTGCAAGAAGCATGGGTTATTCCTCCTTTTGTTTCGATTCTTCGGGAAGTTCCGTCTCCTTCGGTTCTTCGGGAAGTTCCGTCTCTGCCTTCGGTCCTTCAACAGCCTCCGTTTTCGGTCTCGCAGGCTTGAAGAACGGGATCGGCTCATACCGCTTCAGCGCGACTGCGACGCCCTTCGCAACGCTGCCGCCGATCAAAAGTCCCGTCGCCCATTCGATCAGTCCCTGAAAACCGACGGTCAGAAGCACAAATAACAGCGGTCCCTTGCTCCCGAGCGACGCATTGTGTATGCGGATGGATTCTTTGAGCGCCGGGATCCATTGCCTGATTGCCTCATACACTCCGTGCAGCGGATCTTCGATCACCAACGGCGCGGGAACGCCTTTTGTCAGCGCGAACACGCGGCTCTGGATATAATCCGTCCGGTAAAACGCCAATACGATAAAGCCCATGAAAAAAAACGTGTTGAGCATCGGCGCCAGAAGTCCGCCTGCAAAGTAACTCCAGATGCGGCGGCGGTCAAGCTTCTGAAACAGGCGGAACAACAGTCCCGTGAGATAGCCGACAAGCGTGCGCGTTCCCACGCACAGCAGAACCGTCAGAAACGGCGAATACTGAAAGAACAGACCCGTCATCAACGACTTGCCGGTGATCGCGTCATACAGACTCAGAAGTCCGTAAAACAAACCGAGAATCGTGCCTGCCAGCGGTCCCAGAAGCATTGCGCCGACGGCGATCGGGATCATCGTAAAGGTCATCACCAGCGGTCCCACCGGAATCGAAGAAAGCCCGGTCAGCTTCATCAGCAGAATAACGCCGATGAACAATCCGAGCTCCGTAATGTAGCGGGTATTGATCTGTTTGTTCTTCGCCCTTTCGGTTTTGAAGAGACGCCCCAAAGAAACGATCAGACCCTTGAAGAAACCTGCGATCATATGAAATTGCCTCCTTGCTCGTGTTCCCTTCGGATACACCGCGTAGAATTTGACGCGCGGCCGCGCTATGTACTCCCATCCCGAACGGGTACGGGGAACCGGCAGCCGCTTTGCCGCTTGCATTATAACGCAGCGCAGAAGCGGATGCAAGCGTTTTCCGCGTTGCAATTCCGCTTTTCGTATGTTATATTATGATGGTAACAGTATCGCAAGGTGTATCGGAGGGATCCTATGTTAAACGGAAAAACCATCGTACTCGGCGTGACCGGCGGCATCGCCTGCTTCAAGGCGGCCGCGCTCGCCTCCATGCTCAAAAAGCAGCACGCAGACGTACAGGTCATTATGACAGAGAATGCGACGAAGTTCGTAACGCCGCTGACCTTTGAACAGCTCACCGGAAACAAAGCGCTCGTCGATACCTTTGACCGGAACTTCGTGCATTCCGTGGAGCATATCGCCGTTGCCGACCGCGCGGATTTCGTGCTGATCGCGCCGGCGACCGCAAACGTGATCGCAAAGCTTGCGCACGGACTTGCGGACGATATGCTCACCACGACCGTACTCGCCTGCCGCTGCAAAAAGGCAATCGCTCCCGCGATGAATACCGGCATGTATGAAAACCCCGTCACGCAGGACAACATCGCTTTGCTGCGGCATTACGGCTGGGAGATCGTCGAGCCCGCGACGGGTCATCTTGCCTGCGGTTCTGAGGGCAAAGGCCGATTGCCGGAGCCGGAAGATCTTCTGGAAGTCGTGCTTCACGCGGTCTCGCACGAAAAGGATCTTACGGGCAAGCGCGTGCTCGTCACCGCAGGCCCCACGCAGGAAGCGCTCGATCCGGTGCGGTATCTCACGAATCATTCCTCCGGCCGTATGGGCTATGCGGTCGCAAAGGCTGCGGCGCGGCGCGGCGCGGAGGTAACGCTCGTTTCCGGTCCGACGGCGCTCAAAAAACCCGCGTATGTCAGCACGGTCGACGTCGTGAGCGCACAGGATATGTTCGACGCGGTCACGCGCTTTGCGCCGGATGCGGATATTATCGTCAAGGCGGCGGCGGTAGCGGATTACCGTCCGGAGACCGTTGCCGACAACAAGCTCAAGAAGAGCGACAACGCGCTTTCGATCCCGCTTGCGCGTACGAAGGATATCCTCGATGCGCTCGGAAAGAGCAAGCGCCCCGGACAGTTCCTTTGCGGGTTCTCGATGGAGACCGAGAACATGCTCGAAAACAGCCGCGCAAAGCTCAAAAAGAAGAATCTCGACATGATCGCGGCGAACAACGTCAAGGAACCGGGCGCAGGCTTTGCAGTTGAAACGAACGTGCTGACTCTGATCACAAAGGACGGGGAAACCGCGCTGCCGCTGATGAGCAAGGATGCTGCGGCGGACGCGCTGCTCGACGCGATTCTGAAGCAGCTTTGAAAACATTCAAAAGACGAAAGACGCGGACGCATAGATCCGCGTCTTTTTTCACACAATATCGGAAACGACCCGCTTCGGAGGTTTTTTCCATGCACCTGACCCGCAAACAAACGATTCTGATCGTGACGCTCTCCGGCGTCGCTGCACTGCTGCTCGTCGGACTGCTTCTGCTGCTGCATTACGGCAAGAGCGATCCGATCCCCGCAGAGCCCTCTCTGCCCGCCGCAACCGAAACGCCGGCGCCGACCGAACTGCCGACGCCTACGCCGGAGCCGACCGCAACGCCCTCGCCCACGCCGTACTATCTGCCGCTGGTGCCGGAGGGTGCGGCAAATCCCCCGACGCCGCTTCCGCCCGCGCCGACGGCAACGCCCGCGCCGGAGGCAAAGCCGAAAAGCGTTCCCTCCCCGCGGGACGGGATCTATAACGATGAAATCCGGGAATTCATGGCGATCGGTACGCAGAACGGCGAAGCGGTCGCCGTTTTGCTTGTCCGGGTCAAGCCGCCGGACGCGATCGTCGTCGCGATCCCGTGCGAAACGCAGGCGAAGGTCTATACGCTGAAGAAGGGCGCGGTCGTTTCGCAGGCGGACGACGCGCCGATCTCCTGCGCGACGGTGCGGACCGAAAACAAGCGCGAGGGCTGCTGGAACCTCGTCTGGGCAGTGAAGAACCTCACGGGCTACTGCGCGCAGGCGTATCTGTGCGTGGACTTTGCCTGCATGGACGCGTTCTTTTCCTTTGCGCCGTCGCTTCCCGCGGACGGCGGCGACGTCGATCTTGCCGCGTTTTCGGACATGCTCAAAGAGACCGGCGAAGCCCGCGCCGCCTCCATGGCGCAGCTCGGCGTCGGCGCGGTGCGGTTTCTCAGCAAGGTTTCGCTGTGGGACCTGCCGTCGTTCCGAAGCGCCACGCGCGGCGCGTTCACCTCGAGCCTGTCGGTGCTTGAGCTTCTGAGCCTGATGCGCGATCTCAAAAAGGTCGATTCCTTCACCGTCTCCGTGCTGCCGACGGAATGGAAAGACGGCGTCCGTGTGCTTTCGGACGCCGCCGTTCTGCCGTTCTGATTGTCTCATGCGCCTGCGGCGCAGTGCTTTTCGCCTGCGGCGCAGTGATATCCGCGCTGCGCGCGGGTGATATACGCCTTCGGCGTGTGATATATCCCTGCGGGATGTGATATATGCCCTGCGGGCATGTTCAGGCAGATTCTCCTGTCGGAGAATCCCGGATTGATTCCCCTCATCCGGCGCCTGCGGCGCCACCTTCTCCCCGGGGAGACGGCAAGGGAGCGCGTGCTTTTCGACAACGGACCGTAGGGGCGGATAGCATCCGCCCGCCGCAGCATTGTAACAGCGGAACGGGAAGATAAGCTCTTCCCCTACGGTTTTCAGGGGTCGACGTCCCGAAATATCACAGCCTCGCGATCCCGATCCCGACCACGCCGTATTGCCTCTGCCGCTCCAACGAGTAGTACGCAAGCATATCGTCGGGACTTGCCGTTTCAAGCTCCGCTTCCGTATACCCGCATTCCGAAAGCGGCAGCGCGCGGTAGAGTTCCGAAAAGGTCGGAAAAACATGCAGGTCCGTAACGATCACGCGTATGCGCTCG
This sequence comes from uncultured Eubacteriales bacterium, assembly GCA_902789675.1. GTDB lineage: Bacteria > Bacillota > Clostridia > Christensenellales > CAG-138 > UBA3792. The sequence continues at coordinate 5,817 of CADAPG010000090.1, forward strand.
CCCGTCTCCGTTTCGGTGAACACGATCGTGTCGCCGACGGCGATCTTCCGCCGTTTTTCGTCGTAAAGCCGAAGCTCGATCGTTTTTTCTCCGCGTTTTATCATCCGGAACGGCGCCGGATCCAGCCGCATTTCGTGTTCCATTGGTTCCCTTTCACGCCAGCCCGGGCTTTACCGGAATGCCCTTTTTGCGGCAATCGGCAAAGTACAGCTCCTCGGTCGCAAGCGCCATCTTGGTGACGGCAAAGTCGCAGTCGTGCGGGTAGATGTACCAGGTATCCTCAAGCGTATTGAGGTCCACGCAGTCGCCGAACTTGCCGAGGTATTCGTACTCGATGTGGCACGAATACAGCGACGGCACGCTCTTTTCCATCGAGAACGGATCGCCGTCCGGATCCGTGCCGGATACATGGAATCCGTCCATGTCGTGCCGCATCGTGCCCTCGCCGAGCAGGATGAACTTCTTTGCGTTCGGCAGCGAGCGCACGGTCACCGGCATCTCTCCGGTATCGTACGTGCCCGCCTCAACCTCGCTGCGCACGTTTTCCCGCTCCCATTCGTACCAGTCGGGGATATGCGAAAACTCCGTTTCGCCGGTCTCGGCTTTTAAGCTCCCGTCCTCGTTGTAGAACCAGCGCTTGCCGCAGGCTTTGCAGAAAAGATGCGTCCCCTCACTTGCCATCCGGAACTCGGTTTTGCACGCGGGGCACTGATAGAGGACCTTTTCGAGACCTTCCGCGCGCTTTTCGTACGTCACGCGGATCCCCTTCTCCTTCTGCCACGCGTAATCGTCGTACTGAAACGCCTGCACGAGCTTCTCGTTGATCTCGTCCGGCGTCGCTTTTTTCAGCTCCTCTGCCGAAAAGAGCAGGGTCATCTCCGCTTCCGTGGGCTTCACGCCGCGGTCATGCAGGTTCCAGAACGGCGAATTGATGTGGTGTCCGTGGCAGATGAACGCAACGACCGGAACGCCGAGGAGCTTGCAGAGCTTGCCGAGCGACGCGGGCAGCACCGCGGTCGTGCCGCAGAGCGAATACCGCGCCTCGGGATAGATCACGTTGATGTCGCCGTTTTGAACGACGCGCTTAAGCTGCCGGATCAGCGTGATATCGTTGGTGAACTTGCGCTTGCAGATACAGCCGACGCGGCGCAAAAGTCCCTCGCGCCCGATGAATCCGTCGATCGCCACGACGTAGTTTGCGCGCGCGGGGTAGATCGCCTTCGTCGCGACCTTGAAGTCCAGAAACGCGTTGTGGTTGCAAAGCAGCAGATACGGCGGCTTCAACCCCTCCACGCCGGTCTTTTTGATGATCGCGCCGTGCTTTTTCACGTCCGGCGCGCTGAGGATATACGTCAGCGGTCTGAGATACCACGCCGTGCGGCACGGCGGCTTCTTCATGTCGAAGCGTTCGAATTTGCTCTGATCCATTGATCTGTCCCCCATTGTTTTTTTCAGTATAGCGTATTTGCTATCTCTGTGCAATAAAAAAGAAGATCCGAAGATCTCCCTTTGCGCTATTCTTTATCCGTTCTCCCGAGAATGTAGTCGGTGCTGACTTGATAATACTCCGCGAGACGGATCAGAAAATCCGCCGGGATCGACCTTGTTCCTTTTTCATAGCGTCGATAAACCTCACGCTGACAGCCGAGATACGCGGCGACGTCCTGCTGCGTCAGGTCATGATCGACCCGCAGTTCTTCCAATCGTTTGAAATACATATTGTCCTCCCTTGACAATACTACCAAACGGTGGTATTATGACTTCAAAATGCTACCGTTTGGTTGCATCCAATTTAAAAAAAGGAGAATGCGGTTATGTTTGAAAAAATCGATGAAAAGGTAAAGAATCTTGCTGTCGTTATTTTTCTATCGGAATGCATCGGTGCGATCATCGGAGGTATTGTTGTGTGGAAAACGGCAGATGATTACGGATTCCTGCTTTTCCTGGCGATCGCAGGCGGCGGTTTCATAGCTGCATGGATCAACTCTCTGATCGTGTATGCAATCGGAGAAGCCGCAGAAGGTACCAAATACGTACGACCGCTGTGTGAACAGGAGCCAAAGCAAGAGTCAAAGGAGACGAATTCCAAAACAGCCCCCGCAGCGGTTACGCACAAACCCGATGCGAACTCCATGACGCTGGTCTGTCCGAAATGCGGGACCAAAAACGACGTCGCACGTGTCTTTTGCATCAAATGCGGCGAACGATTGAGCTGAATATCCGCAGACAAAAACGGGATCGTGAAATTCTCACGGTCCCGTTTCATTTTCAGAAGCGCTTTATTTCAGCAGTCTTAACCCCTTCGGATAATGATTCTTCAGCATGCCGTCGGAGGCTTTGTAAATCCCCAGCGCATGCCCCTCGTACGTCGCCGCGCCGTAACCCTTCTCCGCGTCTTTCATCAGCGTTTCGCCGCGAAGGTAGCGCATCGCCTCGTCCGACGAGAGCGCGCAGGTGCGGAGAAACGGCGTCTCGCGTCCCGCCGTCGCAAGCGCGTGCGCGGGCTCGAAGCGGCTGCCCTTGACCTCGCCCAGGAGCAGCCCCGCCCGCACAAGCTTCACGCCCTCGAGCGGAAGCGGCATGGGCGGCAACAGCAGCGCGCGCCCGTCCCTGAGAAGTCGGAGCGTTCCCTCCGGCAGCGGACGCAGCGCGTCCGAAAACGCCTCGAACGCCGGGATCCGATCGCTTTTTCCGACCGAAAACACCGACGGCGTCCGTTCGCCCTCGCGCAAAAGCACCGCAAAAAACTGTCCCTCGCCCGCGCTCGTATGCGGATACAGCCGCCGCGTTTCGACGAGCGCACGGGCTTCACCGCCTTCTGGGCTTCCTCGAGGATCGCCCGCTGCCGCACGGCGCACGCTTCGACGTGCTCCTCCGACCAGTCGCGTACCGCCTGTTCGTCCTTGCGGAACATGGATTCGCCCGCGCACGGCGCGTCGACCAGCACGGCGTCGCAGCGGCGCGCAAGCTTTTCGCAGAGCGTTTTCGGCTCGGCGTTCGTCACGATCGCATTTACAACGCCCATGCGCTCGAGGTTCCCCGCAAGGACTTCCGCGCGCGACGGAACGATCTCGTTCGAAACCAGCACCCCGCCCTGCATCTTTGCCGCAAGCTGCGCGCTCTTGCCGCCGGGCGCGGCGCAAAGATCCAGCACGACCGGGTTTTCCGGAAGCGTCAGCGCGGCGACCGGCGCCTGCGCCGTCGCCTCCTGCATATAGAAGAGCCCTGCGGCGTGCAGCGGCGTCGCGTTCGGGTTGAAATCGGGCGGGACCGCCGCGCCGTCCGGATTCTCGGAAAGCGCGGGCAGCGGCATGCCGAGCAGCTTCGATAGTTCCGTTCGGTCCGTTTTCAGCGTATTGATGTGCAGCGCCTTCTTCGGCGGCTCGTTGAGTGCCGTGCAGAACGCGGGAAAGTCCGCGCCGAGCTGCGCTTCCATCCGCCGTAAAAACGATTCCGGGTACGTCCTCATATCGCGACCTCCGCGTTTGCGCCGAGCAGCACGATGACCCTTTCCTTGACCGGTATGCCGGAAAGCTTTGTGAGCGCTTCGGCGTACAGCGCGACCTGATGCGCGTGCTTCTTTGCGTATTCTTTGGGATCGCCGGTCACACGGTCGGTCTTATAATCGAGCAGCACCCATGCACCGTCCTCCAGGAAGCACGCGTCGATCACGCCCTGCAGCAGGATCGACCCGTCGGAATCCGCATCGGGCAGAAGCCGTTTTGCGGGCATGGGGCAAAGGAAGCTCCATTCGCGCTCGACGCGCGCCGAAGCCGCCATGCGGGCAAAGAGCGGCGACGCCGCAAAGCGCCGGATCGCCTCCGCGTGGAACGGCGAA